>JACDGP010000019.1 GCA_013821605.1 Herpetosiphonaceae bacterium
CCGAATAAGATTACACTGCTCAGCAGTGTCCCGAGCGCGACAACATAAAAGTAACCCCGGATCGAGGCCGAATAAGCATTCTTAACATCGGTTAGGAATTCATCATATTCATCACGCCAGCGCGGCGGAATGATCGGACGCAACCAGTCGCCCATCGAACCCCGCGTGAGACTCATATAAATGCTGACGGTGATCACGAGCGCGAACTTGCCCAGCACCGAAAGCACACTCTGAGCGATCTCGAATGCACGACCGGCTACCGTACTGGCAAAATCACTGCCCAGCGTAATAATTTGCATCGTCAACGCGTGTGGATTGACCTCGACCCCACGTGCCTGCAGCCAGTTCGCCGCCTGGTCGGCACGGAGTGCTATTTCGCGGGCCAGTTGCCGCGTGCCCTGCCCTAACCCGGCCAGCTGTGGCGTCAACCAGATCACCATCACAACGAAGGCACCGATAAACAACCCATAGGCAATCAAAATGCTGAGCACGCGTGGCACATGCCATAGGCGCAAACGCCGCATCAGCGGATCGAGCAGCAATTTCAGGAGCCAGGCCAAACCAAAGATGAGTAAAATATCCGCAATCCGGTAGACAATCCGGAAGGTTTGTTCTACTAACCAGAAGCCACCGATCAGTGCGGCTAGGATCAAAATGATGCGTGGAACGGTAATGCGGGTCACGGCGCCTCCTTTCTGTGGATACCAGCGCATGTTCCATTGTACCAGTGGATAACAGTTGCAATGGTTGCTCTTTGCACATCCGGCCGCATATGCACTGCGTATCTATATTCATCCGGCATGCAGCATACAACTAAGGAAAGACGAAACATATGGATCAAGCACAACATCACACCGAGCTAGCTACGCTGGCGGGTGGTTGCTTCTGGTGTTTAGAAGCGGTTTATGCCGATTTGCGTGGCGTGCAGCGCGTTGAGTCGGGCTACGCGGGCGGCAAGGTAGCGTCGCCAACCTACCAGCAGGTATGCCGGGGCAATACTGGCCATGCCGAGGTGGTGCAAATCAGCTTTGA
Source organism: Herpetosiphonaceae bacterium (assembly GCA_013821605.1). Classification (GTDB taxonomy): domain Bacteria; phylum Chloroflexota; class Chloroflexia; order Chloroflexales; family Kallotenuaceae; genus JACDGP01. The sequence continues at coordinate 1,033 of JACDGP010000019.1, forward strand.
CCCGACGGTGATTAGCTTCCGGGAGTTGCTGGAAGTCTTTTTCACCATCCACGACCCGACCACCCTCAACCGCCAGGGTGCCGATCACGGGACACAATACCGCTCCGCGATCTTCTTTCATTCGCCCGAGCAAGAGCAAACGGCCAAGCAGGTGATTGCCGATCTGACTGCCCAAAAGCTGTGGCACGCCCCGATCGTCACCGAGGTCACCAAGGCACCGGTGTTCTATAAGGCTGAGGATTATCACCAGGACTATTTCAAGAACAACGGCGACCAGGGCTACTGTCGCGTGATCATCGCTCCCAAAGTGGCGAAGGTCCGCAAGCAATATTTCGAAAAACTCAAGCAAACGGCCTGACCGGCAGTTCCGCACCCCTTCTCCTCTGGTGGGAGAAGGGGCAGGGGATGAGGGGGCGCAACACATCAGTATGACTTGGCGAAGACCACCTGCCGCGTGGTGCTCTGGCCGGTCACAATACAGCGTCCTTCGGCCTCCGGTTGGTCGAACGGGATCACCCGCACAGTCGCTTTGGTTTCTTCCTTAATGCGTGCCTCTTCCTCGTCGCCACCCGCGAAATAACAGCGCACAAAGCCCTGCTCGACCAGCGCCTTGAGTTCATCATAGGTTGTGGCTGTAAAGGTATGCTCGTCGCGGAAGCGCAACGCACGGTCATACAACGCTTGTTGAATTTCAAGGAGCAGCCCCTCCAGATGGTCGTTTAGCCCCTCCTGTGGTATGAAGCGCTTGCCTTCTTTGCCCGGCTGATCGCGGCGTGCAACGGCGACCGTCCCTTTTTGCACGTCCTTTGGACCGACCTCGACCCGGATCGGCACGCCTTTGACCTCCCATTCGCTGAAGCGGAAGCCCGGCGTCAGATTCGAGCGGTCATCGACTTTGAAGCGAAAGCGGCCCTTCCAGCCCGTAGTCAGCCGCTCAACGGCGGCGAGCACATCCGCCCGTTCGCTGTCAGTTTTATAAATGGGCACCACCACAACCTGAATAGGGGCAAGTAGTGGCGGCAGCACCAAGCCATCATCGTCGGAGTGCGCCATGATCAGCGCGCCGATCAGCCGTGTCGAAGCGCCCCACGAGGTCGTCCACCCATACACTTGCTGGTTATCCGGCGCGGTATACATAATATCGAACGAGCGCGCAAAGTTTTGGCCCAGGTTGTGCGAAGTTCCAGCCTGCAACGCTTTGCCATCCTGCATCATCGCCTCGATCGAATACGTCCGTAGCGCCCCTGGAAACTTTTCACTCTCAGTTTTGCGCCCACGTAAGACCGGCAGCGCCATCACCTTTTCCACAAAGTCGGCATACACATCCTTCAAGATCATCAGGGTTTCACGCTCGGCATCGGCCTCGTCCACATGCACGGTATGCCCTTCTTGCCATAGAAACTCGACCGACCGCAAGAAAGGACGGGGCCGCAATTCCCAGCGCACGACATTGGCCCACTGGTTGATCAGCAAGGGCAGATCGCGCCACGAATGCACCCACTTGGCAAAGGTCACGCCAATAATCGTTTCTGACGTAGGCCGCACCACCAGTGGCTCCGCCAGCAGTTCACCGCCTGCGTGCGTCACCAACGCCACCTCCGGCGCGAAGCCTTCCACATGCTCAGCCTCGCGCAGCAAGAAGCTCTGGGGAATGAACAAGGGAAAATAGGCATTCTGGTGGCCCGTATCTTTAATGCGTTGGTCCAACCCCTGCTGAATCAACTCCCAGAGCGCATAGCCATGCGGTTTGATCACCATACAGCCCCGCACCGGCGACCATTCACTGAGCTCCGCCTTGTCCACAATGTCGAGATACCACTGCGAATAATCTTTCGCCCGCGTGGTAATACCATCTTTTGCCATCGTTCAGCCTCCTAACGCGCAGTTAAAACAAAAATCCCATCCCCAAGCAACTTGCTCAAGGACGGGCCTTTTAAGGCACGCGGTACCACCTTGTTTGGAGCCTTCGACTCCCACTCTGCGCTACGGCGTTACGAACGCGATAGCGGAGTCCCGATCACGGCGGACGGGCCGGCACACCTTGGCGCTCGCGCGGTTCGGCGGCAACTCAGGGGTGGGTTCCGCACTGCCTCGTCACCGGCTTTCACTGCTCCCGGCTCGCTGCGACCCTGGCACGGCGCGTACTGGTCCCCATCACAGTTTTTATCTATGCTTTTGTGGATGAAACTATACCACCTGCTGGAAGCGCCTGTCAACGGACAGGTGAAGAACTCAGTATAACTTCAATGAACGCATCTTAGTGGCTAGCGCTTCTAAACGCGGCGCGAGATGGAGCATCTACACGGCCGTACTTATTGACCTGGAGCGGCTGGCTCGATGAACTTCACACGCACAAAATCCTGCAAGCCAATCCTGCCAAGGATCTGTCGGAATGGGGTGGGAAACGCTGTCAGGGCGGTTTTGGGATTGATCGCTTCTGGTTTCCCGACAGTATAGAGCTTGCGATGCCAAAACACCGTACCACCTTCCGCCGCCAGTATGTTGCGATACCAATCCACCTGCGGCCCGTACGTCAAAGCAATCACGAAACTTGCTCCCATCGGCCACACCATGATCACCGTTTCATACGGCTTTCCGCTGCGACGGCCAACGTGACGAATGAGCGCAAATGGGCCGCGGGAAAGCTTCGCCAGCCCGCGCAAGAGCCGATTCGTGACATATTTATTAACGACGCGTATGCGATCAGGCAACATCATGTCCTCCTTGTCAATGCGCGCATGATTACCTCGACGACCGCATCAGCGCGGCCGAGTGCCGGAGGGGGCGCTTCCTCTTGAGATAGATACAGGAAACCTAGCCGTGTCGTTCTGGTAGAACTCATATCTTTCCATTATAGTAACAACCGAGTACGTTTGAAGTATGCCTAAGGAGTGATAGCTGTGCAACTACCCGATTTCCCGGAGGTATCAGCGTCTACCCTCCAGATGATTGCCGAACAGCATCATTTGGGAGCGCACACGTTCTCGCGGTTCCCTTTGATGGGTATTTTCAATTTCGTGCAACGTGTTTTTTGCACGGCGATACGCAGGCGACGAATATTCTGGTCCATCCAGGGTCGCTTGACTACCTTTCAACATGCGCAGGGGGCCACAGCCGCTCCACTCATGGGGCGAGCGGCCCCTCGGCTACATCCTTGATATCATGCGCTTTCTGCTTGAAACTCCGGGTGCGCGGTGGGCTGAGCTTCGTCCATGTGAATGTACAGCCCCACGAACGAACCATCAATAGCATCGTTATGGTTTGCGGATGACTTGGGCGAAGCCACCAACCGTTCGGATAATTTGCTCGTACACATTCTGTGGCACGACTTTACCAAACTGCATCTTTTCCAGGCCGAATTGTTTTGGTCGGCACGTCGTACTTCGAAAAATTCGTATTTCACTGATACTGGAGTGCTTGATTACACGAGCACATCGTTACCCTGCTAACGCGTCCATGAAAGGTAAAACTTCTTCGCTTTATCAGCAGTCAGTTGATGGGCTTGGGTGCCATCTGCGCGAACTATCCAGACCTGGGAGGTCGTTACGGATTGTTGAACCACGAACGCAACCCATTGCGCATCTGGTGACCATGCAGCATTCGTTGCTGGGTAGCGTCCACTTGTGACTTGGTGCCGGTTACTGCCGTCAGCATCCATGATCCAGATTTGTCGATTATGTAAATCGTCTTCGTTGTTCGTAATAACCGGGTTGGATGTGAAGGCGATATGTTGACCGTCTGGTGACCAGACCGCAAACTCTTCGTTCACATCGGGCGTATCAACGAGCTTAGCCCGCCCACTCCCATCTGCACCCATTTGCCATATATCATGCGAGTATGGTGTTACTTCCAGGCTAAAAATAATTTGATCGTTGACCGACCATGACGCGTTGCCTCCCACTCCAAGATCGACACCCTGTTGCCCAGAAGCGTCAATCCGGTACAAAGCGTCGGCGGTATCTGATTTATTGTAGGTAAAGATCAAGGCGTCGCCGCGTGGAGACCAGGTTGGATATTGTTGTTTAATGTGTCCCGACGTTAACCGCTCGGCGTGACTTCCGGCGGCATCCATCAACCAAATATCGCGGTTGCCGCTGGCTTCGGCAGCGAAGGCAATGTGCTGCCCATCGGGTGACCAAACCGGATTAATATCATTACCAGTTCCAGTGCCTGGCAGCGCTTGCCGCTGACCAGTTGTAAGGTCAAGCGTTTCGATATGCCACTTGCTTGTGTCTCCGGTTGGTACACCGATGGCAAACGCAAGATGACCGGTGGGTGGGCCATTCGGTGGGGTGGGCGAAGCGGTGCCCGTTACCAACGAGGTTGGCGAGGGAGTCGATGTAGACGTTGGCGTAGCGGTTGGAGCGGGGGTCCAGCTCGGGACCAGTGTAACAGTGGAGCGGATAGTACGGGTTGGAGGCGGTTCGCTGGTAGTGGTTGGGACAACAGTATCCGTTGGAGGTGGAGGAACCGTCGGCACAACTATGGAGGGCGGTAGAGTGCTGGCCGTTGGGAGCGTGGTCGCCACTGGAGTAGGGGTGTTTGATGGCACCATAGCCACCTGTGGTTGCGTAGGGATAGTCGTCGCCGTAGCAGGTGGGTGATTAGCTGCCCACGCATACCACCCACCCCAGCCTGCTCCACCCAACAGCAACGTGACACCTACTCCAAGCAAGGGCCAGATGAGGCGGCGTTGCACAGCAGGAGGTTGCATCGGTACGGTAAACGACTGAGATGCTGCAGTTGCTTGTAGGGCGCGTGCGAAGGACGTGATGTGCTGGAAGCGCTGATCAGGATCATGCTGCAAGGCTTGTTGCAGTACGAGTTCTGTCCGGGCGCTAATCTGCGGATTACGTTGGCGCGCGGGTGGGAACTGAAACGGCGTTTGGCTCACATCATATGCAGTCAGCAACTCGTAGAGCACGGCGCCGAGTGCATAAACATCTGTACGCTCATCGCTTTGTCCTCCGCCGAATTGTTCAGGAGCGGCATACCCGCGTGTACCAAGTGGAACGGTATCAACAGTCTTTCCAGCTTGGTAGAGGCGGGCAATACCGAAGTCGATCAGCTTAATCGTGCCGTTGGGTTGCAGCATGATATTGTCGGGCTTAAGATCGCGATAAATGATCGGGGGTTGGCGGGTATGCAGAAATGTAAGTACTGCACATAGTTGTACAGCCCAGTCCAGCACCCGTGCTTCGGGTAACGGACCCTGAGTAGCTTCAAGGAGTTGGCGCAGGGTTTGCCCTTCGATATACTCCATGACCAAGAAGTAGCGGTCGCCTTCCTTGAAGGAATCAATCACATGTGGCAAATTGGGATGCAGGTGCTTAGCGAGCAGATCGGCTTGGCGCTGAAAGTCAGTGATCGCCTGCTGGATCGCAGTTGGGTCGCCCCCGTGTGGTGCAAGCATCTCTTTAACGACCACTAATGTGTGCCCAAGCCGGGTATCTTGCGCCTTATATACTGCACTCTGCATCGTTTGTGTCATGAGGTGCAAGATCAGATAGCGCCCTGTGAGCAGTTGGTTGATGGGCAACCGTCCAGTCATCGGCGTTAGTGCAGCACTGCAAGTATTGCAAAATTTGGCGGTAGCACTATTTGAGCTAGCACAGACAGGGCATTGCATACCTTACTTTCCTTGCACATTAGAGCTATCAAAGCCGAAGACTTGGCCTAGGATCCGACGAGTTTCTAAGGGTGCGAGCCAACGTCCGAGATACTGCTCACCCAGCCGTATCTCAAAATGGAGATGGACGTCAGCGGTGGAGTGTTGCACGCCTGCCTCAGTACCGGAGTTCCCAGCATAGCCGATCACAGCTCCGGTCTGGACCACTGTTCCCACGGTCACGCGCGATGCAATTCCACTCAAATGGGCATAGCGTGTTACTAAGCCATTGCCGTGATCGATCCATACCTGGCGTCCCCGCAAACGCGCTTCGGTCGCCGGTGGTGTATCACGTTTCTGTTCGGCCTCCTGCAACAAGCTGGTCAATTCGTCGGGCGTAAGTTCAACATAAGCTGTATCGGCCCGAATGACAGTGCCGGCGGCAGCAGCGTGCACCGGTGTTCCTAGCTCAATGGGTGTGCCGACTGCGATGCCATAAAAGTCGATGCCTTCATGTACTCCGTAACGATACACGCGCGGCGATCCAGGGATGAGCGCATCCCGATCCGGCAGAAATGCATCTGGGATTGGCGATGCGAGATGAACACTGCCCCAGGTATCTGGGTCATCGGGTCGCCACGCACGATAGTCAAGATCGCCGCCATGAGCCGTGTGCACACCTTGCCAGTCGGTGGCGTAGATCGCATCCCGACTCAGGAGATAGAGTTGCGTATTCCGCATGGCGACCGCACGGATTTCGACACCGAGGGTATAACTTCGGCTGAGTGAACCAGTGGCCTCATCGAGCACTTGGACACGCATCCCATCCTGGTCGATGACATACAACTTCGCTGCCGTCGGATCAGCGAAAAGACGGAGGGGACGTTGGAAGGTTGTGCCAGCTGTAACTTCCCAGACCAACGTTGTGCCTTGGTATTTACGAATACGGGCCGGTAGCTGTTTGCGTGGCTCGGGTTCCTCGCGTAGCAGCACATACACGGCCCCATCAATGGCAACGTCAACCGCGCGTGTCAGATCGATGCCACTCTTGATCCGTGGCCATACATCTGCGCCGCCAAAATAACCTTCGGCCAGATCGGTTGCTGGCCAGCGCCAGATTTGGCCTTGCGCCTCATCCAAAATATAGGCCCGCCCACCGAAACTGGCGAGCGCAACATACAGTTCTTCTGGATTATGGAAGCGATCTTGAATATGCCGTTCGCTCCGCCATGTGCCACCCTGAGGGTCAAATCGGGCCAGATCGCCGAGACGATCAAGCAACCATAGGCCACCGTCCCCGGTTGGTGCGAGATCGAGCCAATCCTTCGTTGCCACACCATCGATTTGATTGTTGGTTGGCACCAGTGTTTGCACCCTGCCATCTCCTTCAAGCGGCAGGGCACGCAATACGCCTGCGTCAATGGAATAGGCGGTAGTACCAATGATTACGAGACCATGACCATGGACGGCACTGCCAGTGGGGTAGCGCATGACACCAAAGCCTTGAGGCAGCGGGACAGGCGCGGGCTGTGCCAGCACGGGTGTAGCAGGGACAGCAGTGGCAGTTACCAATGGCGTTTGAGATGGTATAGATGGGGAAGTCGCCTTACGTGCTTGAGCAACCGGCAGATCTGGTGGAAGAGCCGGACGCTCGTCTCGATGTATACGGATTGTCGGTGATGGGTAGGCTGGTGTTTGTGCTTTTGTTTCGTGCCGAACAAGACTATTGATGATCACCGTGATTAAGACGACACAGCTAACAAGCAAAAATAGGTAGGGGAAACTTTGGCGTGGTGAAGGGAGCACAAACTCTCCTTAGGTTAAGGCACGACTTGAAATTGATCGACTTTCCACACATTATCGAGTTTAAGCATGTGATAACGTACAGCGTAGCTTTCATTCCGCCGAGTGTTTTGCTTATTCACAGCGCGGCGACAAGGATCGCTATCATCTGGCACCGTACAACCCTGCGGAAAAAACAATCGATCCTCCGTTTTGGTGATTGTCACGTTTGCTTCATTGGGATTAGCAAAACTGATGTCTCGAATCTGCCAACTATAGATATAAATCTCGTGGTGAGCACCAGTGGCGATATCACTGTTGATGGTTTGGACTTCAAAATCACGTTGCACACCAGTGGTAATTGCGTCGAACATCGCTGTATTCGAGGTGCGCAGAGCTTCGGTACGTCGATCATTATAGGTTTGGATTGCTGCTTCGACTTCTTGCCGAAGTTCGATGGGATTTGGTGTCGCGGTTGCCGTCGGAGTTGGTGTCGCAGTGACAGTGGGCGTAGCAGTTGGGGACACGGTAGCGGTCGGTGGAATTGCCGAAGGTGTAGGTGTGGGGCTTGGCAGTACTGCAATGGTGGGGGTGGGAGCTGTAGCCACCGCTGTGCTCGCATTCTGTGGTGTTCTGGCGAATACGCTATCAAACAGATGTGTCTGGTAGGTGATGAATACACCGCTTCCCAGGGCAGCAATTACGACGGTGAGGGGAATAACCGCCCAAGCATAGCGTCGGCGCTTACGCATGGGAGGCGCTGGTAACGGTGCAGGTGTTGGTGCATACCCCAGTGCTTGCTTGAATGCAGCGATCGTACTAAAGCGTTGATCACGATCTCGTTGGGTCGCTTGGCTCAGAGCGGCCTCGGTACGTGCAGAGAGCTGCGGGTTAATTTGACGGGCCGGCGGAAAAGTAAAAGGGGTCGCACCGACGTCATAGCCCGTTAACAACTCATAGAGCATCGCGCCCAGCGCATACACATCGGTGCGTGCATCACTCTGACCATGGCCGAATTGTTCGGGTGGTGCATAACCCGGCGTACCCAAGCTGGTGGTGTCGTTGGTCTTACCGGTTTTGTAGAAGCGGGCAATGCCGAAGTCGATTAACTTAATCGTCCCATCCGGCTGTAGCATGACATTATCAGGCTTAAGGTCGCGGTAAATGATCGGCGGCTGCTGGTTATGCAGGAAGTCGAGCACATCACATAATTGGGTGGCCCAGGCCATGACTGTCAACTCGGGCAGCGATCCGCCTGTCGCTGCTTGAACCTCACGCAGGGTTTGTCCCTGCACATAATCCATAACCAGAAAATGCTTGCCATCCTCTTCAAAGCGATCGCTCACATGTGGTAGGTTGGGATGGCTAATCCGTGCTAACAGTTCTGCTTCTTGCTGGAAATCGGTTACAGCTTGTTGGATTGCGTACGGATTCGTACCCTGTGCCCCGACCGCCATCTCCTTAACGACGACCCAACAATTTCCTAGCCGCGTATCTTGGGCCAGATACACTGCGCTAAAGCCGCCGTCGGCAAGTTTTCGCCCGATGACATAGCGTTCTGCGAGCCGTGTCTGCGGAGCGAAGCCACCAGTAGTACCCGACACTGAACTGGTCACAAGATGACCACACAGTTGGCAATAGGTGCTTGCAACCGGATTAACGTGACCACACGCAGCACAGTGCATCGGGGCATCCACTCTCAAGGAGGCGGCAATAAGCCGCCTGCTAAAGTAGACACAATGCCATCACTTTTTTTCTGCTGCTGCAGCCTCTGGATGGAGTAAAAATAGGTCGAAAGTGTCTCTTAATCTTAAAGGCTGTCCAAATATGAATACGCGAGGTGTCGGCACGTATGGTCCAATGCAGTTGTGGCGCAACCCACTATAATCCAGCATCTCACTTTTGTTCGAGTTGTGGACGACCATTAGCCCACGCTCAAAGCATGGGCAGCGGGCCGGTGGCAGTCCAGAGCTACGTTACGTCGGCAACCACGCTGATGAGTGGAGCTTGTTTGGTGATCGAAGAAGGGGGCCAGCACCGCACTATCCCATTGCGTGGTGGTCATTTAACCTTGGGACGAGCGGGCGATAATGATATTACGCTGCAGTCGCTGTTTGTTTCGAGCCACCATGCTCAGCTCGAAGCGACCAGTTCCGGACACAGCCTCATCGATACCAATAGCACCAATGGCTTGCTGTGCAACGGTCGTAAAGCTCCTCGGATTCAGCTTAAAGACGGCGATGTTGTCCGTATTGGCGATCAAACGACGGGTAACTTTGTCACCTTGACCTATCAGAATCCACTATCAGGGGGAACAACAACTCCTCCACCGGCTGGACGATTACAGCTAACTGGGGCTGTTCATACGATTGGACGTATCAATAGTGACTTGGTCTTGAATCATCCAGGTGTCTCGCATCGGCATGCCGAAGTGCGGCGTCAAGCCAATGGTCGTTATTTAATGACCGACCTCGGCAGTACCAATGGAACCTTTGTGGATGGGCAACGCATTAGTCAAACACCCTTACAAGCTGGTCAGTCGCTTCAGATTGGACCGTATCGGCTCGTGTTTGACGGAACATCGATCGCCGCACACAACCAGCAAGGGGCGCTGCAACTCGATGCACGCGGGCTGAACCGTATTGTGCGCAAAGGATCATGGTGGCGTAAACAACGATGTTCGATTTTGAATGAGGTATCTTTGTCAATTGCGCCACGTGAATTTGTCGCGCTCGTGGGTGGAAGCGGTGCAGGTAAATCCACCTTGATGGGCACACTCAGCGGGTATGCTCCTGCTACCGCAGGCCATGTGCTGATCAACGGGGATGATTATTACCACAACTTTGTGCAATACCAATCAATGCTTGGTTTTGTGCCCCAGGACGACATTATCCACCGCAATCTCTCGGTCGAGCATGCACTGTACTATGCTGCTAAACTCCGCCTACCTGCGGATACGACGCCGCAGGAGATCAGAGACCGGATCAACCGCGTCCTTGACGAGGTCGGACTGACGTACCACCGCGACAAATTGGTCGACACACTAAGTGGTGGACAACGTAAGCGCGTCTCGATCGCTGCCGAGTTGTTAGCCGACCCCAGCTTGTTTTTCCTGGATGAGCCCACCTCTGGTCTCGATCCCGGCCTTGAAAAGAAAATGATGTACCTGTTGCGCAGTCTGGCCGACCAAGGGCGCACGATTACGTTGGTCACCCACGCAACGAGCAACATTGAACAGTGCGATCATGTTGCCTTCATGGCTGCCGGTCGCATGGTGTATTTTGGCCCGCCGCGTTCCGCGTTAGCCTTTTTTGGTGTAGGTAACGATTACGCCGACATCTACACACGCCTGGATGGCGTGTATGATCCATCTGATGCCGTTCACGTACAACTTTTAAGTGTTGTCTTCAATCAGTGGCAGCAAACGAATCCGGGAGCACGCGAGCACCCGCCTTTGGCAGAATTATGGGAACGCGCCTTCCGTGCCTCTCCCGACTATCAACAATATGTCCAAAGGCGGCTTGCCCCAACCACGATCCTTACCCCTTCGACTCCACCGCCGCGACCGCCGCGGCGTATCAGCAATTGGCAGCAGTTCATCATGCTGACAAGCCGCTTGCTCGAGTTATTCCTGAATGACCGCCGTAATCTCCTGATCTTGTTGCTGCAAGCACCCTTGATTGCCATGCTCGTCAACGTCGTCACGAGCCAGGATGCGTTGGTGCAGAATACGCAGGGCGCTCGCAAAGTGGTATTTGTGCTCGCATGCGTAGCGGTCTGGTTCGGCATCATTAACGCAGCCCGCGAGATTGCGAAAGAAGCACCAATTTATCAACGCGAGCGTTTAGGTGGTCTGCGCTTATTGCCCTATCTGCTATCGAAAGTGGCAGTGCTCGCCATGTTGAGCGCTATGCAAAGTATTGCCTTGCTCTTCGTGGTCAGTCGCCATTTAACCTTGCCAGCGCATGGCATTGCCTTGCCCGTCAGCATCGAACTCGGCCTTTCCTTGTTCCTTACCACCATGGCTGGTGTAAGCCTTGGACTATTGGTATCAGCCGTCGCTACCACACCTGATAAAGCGATGAGCATCGTCCCGCTGACACTCATTCCACAGATTTTGTTCGCTGGCTCGATCTTTCCTTTGGAAGGTAGCACCAAAGTATGGTCATGGCTCACCATCAGCCGCTGGTCCATGGACACCATGGGCGCAATTGTTGATGTCAATGCGTTGCCGAGTGTCTCGTCACCCCCCATTCCAGCAGCTCCCAATTATGCGCATTCAGGGGGCCATATGATAGGACGCTGGCTTGTGCTGATCGTGTATGCGGTCATCTGTTTGCTCGTGACCACGTGGTCCTTACGCCGGCGTGACCATCGCGTGTAGACGTGCTAAGGGCGACCCCATACCTCGATTTCTGAGATGGCGACCAGATCGCGCCCATTATTCGCTGGTGGGGGATCGCTTTGGAGGATCACCACGTGCACATGCTGGGTTGGCACATCTGGGAGCTCAACATATTGCACCTGTCGTTGTGCGGCAAAGGCTGATGCGTAGTGCTGACCATTATCGAACTCTAGCCGTACCTGGCGCACGATGCGTCCTTGAAAGAAACGATCCGTACCATCACATGCATCGATCTTGTCGTAGCCAACAATCAAGCCAACGCGTGTAACCTTAACACCCGTTCCTAAGTCAAGGTCGATCCACGCTCCATTGCCATCACCTTGGACACGCCAAGCAGTGTTCGGTCGCCCATCGATCACGTTCTGTGGTTCATAACTATTGGTTTGACCGCAGGCATCGGGTGCAGCGGGGGCAAGCGAGGAGGCTTGGACACCCGAAACTTTGATCGGCAATGCTGGACCTGGCGTCGGCGGTACGGGTGTTGGTGAAGGAGGGACAACCGTTGGCACCAGCGTCGGTGAGGGCAGGAGAGTGAGTGTGCTGGACGGTGGGACCAGCGTCGGTACAGAGGTCGGTGCGGGTGAGATGGTGGGCGCGGGCTTGTCGGTTGGCACGACTGTCACGGTGGGTGTAGTGACGAGCGCGAGCAAAACAGATGCGCTTGTGCTTGGGGTCGCTTGGCTCGTAGCTACCGGCGTGGCTGGTTGAGCTGCTATAACAGTCGTACTTGACTGGTTTTGCTGTCGTCCTTGGACAACGTTCCACATCGCCCAGCCCCCACCAACCAGCAGTCCGAGTCCGGCAGCGCCTATAACTGGTCGGAGCCAGCCACGCCGCTTGGATGGTGGCCCACTACGTGGCTGGGGGTCAAGTGCACGTGCAAAGGCTGCCACCGTTTGGAAGCGGTGGGCAGGATGCGGCTGCATTGCCTGCTGCAAGGCCAATTCGGTGCGTGGACTCAGCGCGGGATTATGCTGACGTGCCGGAGCTAGCTGAAAGGGTGAGCGACTTATGTCATATCCCGTTAGCAGTTCATAAAGTGTCGCCCCGAGAGCATAGACATCCGCACGCGCATCACTTTGGCCACTACCATATTGCTCAGGTGCCGCATAGCCTGGCGTACCCAGTGGTACCGTATCGCTGGTACCACCGTGGCGGTATAAGCGCGCAATACCGAAATCGATCAGCTTGAGCGTTCCATCCCCTTGCAGCATCACGTTTTCGGGCTTGAGGTCGCGATAGATAATCGGCGGCTGGCGGCTGTGCAGAAACTCTAACACCGAGCAAAGTTGTTGTGCCCACCCAAGCATCAGGGCTTCGGGGAGCGGTCCCCCAGCCGCAGCCGCAACTTGGCGCAGCGTCTGGCCTTCCACATAATCCATCACCAAGAAATGGCGACCCTGTTCCTCAAAGCGATCAATCACTCGTGGTAAGTTGGGGTGCGTAATATGGGCTAGCATCTCGGCCTCGCGCTGAAAATCGGTCAGGGCTTGCTGGATCGCCTGTGGATTGGTTCCACCCGTGCCGACCACCATTTCTTTGACCGCAACGATATGCTGCCCAAGCCGTGTATCTTCGGCTAGGTAGACGGCACTAAAGCCACCATCCGCGATCTTACGGGTGATGCGATAGCGTCCGGCAAGTAGCGCATTTTGCACAAGTCGGCCTGTAGGGAGCGCAAGCGTCGGCGCAAGCACGCCGAAGGCATAACCGCATTGACTACAGTAAAGGCTCGTAGGCGCATTCGTAGCCCCACAGACCGGACAGGGCATAAGGGCGTCTCCTCTAGGCTCACTTGTGGGTTGTGAGGACAGGCTGGCTATAACCGGCTTGGGTCAATTGCTCAAAAGGGTCCCAATCCGTAGGCGGTGATATACGTTGGCTATCCCAGTGCGCCCCTGATGCAATCCACTGATTGCGCAGTTCCTCATGCGTCATCGCGAAATCTTTATATCCGAATTCCGTTCCACAGCAGGGACAAATTGTATAATCCGTAGGTGGATATTTGAGTTTGGCATACCCGCACACCGGGCATACGTACGTCATCTCTTACACTCCTTCCGAAAATAATCCGGATTCGTAGGCTGTCGATGAAAGGCAGGATCAGGCTTGAAGTAGGTTTTAATAAACCCATCGGCGCTGCACACCCCAAATTCATCAGTCATACGATTGTAGCGAATAATATCCCCATTGCTAACTCGTGTACACTCGATCGCTCCCTGCTCAAGTGGCGCTCCTAAAAATGTATCAGCAAGGAGTTCGTACTCTTCCTCAGTTGCTACACCGAACTCCATATGGAGCCCGTGCAAGACGTTGTAGGGCTGGGGAAAACGCGAGCGCACCACAGCTTAGCAGGATCGCCAGTAAGAGTGTGAGCAGGATAAGCAGACGATTAGAGATTGCGGAGTCGCGTTTCGGCATCGTAGCTCTCCTCAGGCTTGGGTTTGGGCCACTCGCCTCCGAACCGACCCTCAATTGCCTCTGGTGATCCGCCGGTATAGGCCTCGCGCTCTTTCCCAATCTCTGGCCCACCCTCGGCACGTTTGCCAAAGTCACGCTCGGTATAGGCATGTGGCTCCAGCACGCTTGGTTGATCGGTCGGTGGTTGTTTACCGGTATCAGGTTGTGGTGTGAGACGCCGCAAGACCGGCGGCTGATCAGTTTGCTCCGCTGTTTGTTGCAGCTTTGCTTCCGCCTCGGCGCTCTTTTCCAGTGCTATTTGCTTCAGAGCTGCTGCCTCGGCTTCGAGTTTCCTCCGAATCCCGGCCAGCGTATCGTCCTTGAGTTGAACGTCTGCCCGTCGAGCTAATTCTTCTATACCTTTGAGCGTTCGCTCCAGCCGTTTATGGCCCATCACAAACCTCTTTTATGGTTTAAGTGCATCCCGTACCTGACCGGTCATCTTCCGTTGCGTATCATCGGCAAAGCCGAGGGCTGCTGACGTTTGTGCCGCAAAACAGAGGGCAGCGGCAGCCACCGGTTGGGGTGTAGTGCCGACAAGCGCACGGTTCGCGGCATGCTGGCTGATCTCGGCAACCTTGGCCCACATTTGCTGAGCATCAGCGATGGTTTCGATGGCTTGGATGATGTCGCGTTGAAGCCGACCATTCTGAGCCAGTGGTGCTAGGTCCCAGCCATACCGACAGCGTTGGCGGCAAAAAATGCAGCTGGCAAACGGTCCGTCCCGTCGTGCGGTTGCCATGTCCAAGGCTTGCCCATATTCTTTGGCTTTGGGCGCAACATGCTGTGTGAGCTGGACTACGGCAGCTTGATCATTGCTGAAGTTTTTGGTGACGAGGGCCAGCACGGGCAGCAGTTTGCCGGTATGCAATTCAACCAGGGTGCCGTAGGGCAGATCATAATATTCGCCCAGTCGTTCCATATCCGTAGCGCTGCGGTGCACCACTGCGCATAATGCAACCTCGCGCTCTTCTTGATCATCACCCGGCTGCACAGCTTGGCGCAGTGGTTGGAGCAGATCGCGGTAGCCCAATACCGCGCGTTCACCATCCTGGGAGAGTGAGAGCGTATAGCGGCGGAAGGCTTCGGTAAACACGGGCTGCTCCTGGACGGTCAGAGCGAGATGACGGATCGTGGCGCAGCGCACGGGATCGCGTTTCCATAAGCCACAGCGTTCACAGCCGGGCCGTGGCTTATAAATCTCGTCATCAAAGGCACCGAGATCGATCATGGCTTGGCGTACCTCGGCATCGTTCGGTTTGGTCGCAGCCCAACCGCCGCTGCCCTTCGCACGCTCGATTTGGACGAGGTAGGGTCGGTCGGCACCTTCAGCAAAAACGACTGCTTGGCCCGTAAGGAGCGTGGTAACAGCCTGTTTTTGCGCATCACTCAAATTCATCGCTCCGGCCATGACCTCGCGTTCATCCGCTGCTACGGTGCGGTGCAGGATTTTGAGGTTGGTGTTTTTGATCGCATCGGGTGTGAGCTTGCTGGGGATTTGTTCGGCGATCAACACCCCCTGACCATACGCGCGAATCTCGGCCAGCATATTCGCAAAGCTTTCGACCGCCTTGCCACGCGGATTAGCAGCCTCACTCTCCTGCGCAGTTGACACATTCTGCAACAAGCGGTGTGCTTCTTCGATCAATAACAGATGGCGCACCGCTTCGCTGGGCGCAGCTTGACGGCGACCTTCGATCACCCGGTATTCATACAGCCGGGTCAGCAACAGACCGATCACAAAGGCCTTTTCATCATCATCTCCGATCCGCTCAAGTTCAAGCACGGTCGGGAATTGCAGGAGCGCGCCGAACGGCACGGAGCGACGTGTGTTCAGCATCAACCCTTTCCCGCCTAGCAGCAAACTGCCAATGCGTGCCTTGAGGCCCGCTTTAACATCCCGCTGAATCTGGGCATCATAGCCAAGCCGATCCACAACCGGATCGATTTTGTCGTACAAATCTTGGAGCGTCGGAAAGACCGGATAGCGCGCTTCCTGACCGCGCTGTGGGCGGGGCAGCCGGCGCTCGATCGCGCTCGTCGTCAGATTCCAGCCCCGATCAGCATAGACCTCATGCAGACATGTTTCGAGCACATAGGGCATCGGCGGGTATAACACAAAGGCGGCACCGAAGACACTTTTTAGATAATCAATATGCGTTTGCACATGGATACGCTGTTCAACGTCGTGGCACTCGAACTCAAAGGGATTAAGGCGAAATGGCGCGTAGCGTTCATCGCCCAAGGTATACACACGCAGTTGGTTACGGAGTGGACGGAGGAGGCTACGATACTCGGCCTTGGCTGGCTCGATCACCAAAAACGGCTGTCCGCGTCCACCTTCCCAGACACGTTCCAGCAAGCCAAAACACGTATTGGTTTTACCACTGCCCGTCACACCGACGACCAAGCCGTGTTTCGTTAAGTCGTCGCGCACGAGGCTATAGTGTTGTCCAGTGGCGCGCGTAACGTCCAGGACTGCACCAAGCGCTATGTTGTGGACAGCAGGATTGGTTGGTGGCAGCGCCACATCAAAACGCACATACTGATGTACGTGATAACCCGGCATTTCCTCGCTAGGTAACTGCATCAAAGTAGCGAGTTCACCGGTATGCAACACGGTTTGCCGATCTTCGAGCGCCACTGGTGGTGCACCTGGTGTATGGATACGACTGCGGATGGGATCGGGTTGTCCTTCTGGACCAGCGAAAATGCCCCGCAAAAAGCCCGCGACTTGGCCGAGGGTCAGGATGTCGGAGGCGAAAAAGGTGCTTTCGCTTTGCCACATGCCCTGGGCTTTGCCACGCTCGACACGCTGAAGCAGCCGCTCCAACACCATGACACAATGTTGCGCCGTCCAATCGCCCTGAATACTGACTCCTGGCCTGATCTCGTGCACGGTGTGGGCTTGATTGCCATAGGCCTTGATCAGCTCGATCACCTGGCTACCAAGCAGTAGCACCTCAGCGGGCGGTACCGGGATGCCGCGTACGAAATAGCCCCACTGCTCACGTCCCATGCCACGAATCAACCGCTCGATCTGTTGAAGGTGCGCTGCTTGGCCTGAAGGAGCTTGTTGTCGCTCAGCGGGCGCAGCTTTACAGGTCGGGATGCCAGTGAGTTGGCCCGTATGCGCAAATGCGCTCTGTTTACTTAAGGCTGAGCCGAGACGTTGCGGCACAGCCGCAAGGAGAATGCCCGCAAAATTGCCCTGCAGTGCCCCTTCAAGCACGGGTGCATACTCAGCCTGCACACCGACGAACACCTGTAACTCTCCACCAAAGGTATGGAGCAGGAGCATGGGCGTAGCGCCACCTGCATGCAGTCCCGTCAGCAGATCTTCCATGCAGCGCACGAGCACACCCTGCTCCTGGCCTTCCCAAAAGCGTGCGATGCCCTCCACCTGCCACCACGCTGCTGCATCGACCTGACCATAGATACCTTGCGGCGGCACAGGCTGCACATCCAGCATATGCCGCTCAAGGAGCGCGAGCAATTCATGTGGCGGAAGTTGGGTCGTAGGTAGCAGTTGCATAGCAATGACCTCAGGGATGCTTGGGCAATAGGTGCGGGGCGAAGATGCTCGCCCAAGCGACAACCGCTCCGAGCCATACCAGCAGCGGCACAATTGGCGGCGGGAAACTTAACTTGCTACGAATTGCAATGGTCTGGACCTGTCCACGCGCAAACTCGCGCCCGACGACCACGATCCGGCGCGCTCGAATGACGCCGCTGCGGCGACGCTTGCCATACACTGCCACAATATCGCCCTTGCGTAGCATGCCGCCGACGTGATCGCCATACAGCACGACACGATGCAACGTTTGGTACGCATCCTCGACCCCTAAACTCACCTGAGTGAGCCGCTTTTGTTCGGGCTTCGAGCGTGGCATCAGGAACTTAACGAAGGTACCAACGATCCGCATCACGCCGCCCAACGCACCCAGCACGACCAAGGCACCCACCGCGAGCACAATGAAAATGATCATGGCGAAGAGACTGAGCCGCATCACATAGGAAAGCACAAAAGGCAGCACTACTGCTCCAAGACCAATTTTCGTGAGGAGCCAGCGGATGTTCCGCAACGGGTACACATCATTCTCGTTATAGGTCTCGATCGTGCCATTCAGGAGTGCCTGTCTTTGTTTAGCTGATTGGACCACTGGTGTTTGTGGTGTGACAGCCACGGGCGACGGCATAACCGGCATGGGGTGTGGCTGCGGGATCAATGGTGTTGCAACCTGCTGAACTGGCGTCTGCCTCGGCTGGAGCACCTGCACCCTGTTCGCCGAGGAGGAGGACGAAACGGGCTGGGCCACAAGCTGTTGTAGCCCCTGCTGACCGCAGCCCGCACACCAATTAGCCGTATCGCGATTATCTCGACCACAATTTGGACAGCGAATAGGCATAGGGCCTCCTCAATCGGCTTAGGGTTGGGCAGCTTTCAAGTTCGTAACCACCAGCATCCCGGTGTGCGCCCAGAAGGCACCGTTCTCGCCGTTAGCCACGTTCGTGCTCGACGGCCAGTTCGTCCAGTAGGTGTTGTTGTAGGGGATGCGATGCAACCACTGGATAACTGGGATATCGATCGTGTCGCGCCAGTAGATCTCCAAGGCCTGCGTAGCCAGGGCCTGGAACTTGGGATCATCAGCCGACAGCGGGGCCATCGCATCGATGATCTTATCATACTCAGGGTTCTTGTAACGCGACCAGCGTCCGCCACCGGCTGCCGTACCGTTAGGCGCGTTGAAGCGGCTTGCATACAGTTCGAAGGCGGCGTACGGGTCGACGGTGCTAGCACCATGACCGAACAGATAAAAGCCCGGCTTCCCGTCGGCCATGTTCTGGCTCGCATCGGTACCGAAGTTGACGCTGGCATCGAAGCCACCGGCCTTCAGCATTTCTACCAGGAACGGAGCTATGTCGCGGTGAATGCCTTCGAAGCCGTTGATAACGGCGGAGATAGTCTTGCCATCTTTCTCCCAGAGGTCATCCGCATTCTTCGTGAAGCCCGCGGCAGTCATGAGCTTGGCGCTCAGTCCCAGGTCGAAGGCCCCGGGCTTGTACTTCGCCTCAAGTGCCTTGACCGCTGGCGAATCCGCGAACTTCTGCAGGTTCGGATACAGCGGGAAGGGGTAGATTGTGGCGATCTTCGCACCCTCGTAGAGAACCTCGTTGATTTGGTCCCGGTTAATTGACAGGCTGATCGCCTTGCGGACATTCGGGTCGCTATACGGCGCCAGTTGATCATTCATCCACAGGGAGTTCGGCCACCAGTCGAGATAGCCGTAGGGCGACGCATTGCCGGTCCAGCTGGTGATCTTCGGGTTCTGCTTTAGAATGTTCCCGATGACCGAGCTGCGCATGTCAAGCGACGAGTCCATCTCGTTGTTGATGAGGCGCTGGGCCACAGTATCCATGTTCAGGCCAACTTGGCCACCGATGTTGACCATGACGATGTGCTTGACATCGGGGAGCTTGGCCACGCCCGCCTTGATCGCCCACCAGTCGGGCCGCAAGTAGAAGATCTTCTGGTTCTTGTCCCACTGGACAAGGTTGTACGGCCCAGAGTGTGGCATGGTGAGACCACCCTGGAAGGCATTCACATCTGGCTGCTCGCTCAGCGTGTGCTCGGGAACGATCGGGATACCGGTGTCGAATTTCAATGTCAGCACTTCGAACTTGAAACGCGGCGCGGCCATATTAAAATTCACGGTGACGTTCTGGTCGTCATCGGCCTTGACGTCCTTCACGAACTCCATGAACTTCGCGTGATAGGGCAGCTTCTCATTTTTCAACTGCCCTTCAAAGGTGTAGACGATGTCCTTCGATGTCACGGGTTGACCGTCGCTCCACATCGCTTCCTTGCGCAGCTTGATCTTCAACTGTGTGAAGTCAGCATTGTACGTCATGCTCTCCGCGAGCCAGGGAATTTCTTTGTCAGCAAAGATGCCAAAGTAGGACAATCCCTCCCACATGAAGGCATTCCCTTCTTGGTGGGTGTAGCCGGGCACAGCCCATGGGTTGGTGACACCGATCGGTGACGTGATACTCCAACCGAGAATTAGACTATGGTTACGGGAAACATCTACTGGAGCAACGACAGCAGATGAAAGAGCAGTCGTTGGGGATGGAACGAATACAGCAGTCGCAACTGGTGCTACGACGAATGTAGTTGCGGACGGATTCATCACAGCAGGGCTCGTCACTGTGGCAGTTGGTAGTGCGACGGTCTGGGTAGGTGTGGCAGGAGTAGTAGTTGGGGATGGCACAGAGATGGCAGTCGTAGCCTGCCCAATTGCTGTTGTATTTGCACTCGCAATGGTCGTGATTCCCGAAGTGTTTGCTGCCCCGACGGTTGGGGATGATGGGCCTGATACGAGCTTGACGAGGAATAAAAGTACGAGAGTGATACCGGCACCAGCCGCAATAAGTGTGAGCCAGCCCAACCGTTGTTGAAGTGGTGAGGATACACGAATTGTCGGCATAGTCCGGACAGCAGGGCTTGGCGGCAGACCTGGTGTCGATGGAAGTTGTGCGACGGCTTTGGTTGGGGTAGTGACACCAGAAGCATTAAGGAGTGCAAGGGCGGCCTGGGCATCGCGCGGTCGCTGAACAGGGTCGAGTTCGAGCATGCTCATAATGGCCGCGCTTAGCGGTGGCGGCACATTCACCACCACCTGTGATGGCGGAGGCAGCACCATATTAAACGCGGCACGGTATTCACACGGAATTGGTGGTTGCCCCGTTAGCATGTGATAAGCAGTGGCTCCTAGACTATACAAGTCAGAGCGACCGTCGGTCGGATGACCACGGATTTGCTCTGGTGGTGAGTAGTGGAGCGAGGCAGCTTTCGCGCCGGTCAGTGTCCCTCCGGTCGTATGCTTGGCAATGCCGAAGTCCAGCAGCACATAGCGTCCATCCGGAGTTTGCTTGATGTTATCGGGTTTCAGGTCACGGTGGATGATGCCCAGCGCATGGATGCGGACCAGATCTGGGAGCACGGCTTGCAAGAACTGCTCGACGGTGCGTGCTGGCCATGGTCCTTGCTGATCAACGAGTTCTTGAAGTGTTGGTCCTTCGACATATTCCATCAGGAGGGACGTAGCAGCGCCATCGCTCCAAATATCATAGATTTCCGGCATACAATGCAGGTGGCGTGCATGCTGAGCCAAAATGTTTGCTTCGGCTTCCACTTGCTTCTGGGCCGTCCCCGAGGCATTGGTAATCAGTTTGAGGGCATAGCGACGGTTGAGGCGCAGGTCCAGCACCTCATACACGAGTGCAAACCCGCCCTGTCCCAGCAGCCGTACCACGCGGTATTTCCCCTGAAGAATCTGTGGCTGCCCGCATGCGGGGCAGTTGTTGGCCATCGCGGCGACTGGCGAGTTACAGAAATAACATGCGTTAGCTGCCATGAGATCTTCCTATTACCCGATCAAAGTGCGAGCACTATAGGCTGTTACAACCCCCGGTGACTCTAGCCAATACACTACGTAGCTTTATCACAGCTTATCTCGTCCACAAGTTGTACAACGAATAGCCAAACTGCCTGCTCAATTTCAAGCATCGTACTTTGACTTGTCCTGGTTCAAAAGCTACTCACGTTTGGTTGATAAGGTGCCCAGCACCTTCCAAGCATCTGATCTCTTTCCGACATCACGACGACACCATCGTGCCAACTTCACGAAAGGACGAGCCAATAGTCGGATGTCAACCTACTTTTTGACGTTGTCCCAGCCCGCTTGGATCTCCGCCAAAGCTTTATTGAGGCCGACTGTTCCACCAGCATAGTCGGTCATACCCTTCCAGAAGCTCCCGGACCCTACCTCAGCCGGCATCAGGTCCGAGCCATCAAAACGAACGATCGAGGCCGTGAGAATGATCTGGGCCGCTTTGCGGTCCAGGTCATTGGTGTAGTCCGCCAAAACGGCGTTCTTGTGCGGCGAGAGCGCCCCACCACCCAGTTTAACCCGGGGCTGGATCGCCTCATAGGTGGTGAAATACTCCATCACGGCCCGGACTTCGGGTCGGTCGTTAAATGCGCTAAACAGATCGCCGGCGTACAACACCGGTTTGCTGTACTGCGGGTCAATCGGCGGCAAATAGTAGAAGTCGTAGTCCACGCCCGCCTTCACCCCTGGTTTGTTATGTTCAAAGAAGGTAGTGATGAAGGTGCCCTGTTTGAGCAGCCAGCACTTTGGCGGGTCCTGGAGCATGGGGGTTCCAGCATCGCCGAAGTTGGTGGTGGCGATGGCCTTGCGACCGCCATAGACATACTTGTCGTCGAACCAGATGTTCGTCAAGATCTGGAAGGCGGTTTTGACCTCGGGCGAGGTGAACGGTAGGGTGCCATTCACCCACTTATCGTAGTTGTCGAGGGAGGTCGTGCGGAGCATGAGATCCTCGATCCAGTCGGTGGCGGGCCAGCCGGTGGCACCGCCGCTTTCAATACCCATGCACCAGGGAGTATCACCGTCCTTGACGATTTGGTCCATCAGGGTCTGCTGCTCAGCCCAGGTGGTAGGAACCTTGTAGCCAGCGGCATCAAAGGCCTTCTTGGGATACCAGACGGCGCTCTTGAAGTTGATGCGCTCGAAGACGCCGCCCAGGATTTTGCCGCTGGGGCTATCGACGGTGTTAGTATCAATAAACCCCTGGTTGTAGTTCTGTTTGAGCCAGGCCGGATTGATGAACTTATTGAGGTCGATGACCTTGCCGCTCTTGGCATAGCTGGCCATAGTGCCCGGCTGGGGGAAGTTGACGATATCTTCCACCGTGCCGCTGGTCACCTTGACGTTAATGGCTTCTGTGTTACCTCCCGGGACGAGGTTGATGGTAATGCCGGTTTTGTCCTGGAAATCCTTAAAGGTGGCTGCGAACTTGTTGACTTCATTGCCAGAAAAGCCGTGTAAAACGCTGACCGTCTTGCCCTTGTACTTCCCGGCAAACGCGTCGGCCAGTTCTGTGCCAATCTTGTTATAACCAGTAGCGACGACGTCCTCCCCAGAGGTCACGATGCCCGCACCTGAGGTCGCACCGATACCAATGCTAGCAGCATTCATAACTGGCGCTGTGTTGGCTGTAGCCTTTACTACAGCTGGCTGCGTCACTGCAGCAGTCGATGCTGCCGCGGTCTGTACAGCTGTATTGGGCACAGTAGTTGGGGATGGCACAGATACCGTAGTTGCAACCGGTGCAACGCCTACTGTAGCACCAGCCGTACTTGCCATAGCAATGGTAGTCACTACCGAAGTAGCCGCTGTCGCGGTAGTCGGGGATGATGAGCCCGACACGAGCTTGACAAGGAAGAAAAGCACTACAGCAATACCAGCCCCTGCTCCAAGCAGGACTAACCACTTCAAGCGTTGCGAAGGCGGTGGTGATACGCGAACTGTAGGCGGTATTGGCATTGCGACACGTTGCGGAGGTGGAATAGCGGGTGCAACGGGAGCTGTCAGTGCGGTTTTGAGCTTCTCCGCCGAAATTGGTCGTTGCGATGGATTAAGTGCTAGCGTGGCAGTGACGAGTTGCGTAATACTCGGAGGCAGCGAGCCCGGCAGGATCAACGACGCGCCGTGCACCATGCGATCAATAGCATCGGGCGGTACCTGGGCGGTCAGCAAAAAGAACATGGTCGCACCGACGCTATACAGATCCGAGCGGGCATCGGCTGATTGCGTGCCGTATTGTTCGGGCGGTGAGAAGCCAGGGGTATAGGCTCGTGCGCCAATGGTCGTCTTGGTACCACTTTCCTTAGCGATGCCGAAATCGACCAGAACCAACCGTCCGTCGGCTTGTAGGATCAGGTTACTCGGCTTGATATCACGGTGCACGATAGCCGGTATGCGTGTGTGGAGATAGTGCAGCGCATCTAGTGTTTGTTCCATCCAGGTGATTACGCGCGACACAGTCTGCAGCCCCGTGCGCGTCACCAGTTCGTCAAGATTCTCGCCCTCCACATATTCCATGACGAGATAGGGCGTGCCATTGGCTTCGATGAATAAATCGGTGACCCGCGCGAGATTGGGATGCTGCAAGGTCACGAGGAACTTGGCTTCACGCTCGAATTGGCGCACGGCCCCCGTGGTCGTATCGAACGAGGTTTTGAGGGCAAAGAGATGGCCCAGCGCAAGATGCCGCACCAAATACACTGCTCCAAAGCCACCCGTACCCAGGACCCGCTCGATCTGATAACGTCCTTGCAGGATCGTGCCAGCCCCAAGCAGGTCCTGGAGGCCATGACCGCATTGTGCACAGTGATGGGCGGTATCGCGGTTATTGGTGTTGCACTGCGGGCAAAGCTGCATGGCGAACGATCCTCTGGCAGGTCTTACCAGATACAGACACAATTCGCGCAGCTTTTTTACGCTGGAAGGTTTCCCCTATTCCACGACCCGTAGCAGCAGATTGCCTAGACGTAGGAGCGAGCCACGTTTCAGGGCACTTTTAGCCATTGGTCGTAGCTGACTGGGATCGCCCCCAAAACTCACAGTGGTGCCACCACCACTCAGGTCTTCTACAAACCAACGTCCACCTTCATAGCCAAAGTGCGCCTGTTGCGGGCGCAGTGTTGTGGTGGGCAAGGGAAGCGCACCATTGCCGGTACTGCCTACGGTGGTCGGCTGTTGCAGGGCAGCCTGGAAGGTGAGGCCCGGCTGATCACCCATCTCGAAGACCGCAACATACTGTCCAAGGCGTACGGTCGAGCCCTGCTTGAGTGCATTGGCACTGGTAATGGGCCGTTCGGCGGCGGGATTGCCATTGAAGCTGACCAACGTCACGCCCGCGACCGGTGCGATCACCCATTGCCCGCCTTGGCGTTGAATCACCGCCTGCTGAGGTGCAAGGCCTGGTAACGCAATGCTGTTCGTCGGTGCGCTGCCAATGGTGGTGCGTTCGCCCTGCAAGGGTAGGGTATAGGCCAGCATCAACGGTGCTGGCGGCGAGGCGGGAGCCGGTGCCATTGGCATCACTGGACGTGATGCGGCCATGGGTTCACCGATGCGTTCAGCAACGCGCGCCGGTCGCGCCATTGCTAGGGGCTCCTGAGAGACCGGAAACGCCGCAGGGAAGCGTGGCTCGACAATGGATGGCTCAGGTAGTGTACTGTTGCCTTCATTACCGGGCGAACGACGGACACGATTCACCACTGATGGCGCGGCGACCAACCCCAGCAGAACTCCGGTGAGCAACAAGAGCAGCAGCGGGTTACGATTCAAGACCAGCACACCGCCTACTGCATAGTCGCTGCTGGTCAGGAGGTCGCCGTTGGAACGTTTGGCCGTAATGTCGAGGACGCGGCGTGTGCCATCAAGCTGCGCGGTGGGCGACGTATACACGAACCGATACTCGTTCTGGAGGGCTTGGGCCAAACGCGAGTATAAGGTTTGGAGAGCGTTTGCATCTGGGGCAAAGGCATATTCGCCGCCGGTATCCTTGGCGAGCTGCTCCAAATCACGTCCACGCACATCCCGCCCCAAGCCGATCGTATACATTGGAATATTTTCTTTGGTCGCCAGCGAGGTGATGGAGCGTTGCGAATAGCGCCTGTTATCACTGATCCCATCGGTCAGAGCAATAATCACACGTC
Source organism: Herpetosiphonaceae bacterium (assembly GCA_013821605.1). GTDB lineage: Bacteria > Chloroflexota > Chloroflexia > Chloroflexales > Kallotenuaceae > JACDGP01. The sequence continues at coordinate 26,881 of JACDGP010000019.1, forward strand.
GCCCGCTCGTGCCTTGCATTTGCTGAATCGCGTCGCCCAGTGCATCATACAGCAAGGTCCCATTGGCGGGAGAGGTTTGATTGACAGCTGCCTCGGCAGTATGCTTCGCTGTATCGTCAGCCAGTGGTGCAAGTGGAACGAGTGTGGTTGCACGATCATTGAAGACTATCACACCCAAGCTATCGCGGCCAGGCCGCATCGACTCAATGAAGGTATCTGCGGCTTGTTGCGCACCCTGCATTTTGTCGAATTCACTCATGCTGCCGCTATGGTCGATCACGAGGATGATCGTGAGCGCTTGCTGACCAGCACTGGTGAAATCGACCTTGACCGGGATACCGTCTTCGGTCACGCTGAAATTATTGGCCTGCAGGCCCTGAATCGGTTGCCCCGCGGCATCCTTCAGCAATAGATAACTGCTTACTTTGGGAAAGGCAGATTTGTCGATCAAGGTCACACGTCCGGTCGCACCATCACTCGCTTTGCTCCTTGTGGAGCCACCGAACGATAAGCTCAAGAGCGTCACCCACAGCAGGGCACCAACGATCAACAATGTGAGTGTGACCCAACGACGGGCGAGTCGTTTCATGATTCCACCTCCGCAACGCCATCCAAGCGAAAGACGAGCGGTGTTGTACCAATCCGGATACGCTCCCCACCACGTAAGCCCACGGTTGTGCCGGGTGTGATCGTTTGTTGGTTAACCGTGATGGGTGTGGCCTGCTGTGCAACGGTTAACGCATAGCCATTGTTGTGGCGAGTGAGTACCGCATGTTGGCTTGCAATCGCTTGATCGCCGGGCAAATACACATCACAGCCATCGCTTGCGCCAAGCGTGGTTTGCGGCTTGCCGATCAAGACCTCGCGGCCTTCGAGTCGTCCACCGAGGATGTGGAGCCAAGCATCGCGCCCGACGATCACGGTGAGCGCAATTAATGAGCCTAAGCAGGCACCCAACATGACGAGGCCAATCGCTCCGCCCAACGTTAGTGACAGATCACGGTTGTGCGTCAGGAGGCGTAAGAGGTCGCTGATCCGTTCATAGGTGCTGCCGCCTACTAAGCCGCCTAGGATCCCGCCGATGATGCCATAATTACGCTTTTGCGGGGCATGGGTAGCGATCCCTTCGCTCGCACCAACCACAGCGCCGAGCAATGCCCAGCCCAACGCACGTGGCCAGACGCCTCCGCCGGCTACTGAAAAGACGATCTCGCCAGCCAGTAGGCCCACCAGTCCGCCGATTAAGCCGAGTTGACCGCCATAGCGAATACCGCGTATGGCCTGCGGCCAGTTACGGGCTTGGAGTCCATCGACGGCTCCGAGTGTCCCGCCAATGCTGAGGCCAACCACAGCTCCTAGCAAGGCATCCCGTAGCAACAACGCCTCGAAGGAAACCGTGCTGAAGTGGATCAGGAGGCTACTCACTGCCCATGCCAGCAGCCCACCCAACGCACCACACACCGCATTGTAATAAACGCGCATCGCTAGGGACATGGTTTATGCCTTTCGAGAAGTTGTTTTATTTGATCGCCGCCGTTTGCCCGTCGCTCATCGTCAGCTTGCCCCACTGCAGGGGAACATTATAGAGCACGGCATTACCAATGCGTAATGCATATTGACCTTGTGTAAGGGGAAACGAAGCGATACCGCCATTATCAGTCCGACCATCGGCAACACGGTTATCCAGCGTCGGTTTGCCGTTAACATCCTGCTTCTGGGTAAATACCTGGCAATACGCATCCTTAGCAGGATCGCCATTGGCATCCTTTAAGCCAATCGTCAGCTGAGCCATTTTAACAAACACGCGGGTCGTCGTCCCAGGCCGCACAACCTCGTTTACCTCCCCTTTGGCCGACCCGAGATGTCCCCAATTATACCCCGGCAGGTCCATCGTTACCGCATACAGCCCTGACGTGAGCCAATAGCTGACCAAGCCAGTATTATCAGTCCGTCCCTCGGATGCCCGGTCACCGGTGATTGGATTACCGCTGACATCTGGCTTTTGTTTATAGATCGCTGAGTATACGTTCTGTCCCGGTTGACCGTCAGCCCCCGCGAGTGCAACCTGGATCTGACCTGCTTGCAGCTTGACCACCGTTTGCTTGTTCGCTTCGATCTGTACGTTATAAATACAGCCTTGTGCCGTCCAGTCATAGCCTTCGATACCTCTGGGACAGACGCCATAGGTGCCGTTTTTGAGATCGAATGCGGCTTGGCCTTGCTGATCAATATCGCGGCCATCAACGCGGTCGCCATAGGTCGGATTGCCACTCACATCGGTGCGTTGCTCATACACATCAATGCGATGTCCTTGCCATGGTTGACCATTCGGCCCAAGCAACAGCACGCGCAAGCCGGATGCGCCCGCGACCTGGTTGACATGCACGCCCGAACCGATCAATTGTTCATTCGTCGGAATATTGGCGGTCGCCGTTGGCGTTGCGGTTGGTGTATTTTCTGGAGTTGGCGACAAGGTCGCGGTGGCAGATGCAGTCGGAGTTATGGTAGGTTGGTCGGTCGGAATTGTTGACAGGGTTGGTGTTGGGGTTACGAGGGGCGTAGCCGTTATGGATGCTTGCGGTGTGGACGTGATTGTCCTGCTCGACGGTGCGGAGGGAGTGGTCGAGGTGGTCGAGGTGGACGCTGTCGATGGGGCTGCGCTGGTAGCGGCTGTTGCCGTCGCACCACTGGCGACGGTGACATTATGTACTAATGCTTGGTAGCCGAAGAAATATGCTGCATAAACCCCACCAAGTAGGCAGACACCGAGCAGTACGTTGCGAACCCGACGCATAGCATTCCTTTCAGCGCATTTATCTTCGCCAGCCGACGCGCATACCTAAGCCAGCACCGACCACTCCAAAGAATGCCATACCTGCTAGCGTTGTCTTCTGGAGTATGTCCGGCAGGGCCAGCACACTAACGCCGGGAGTGACAAGCGCTGGGAGCGCCCCCAATATCATCCCGAGACATGCGCCGACAACAACCCACGTGGTGAAGCGTTTCAGCCATTGGCTGCGCGATAGCGGCTGGGGCAACCGCGTTGTTTCTGTAGGAACGGGCGTGGTGGATCCGGTCACGACCAGCCGACCTCCGCAGCCCATACAAAAGTTGCTGGTCCCGCGATTAGGGATACCGCAATGCGGGCAAAAGCGTAGTTGTCCGGTACCCAGCAGCGCACGCCGAAAATCGGCAACGCTCGCAAAGCGGGCATCGGCGTTTTGTTCGACAGCCTGAGCTAACACACTGCTCACTGCCGGACTCACCTGTGGATTAAGCGTGTTGGCAAGCGGGAAGATAAATGGCTGGATCGATGGATCGCGGTCGGTCAACAAGGCATGCAACGTTGCCCCGAGCGCATAGATATCCGAACGGGGCGTTGTTTGTCCTCGTCCACCGTATTGCTCAGGTGGAGCATACCCAATTTTGCCCATCTTGAGCGTATCAGTTCGCTTGCTTGGATCGAAGTGGCGTGCGATCCCAAAGTCAATTAGCTTAATCGTCCCGTCTTGCTGCAGGATGATGTTATCCGGCGAAAGATCACGAAAGATGATCGGCGGTTGGTGGGTATGCAAATATTCGAGCACATCGCAGAGTTGCGCAGCCCAAGCCAGCACTTGCGGCTCAGGCAACGGGCCACCATTCGCTTTCAGCACCGCTTCCAATGTTTGCCCTGGCACATATTCCATCACCAGATATTCTCGTCCGTTGTCGGAGAAGTAGCGCACGACATCCGGCAAGTTGCGATGCTTAAGGCTCGCGAGCAAGGAGGCCTCGGCTTGAAAGCGCTTCACCGCTTCTGCCCGTTCGGCGGGCGGCAAATTACTTTCACGCATTTCCTTGATCGCCCAGCGTTTGGCCATCACGCCAGTATCTTCAGCGAGATAGACCATTGCTTCACCACCACCACCCAACTCTTGGAGGATGCGATAACGACCGCCATCAAGCTCGTCCCCCTTCACCAATGCTTGCGACATGGCTGTTCCCTTCTGCTAGGACTTAGGAGGCGCGAAAGGTGGTTACAACGCTCCCAAAGCGGACTTCATCACCATCACGTAGTGGCTGTGGTTGCTTAGGGCGAGCTTGCTGTTGGTTAATACGGGTCAGATTCGTACTATCAAGATCTTCGAGCATGATTTGGCCTTGTTGAACGCTGATGCGCGCATGGCGTCGACTCACACCACCCGCCTCACCATTATGCGGGGTCATGTCAATGTCCGGAAAGTGGTTGCTAGGGGCATCGTTGCGACCAACGATCACCTCGGCTTTGTCGGGGAATGCAATCTGCATCCCGCTGCCGTGTATCAGCAGCATGCTGTTGCGGAGGGTCGCTCGGTTTGGCGACGAGGCTACCACTGGCGCTGATGTGGGCGCTCCTCCCTGTGCTGTTGGGCTATATGTCTGCAAGGGTGCACCGCAATCGTCACAAAATGCTTCGCCAACCATGCCGGCTTTGCCACATTGACTACAGATCGGTGTGCCCGAGTTCGTCAGCGGGAGAGCAGGCGACGGCAGCGCGGCGGGCGCTGTGCCCCTGGCAGCAGGGCTGCCACAATTTTCACAAAAGGCTGCGTCGTCGAGAAGCTGGTTGTTACACGTTCCACAGGTGCTCACTGTTCCATACTCCTTCTACGTCATCGACAGATATGGGACCGAAACTAGGGCTTGAGCTTGCTGGGGTCAAGATCACTCAAGCGTACCGTTTTGCGACTACTGAACTTGATTGTTTTCTGGCCGGCAGCCGTCATCTGCCCTTGCTGTTGGAGGTGATCGACTTCTTGCTGCAATGATTGCGCCAGATCAGCTTCACCTTGATTCAGCAAGCGCGTCACAGCACTTTGTAGCTTCTGGGTAGCGCCCGCGATGTTGCCGGCTTCGATGTCTTGCAGCGCACGGGTTTGGAGTTTATGGGCGCTCACTTTTTCAGCGATATTCATGACCCGCGGATCAACCGCTTGCAACGCCGCAGCTTGATCGGTGAAGGTGAGGAGCACATCCGCACGTACGTGTTCGGCCTGAAGATGAGCAGCGGGAATATCATATTGCAGATCGAGTTGCCCGATGCGGAAGGTTCCGACTGGCTTGGCGGCTACCGTAAGCTCCACCAACAGCGTCTGCCCCTGACCCTTTTCTAGCTCGCCCAATGAGATTGTCAGGCTACGATCATCAAGAGGTCGCGAGGGCAGGTTGGCAATCAAAGGAATGACTTGCCAGGCGGCACGCAGTGCGATGCCCGGCGTCATACGCATCGTCAGCATCGCGTTTTGCACCACGGCGGCCTGCGCACTTTGAATGCTTGTCTTAAAGTATTCCAACAGTTTCGCGGGCTCGTTGATATAATCAGCCTTCCCATTCGCTGAGCGGTTACCGATCTCATGGAGCAGAGTCGCATTCCAATCGTCGCCCACGCCTAAAGCCATGATCGAGATGTCACTCTGTCCAGCTTTATCAGCTTGGCGCAGACACTCGTCTTCGTCGTCGGCGGTTTCGCCGTCAGTTAACAGAATAACGCGCCGTAGCATTCCAGCGCGCGCCTGCCCAATTTCTTTCAAAGCAGCAGCTAAGGCCGTCCCGATATGTGTGCCCCCATCTGCCTTTAATTGGCTAATTTTGGCCTTGATCTGCTGCACATTCTTGACGGGTTGATGCGGGACCAGCACGCTATGCTGGTGATTGAAGGCGATCACGCCGATGCTATCCTCTGGCTGCAAAACATCAAGCGCTATGCTCGTTGCATCACGCACCGCCTTGATCTTTGCACCATCCATCGAGCCACTATGGTCCAGCACAAACATCACCGCCACCGGCATTTGGACCTGTGCCACGACCGCTGTCGGCATTAATTCAATGAGCAGGTAGACGACCTGTTGGGTGTTCGCTACCAATTGTGGTCGCCCCAACGAACTACGGAGTGCGACTTCGCCACCCATCAGCTGCTCCTTTCCAGCTAGCCTCACCAGCCTTATCTAAAGAGATACAAGTGAGCCCCTTTTTTTGCATCTTCAATGAACCGCAAAAAATAAAGATGATTTGTTTCTAGTTAAGTAACAACACGGGCGATGCCATAGGAGATGCCGATGGTGATCTGTACGCACTGTAATGCTCCCAACAGCCCAAGCTCCAATTTCTGTCGTGAATGTGGAACACCTTTGACTCCCGCCGTGACAGCACCCACCCCTCGACGCCGCAAATGGGGGTGGAAACGGATCGTTGGGCTGATCAGCTTAATCGTGGTGCTCGCTCTGGGCGGCGCAGCCGCCTATTTCGGACCAACACTGCTACGTGGTCAGCGTACAGCCCATACGCTCATGCCCAACGACACACAACTCTTCGTATCATTCAATCCCAACGTGTCGGCCCTGACAGGTGCGCAACGGCTCCAAAAAATCTATGGCGATATTGCGAATAAGTCCGGCACGGTCTATGATGCCAACCAACAAAGCCAAGACCTGCTCGGCTTCGACTTCCAGCGTGACGTCCAACCGTGGATCGGGATCGAAGCAGCCATCGGCGTCTCCGGCATCCGGAATGTTACGCGCTCAAATGTAAATCTCGCTACCCTTACCAATGAAGCGAATGTTTTGGTTGTGCTAGCCTCACGCAATGCGACCAAGGCAGCAGCCTTTCTCAAGCAGGTTCGTAATCGCCAGGAAGAACAAGGCGAGCTCTACGACGACGATACCTATCAAGGCATCAAGACGAATTCCCGCCAGGGCACCGTGCGCGCTAATCCCTTCAATGCCTTTGCTGTCGTTGGTGATTATGTTATCTTTGCATCGAATAAAGAGCTGTTGGACGAAACGATTGATCGCTCCAAGCGCCACACGAACACGCTCGGGGATAACCTGCATTTTCAGCATGTCGTTGCCGCTTTGCCTGCTAATCGGATCGGCTATGCCTATATTGGCGGCGACCTCATCAACACGAGCTGGAATGACGTGCTCCGAACGGTGTCAAATGGGAATACCTTCGAGCGTAGCATGCGCCGTCAGCTCGAAAACCAAATGAAAAATATCACGGCACTCGACGGTTTAGGGCTGAGTGTAGCTTTAGATGATACTGGTCTCCAACTCGACGGTATTTCCCAATACGACCTTGCTAACGTTGATCCTGCGGCCCGGAGTGAGCTTACACGCAGTACTCCACTTAAAGGGGTGCAGCAAACGAGTGTCCGCAATGATGCCTACGGGGTTTTATCAGTTGCATTTCCCCCTTCGCTTAAGGAAGACGTCGCACAATGGCTGGACAGTTCATCCGATCTGCGTCAATCCCGCCGTGACTTCGAGCGCCAACTCGGTCTGGACGTGCAACATGACATCTTAGATTGGATGGAAGGCGAACTGTCGGCGGTGTATGCGGGTCCAGATCTCTCGCTGCGTAATAGTTATGTGGCGTTGCGACCTACCGATAAAGCCAAGGCGCAACAAGGCGCAACCACCGTTTTCAATGCGCTTGATCGGTGGTCAACCCGCAACACCAATGCCGCAGGAGCTACTGAACAGATCGATGGGCAGACGTGGCACGTTGTATCGCGTAATTACCAGAACAAACCGGATATAGCCAGCGGTTGGGTAGGAGATGATCTTGTCCTCGGCATGGACGAGGAAGCACTGCATGCTGCTGGTACAGGCAGCCAAGCTGCCATCGCTGCTGACACAACCTACAAATCAGTACGCAGCAAGCTCCCGGATACCATCAACGCTCTGCTTTATGTGAATCTGCCTCGCATTTTAGACACACTCAAGTCATTGCGTGGGGTAGCTCCTGTTGCCACGAACGGTGGTACAACGACGACCGCATCAAGAGAAGACGATGTCCTAGCGTGGCTGCGCCCGATCAAAGGCATCGGTCTCAGTATGGCGACGGCTGTTGATAAACACGGCACCAGTCGCGCACGACTCTTTGCAGCAATCAGCCAACCATGAGGTAGTCCATGCAATGGTCTTCTTATCTCCCGGTGGCGTTAGCAATTACTGCGGTCGTCGTCCTGGCAATCGCACTCCTACGCCTTGGGTTACGCGGGCGGCAGCTACGGAAGCTGTCGCCAACGAACAGTGTTATCCACGTGCCGCGCTCGGAGAGACCCTTATCGAATTTAGCCAACTTTCTACCGGCAGCATCTAGCCCGGCTGGGCCAGTGGAATTGCCAGCGGCGAACGAACAGCACATCTGCCCTCGTTGCGGTAGCCCAAATCGTGGCGCGGCGAACCATTGCAGTCATTGTGGTGTGATGTTCACCATGGACACACCCGAGGAGCAAACCACGCGCTGTACCAAATGTGGCTCACCCATACCTACAGACCATGGCTTTTGTGGCGTCTGTGGTATGGCTGTAGGCACAGCTCCAAGCGCGGACGCGCTAGGCGGACGTCCCACCGTCCTCCTTGATCCACAGCTGGAGCCTCCCACTCCAATAATTATTCAAAGCGCAGCCCTGTGTGATTGCGGTCGCGTGCGTAGCAACAATGAGGATAGCCTCGGTCTAATCGAAGGTCTGCAACACCACGAGGCTGACCGGATGCAGTGGGGCATCTATGTTGTGTCGGATGGCATGGGTGGTCACGAAGGCGGCGAGGTAGCTAGTGCGCTGGGTGTGAAAACCTTCCTCAACTACCTCCTTACCAACGCGATCTTACCACGACTAACGACCGATGCCACCGTCGATTGGTCTGCCCATACCGGCGCTGCTGCCCAAGCCGCGAATCAAGCAGTCTTTGATGCCTGTGCAAAAAGCAAAAACAATATGGGCGCGACGCTCGTCGCTGCGACGCTCTATGGCAATCGTTTAACCGTTGTGCATATCGGTGATTCGCGGGCCTACTGCTGGGATGGCACACAGCTACAGCAATTGACCGAGGATCATTCGTTAATTGCACAGTTGGTTGCCGTTGGGGAGGTCCGGCCTGAAGAGGCACGCTCTCATCCACAACGCAGTGTGCTACTCCAATCACTGGGTCAAAAACAGAGCGTCCAGCCCACGATCAGCGAACATACGCTGCGGCCCAACCAGCGCGTGCTTCTCTGCTCCGATGGCTTGCATGGCATGCTTGATGACCACGCTATCAGCACGGTCCTGGCACAAAACCTCGATCCACAAGCCACCTGCCAAGCCTTGATCGATGCCGCCAACGCTGCCGGTGGTGATGATAATGTCTCTGCCCTCATCATCGCTTGCAGAACACTGAGCGCCATCTCCTGACGCTCAGCTAGCCCCTACCATCCAATACCCACTACCCTGGCTGCGTCCATCAATTGATCGCGCTTTTTGGTAGCAAGGTCGAGCTTATACACCGTCGTTGTTGCTGACTTCGTCCCATAGACGGCCGTGTAGACAACCGAGCGACCATCTGGGGTGAACGTAACGGTAGCGTATCCATCGGCATCGTCATTTAAGGTTTGCAGTTTTTTGCCATCCCACAACTGCAACGACGCCTGACCATTGTGCGACCCATTAAAGACGACTTGACCATGTGAGGCCTCAACTTCAGTAACGTCTTGCAGTCCCGTTGCAAGCTCTTGCTGATCTTCACCGCGTTGCGTCATACGTGTAAGGGTGGTACGCCCATTCCGTTTGCTCAGCACGATGATGTGGTTGCCGTCTTCGAGCCATTGTGTCTCATCGCCGCGCCCAAGCTCAACCGCATCGCCTCCCGTAATTGGCACAGCCCGCAGAGTTGAGCGGCTATTGTGAGTATCCGAAAAAATGATCGTACGGCGATCAGCGGTCAGCCGCCAGTTAACAGCATCACTACGGTGCACTAAATCACGCTTCTCACTGCCATCTAACCTCGCAACGTACAAACTCTGCTGGTTATTGTCTTCACGCAGCGAATAGATCATCCAGCCTTGTGCCACATCACCCTGCATCACCGCGCCTTGCGCTGCTAACTCGTGCTTATTTTGGCCATCAGGGTCCATCACAAACGCACGATAGGCTACCGCTTGCGCTCCCGACGCATTGGCGGTTGCACCATCTTCTATGCTCAGAAAAAGCTTACTGCTATCCTGCGACCAATGTGCCTCCATTGATCGCACATCCGTGGCCAGCGTGTGCTGATTTGTTTTCTTGCTATCGGTCACCTTTATGCTGGTGCTGCCATTATCCTGTTGCGCATAAACAATATGCGTTCCATCAGGAGCCAATACACCAAACAGGTTGCCCTTACCCTCAGCTAAAACGGTTTTATTTGCACCTGTGAGATCGACTACAAACAACGAAGAAGATTGCTGATCATCTAACTCGCTGATCAGCAGCGTACCGCCACTTTGAGAGAGTTGGGCATATTCCCAAGACGACCCGTTTGATACTGTTACAGCGTTCTGGCCAACGACGTTGGAACTCCGTATTTCAGATGAAAGCCCATCCGCCTGAGCAAGGTAGGCAACACGTTGTTGTACCGGCGCAAATACGCCTTTTCCATCGTTCCCTGCATGGGGAAAATGCTGCGGATAGCTATAGCGATCATCTGCTCGGGCAATAAAGCCAGCGTATTGGTGAGGTACATCCGTTTCATCCGCCAGCCGCACCTTGTCGTTGGCTGAAAGCCCCATCAAATACAAGGTATGCTGGGTGTTGCCCTCATCGGTGCGCACAAGCAGCTTTGGGACAACGGTGATAGGCCGGTGGGTATAATAATTCCAGCCCCAATAGCCACCACCCGTCAGCAGCAGTAGTGCAAGGATACCGCCTGTCAGTAACAGTATCTGCCGACCTCTTCGGCGTGGTCGGTAGATACGGGCATGTGGAGGATTGCCAGATACTGGGGGCGTGGGGAATGGACTGGCTCCTGGTTGAGGGATGCTCGGGGTAGGGATCGACGGAAACTCAGTCTCGGCTAAACGAACTGCGTCGGGTCTATGGGGCGGTGAGGATGCTTCGGCTACAGTGACCGGTTCGATCAGCGCACCACAGTGCGGGCAAAACGGCTGGTTGCTGGTGAGGGGTTTGCCGCAGTTCGCGCAGAATGGGGTACTCATGGCGATGGTGCCTCCTGTGAAATGTATCCATTAACGTCATGAGATACAATGGCACCACCTTCTTTTTGGTTTTCCTACATAATCATTAAAACGACCAGTCGGCGGGGAGCCAAGCTGGCTTGCAGGAGATAGGATAATGCTTTAGAGACTATCTTCTAATCAATGATATATCTTGGTTGGTTTGCACTACTAGTCCTATCCACTTTATACTATGGGCAGTTCTTACATAGATGTACATAAAGATAAAACAGGAGGTGGCGGGTTGATCAGTCCCGTTTTCCTCCGCCGATGTCGTTAGCCGCCGCCACCACCGGGGTTAATAGGATCGCTTAATGGCAATACGTGTCCTGGCCCAGATGCTGCATGCATAGAGATGTTTACATGAGGAGCCTGAAGCCCAAGCAACAGCGTTAAGGCACATACCCCAATACAAAGTCGTCGGAGCACTGTTCGATACATATGGCTTGTCACCTCCTTTCGGTTGAAATCAACAGCTGTTAGATGAAAGGAGTGTGGTGGGCCTATTTCATATCAACGAGGTACTGAATGACTGAGATGGAGCGTTCGGAGGTTACGTCAAGCACTGCCGAGCTTGTTACCTTAGTAGATATGGCGGCACATTTGGTAGAGCGAGCGCCGCAGCAGGCGTGGCAATGTGTCGAACGCGCCCGCTACTTAGTCAATGTGTTGAATGCGTCGGATGCGCAAGCGCAAGTTGCGCGTGTTGCTGGTGTGTGTTTGACGACGTTGGGCCGATTCGAAGACGCTAAGCAGTCGCTGATTGCTGCAGCCACCACCTTTACCATATATCATCAACCACTTCAGGTTGCTTGTTGCACGCGGGATATAGCAGTTGCCGACTACTTTTTAGGGAACTACCCAGCAGCTAAAGCAGGCATGTGGGCGGCACTTACCACTATTCCATGTGAACAACCACTCGAGCGAGGACGTTGTTTACGCTGGATGGCAGTGATGGCTAACTTCCTTCAAAAGCCTCAAGAAGCAGAGACGTATATATCTGAAGCGGAAGCATTACTAGAACCGCTTGATTTAGCGAACGAATCAGCAGCCTGTATCTTTGTGCGTGGCTTACTCGCCTTTCAATATTCAGCCTATGCTCTAGCCTTCCAGTTATTTACGGATGCAGCAACACGATTCGAAACTCTGGGGGAAGAGATATCATTGGGACGAGTATGGTGCGAAATGGGTTATACCCTCCGTAATCAGGAAAAAATCGACAAAGCCGTAGTTGTGGCTAAGCAGGCCCTTAGGCTGTTTCAACGACATGGACTCACTCATAGAATCGGTATGGCCAACGAATTGTTGGGAACAATCGCGTTACTGCAGAATCGTTTCAAGGAGGCGTACACCTATATCGAAGTAGCTTACCGTGCATATCAGGCGACGAGAATGCAGGCATGGGCAGTGGAGACTATTATCGTGCGTGCTAACCTCGACTATTATCTGGGGACGTGGAGTGTATCTGAGGCTGGTTACCAACAGGCGCTCTACGATGCACGTACATTGGGGCTATCTTATTTGGTGTTTCTTACTGAAGCTAACATGGGCATGCTAGCATGTAACCAAGGCCGCTTCGATGAGGCTCTGGTCCGCTTACAAAACGCCCTAGAAAAAGCACAGGCGCTTGGACGAGTGGGTGATATGGGGCATTGCCACCGTCAACTCGCCCGCTGCTATATGGGATTGCACCAAAGTAGACAAGTACATCAGCATTATATGGCGATGGTGGAACTGCTGCAACGCATGGATATGAAGCTCACCTTAGCCCGGGCCCAAGCCGAGTATGCACAGTGGTGTTTGGAAACGGGGGAGTATCGCCAAGCCGGTGAGTTGCTCGATGCGGCGCGCGCTGTGCTGGTCGCTTATAACGCACCGGTCTTTATAGTGGATTGTGATCGTCAGCGTGCTGAGGTGGCGCTTAAGCAAGGGGATTGGGAACAAGCACAGGAGCTGATTGAGCCTTGCCGGAAGGTGTATGTCGAGGAGGGGTTGCCGCTCGCCTTGGCACGGTTGCAACGGATCGAGGGTGCGGTGTTACAGCAGCGCGGCCAGAGGGCGGCTGCCGAGGTGTATCAGCGGGCTTACGCGGTGCTGGCGGGGCCATTGCCCCTTGAGGCTGCCTTGATTGCGGTGGAGTTAGCGACGCTCACGCGAGCCGAGCATGATGCGCTAGGCGCGTTGGGTTGGCTACGGCGGGCGGTGCAGTTAATGCAGCAGGCGCGCAATCGTGTGCCGACCGAGCAGCTAGCCGGTCAGCTTGCGCAGCAGTTTGCGCCCACCTTGCTCACTGCGCTTCACTTGGCGTATGAGTTGCAGACGCCGGCGGAGGCGCTGGCAATGGCTGAAGATGCGCGGGCTCAGGTCACGCGTGCATGGTTGGATGGTCAGCGTCGTGCTCAGCCCTCCGACCCCCAGACGCAACAGTTGGCCGGTCGTTGCTACACGCTCCGCAAAGCGATCGAGCAGGCCCAACAGGCCGCGCTTGCGACGATTCCAGAACAGCCCGTGACACCCACAATCTCCCATCCACCATTGGTGCAATTATACGAGGAGTATGATCAGGCGCTGGCGCTATGGCGACGGTTTGGGAGTGGCGTCGTGCCGGGCGGTGTCACGCCCTTCGATTGGGAGGCCTGCCGTATGGAGCTTGCGCAGCTCCCGGTTGGCTGGCAGGCGCTTGTGTATTGGCTGCAGGATGATTGGTTGATCGGTTGGCATTGCACACCAAGCGGTATTGAAAGCTGGCGACATCATCTCCAACCCGCCGACCAGTTCGCGCTCGAACTTTGCTGTGATCCCGCGCCGTATCCACGTCAGCGGGTGTATGATCACGATCCGCAAACGTGGTATACAAGCGGTCCTGCTCAACATCTGGCGCGCGTGGCGGCGTTGGTGTTACCACCCCGTTTCCGCCCCACCCATCCGGTTGATCTGCTGATTATTGTGCCAGCCGGCCAACTACATACCCTGCCGTTTGCTGCGCTGCCTTGGCAGGGCCGGCCACTAATGATGGCAGCAACCCTGCTCACCGTGCCCTCGTTGCATCTGTTGGCGCAATTGCTCCAGCGGTCACCATCGCAGGCTGAACAGGTGTTGGCGGTCGGCATCAGTCAGCATCGTAACCGCCCGCAGCTGTCCGAGGCCGGTAAAGAAGCACGTATGGTTGCTGCCGCTCACGACCAAGCCGAAGTCTGGTGTGATGATGACGCAACACCAGATCGACTGCGGCAAGCGAGTGCAGCGGGGGACTTGCTCCGGTTCCGGCTGCTGCACTTCGCCACACATGCTTGGAGCGATGCGCGCTATGGAACCCAAGCGGGGATTGCGCTGGCGGATGGCGATGTGTTGCTGGTTGATATCGCACAATTACACCTTGATGCTGACGTGCTGGTGTTAGCGGCGTGCGAAAGCGGCGTTGCAACGCGCTATGAAGGCGAGGAACAAGTGGGACTGGCGCTCGGTGCTTTGCAAGCCGGTGCACGTGCGCTGGTGGTGAGTTTGTGGGTCGTTGGGGATGAGCGGTCGCTGCAGTTGATGGAATGGTTCTATGCGCTCCGTCAAGAAGGTCGTGAGGGGCCATGGAGTTTAGTGACTATGCAGCGCGCGGCGTGGGAACGTGGTATCTCCGCTTTTGGCTGGGCCGCGTATACGTGGCTCGGCACGCCAAGGGGCTAGGGCATGCCAACGCTGAGCGAGAGGGGAGGCTCGGCCGTGATCCACGCATCAGGAATGCCACTGAAACGAGCGATGCCAGAGCTATCTGCATCGGTTTCCACCGTCGCTGTTCCGTGCTGGAGACGCAACCGGTAGCTCGTTTGCGGCGGCGGCATGATCTCGACTTCAAGTTCCCAGCTATCGGGCGTCGCAGCCGCGAGCTGCGTCAGCGTCGCGCGCAGGAGCAACTCAGAACCAGGAACGGCATCGGCATACACAATCTGCCCGGCCACATGCTCACCACGCCAGGCCCGCGAGACCTGTGATGTGGGTACCTTCAGTGGCATATTGGGAACGACCAAGTCCAACGGTGGCAGCCAACGGACTGACGGAGGCGTCGATGCACCTGGTGGAGCTGGGCGTGGCCAAGGCGGGAGGATGCCAGCATCCTGAGCTGCCTCAATGTCACGTGCCAGCCCATACTCCTCCGCACAGAAAGGACACAGTTGGAGATGGAGGATGAAGTGCTCGGTGGACAGAACTGAACTCGTAGCAGCTGCCGCAGGCGGAAATGCAAGCGCGAGTTGATCGCCAACCTCCTCACAATCAAGACCACTGATCCGCCGCGCTTCCTCCATCAAGGCGATAGCGAAGGCAGGATGGGCTAGCACCTCGCGTCGCCCAATCGGATCGGTGACGACACGTGCTACCTGCTCTGGCGGGGGCAGTTGACCCTCGGCAAAGCCGGTGATCATTGTCTTACAAAGATCAAGAATGTACATAGCATGATTGTGAGCCAGCGGGAACGGTCGTCGTCCCCAACCAGAACGGATGATACAGGCGTGTCGCTCTACACACGGCGGGTCAATATGCTGAAAAGCGTATCCATCTGGTTGAACGCCGCGCCCAGCGACGTGCTGTGTAAAGCGTCTCTTGGCACGAACATGTGGGCAGCGATCCTGCTGAGAACATGATGGACAGTACCCGTTGCGCATATCAACCCCTAATGGTATACCAAGCGACTTCCGCTGCTCAATAACTCCTTGCTAGATACGATACAATCAAGGCATGTTTTTAAAACAAGCACGCCAATCTCAGTGTACCAGACTTCGACCAGCGCAGGTTAGACGTCGGGTCGATCAAACCAATCGCGCAGGTTGGGACTTTGACGTAGATGGTTGCGGACGAGCGTAATCCGGCGATGGACTTGGCCAACTTTGAGATCGTAGGCTACGCCTAATTCCCACAGCTTGAGGCCCCGCTCAACAAAGCCACACCAGAGGACAAATAACGAGTAATCCTGTCTAATAGCAGCAAAGGCTTGCACTTCTTGGCGTACCGCTGTCCAGAGCACCACGTCTTCGACCAGTGCGGCAATCGTTGGCTGCTCGGCTTCCAGTGTCTCGATAATCGGCAAGCCTTGATCATTTTGGGCATCTAAAGAAGAATGCTGTACACGCTGTGATGAGCGAGGAGGGTCATCTGCCACCTGCTCACCTACCTCGTCAGCCAGCTTCGCAGATAGTCGAAAGCCGGCGCCGCCTGCTTGAAGCGCCTGTTTGTCGCGCCAATACCGCCCGATCCGCCGCTTCACCGTGACCACAACCCAGTGGCTAAAGACGCCCTCGAAGTTATAGCTCCAGAGTTTTTCACGAATATCTTCGTAGGCATCTAGATCGGGCCAGCTGGTGGCTTCGGTATCACGTGGAAAGTTATGATGTTTGCTTGCGAACTCCAGCACGTGGGCGAGCACTGTTTGCCATGCCGCTCCATTCAAGTCATCACGGAGTTCTTGGACTTGCGCACCATCTGCTTCGTAGTGGCGAGCGATCAGGGAAACCGCTTCGTTGAGCGGACGTTTGGTACGACGAAGATATGGCTCAATCGCTACGGCGAGGGCCTCAAAGGCAACCTCATCAAGGTGAGCATGTGAGACACACAACAATTGACGTACAACATAGGGATCCACTGGGGGGCGGTCAGCCGGTGCCGTCATAGCATTCCTCCGGAAGTGACTCAGGATCAAACCAACACACTAGGCAGGTGTGCGAATAGTCAGAATGTATTAATGGACAAGAGCGATTGTACCATACTCTATCAAGAGCGATGCACGGAGGAATCATCTCATCAGCGAGGAGCGATATGATCGGGGTTTAATTGTTTCATAATCTTTACGAAGATGCCAATGACCATACCGCTTGCCGATCCATTCACACTTGCGCGTGATCTGCTCCTGCGTCCAGCGCATGCCGGCCAACGATTAGAACATGGTGACAGCTGGTCGGCTGTGGCAATGACCAGCTTATGGGTTACGGTCATGCTCGCCTTCATGATCCTGGTCTTGCCACAGCTTTTTCCGGTGGGTACGCAAGGCGTGGGCCTCGGGCTCGGTTTAAGTTTCGGGTTTGTGTTGCTTGTCATAGGTGTGGGTGTGGCAAGTGCCAATCCACGTCGCTCCGGCAAAAGCAACATGATCGTGGTCCTCCGGCCCCTGCTTGCAACATGGCCACCACTCGCTCTGGTTGGTACTGCGCTATTCAGTGCTCATCCATTGAGCACCGCTCCTTTTGCACAAATGGGGCTCTTGCTGCTTTTTCTGCTCCTGGTTGGGGGTGCGATTGGTTCTTTGCTGTGTTTGCGACTTGTGCTCGACCCACGGGCAACAGAGGCGGCGGCGGCACGGGCCGTGTTGGGGAGCGCCGCGTTAGGACTGGGGACAGCAAGTTTTTGGTTAGCGTGGTCGCCTCCGCCGTGGCCTGGCCTGGTGGGGGTAGTCATCATTGGCATCGCCTTCGGCCTGCTCCGTCCCCTAAGTTGGCTGTGGGAAATGCTACTGAGCCTCGCATTAGCCGCGCTTGCGCGGGCCGGTGTCTCGCCGTGGGTATTGCTCACGTGGCATCCCGTCAACTATGATGAACAATGTTTGCTGCCACTGCCTGGGTTGACCAGCTTACTATACCGTGCGTGTAACGTGGATATCGAGCGGGGCGGGGCGTGGCTTGTGGCTGTTGCCGAGCATCCGAGCCAAGCGCGCGCAGCATACATGTTGCTCCGGCGCGTGGCACATGCTGGGCAGTTGGCACATCCACTGCTGTTTTGGTTAAGTACTGCGGAGCGGGGCGTGGCTGTGCTCGAACGAGCCTGTGATCTCCCTCGTGCTACGGTCCCGTTGCTCCACGTATACGCTGACTTTGCCCAAACCACGCAGCCTGAAGCCTGGGCATCTGTCCTTGTGCGTCATCGATCCCTCCTTGTGGAGCATCAAGGTGAGGTTGGTGGTGCGTCACTCCGTTCACTCTTGGAGACAGCCAGCGGTATTCTGAGGGCGGAGCGGTGGCCAGTTGCGGTGGCAGCAGTGCAGTCGCTCCCACGAGGGCCACTCGGGGATGACGATCTCTGGGTGATGTTACGGGTCGTCCAGCTGTGGGTCGGAGCAGTCGAGCCAGAAGAAACGAGCGAACGCGTGTCATTGCTCCAGGCGCTCACGCAGGAGGTCGGCGAGTTGACGGGCTGGCCCGGTGCTTTGCTGGCAACAGTGAGCGAACATTTGTTATTCTTACTGCATATTGAGCAGCAGAAGGGAGCATGGCTGAGCTAATGGAGTATGACGAACTCATTCTGCACTTCAAGCACAGTGGCACTCCCGGTGAAGAACGGTATCAAGTTGCCTTGCTGGGGCGCGGCTTGATCCTGGAAGGCGGCTTATTCCGGCAGCAAGAAACATTTTCGGCGACCGAACTGCAGGCAGTGCGGGCCGATTTCACCAAGTTCGTTGAGGAATGGCATACGCTCGAGCGCCTCGGCTTTCCGGGCCGCGCTGCCAACGAACGCCCATTAATCGATCTGGGGGCCCGCGTTGCGTGCGTGTTACCTCCCCAAACGCGACGCAGCCTGCGTCAGGCGATTCAACACACCCATCAACGTCAGCACGGCTTACGGGTGGTGATCCGCGTGGAGCCGGATGCGCTCGTCTTGATGGATGTACCCTGGGAATTGATGGTGTTGCCGACGTTGCCTGATGGTGGGCTGTCAGAAGCTGCCACAACCTTTATTTTTTTGGACGCCAAGGTGGTCGTGGTCCGTCAAGTAGCAGCCATCGGGCAACAACAGCCGCTTTGCCTGAACGCTGACCTACGCCCCCAGATTATCGTCGCCCAACCGCTGGAGGCATCTGAGATCAAGATCGATCTGATCCGCACGGCGCTGACAGATGTCGTGCCGGTGGATGCAACGACATGGTATGAAGGCGTGGGGACAGTAGCAGCATTGCAAACACGCCTGCGGGAGCATGTGCCGCGTGTGTTGCATGTCATTTGTCATGGTGGTCCAGCTGATACGGGGCGTGGGCTACGCTATGATCTGCTCTTCACCCACCACGATGGCTATACCCAGCGGGTGAATGTTTTTGATTTGGCTCCTACCCTATCGTTGGATGCGAATCTCCAATTGGTGCTGTTAGATGCTTGTCATAGCGGTGCATCCCAAGCCGATGATGCACGACGCGCCAGCGAGAGTATTGCGCTGGGGTTGGTACGCTATGGTATTCCCGTGGTCGTGGCCCTACAGGGCGAGATAGGACAGGAGGCAGCAGCGGCCTTCGTGGCCACGTTCTATGGTGCCCTGCACGACCAACTCCCGCTCGCGGAGGCGGTCGCGCAAGGACGGCTGGCGATTCAGGCGTTGGGCAGTGCCGATTGGAGCTTGCCAGTTATTTATGAAGGCTGTCAACCGCAGGCCCCCGCAGTCTTCTATACGCGCTGGGCGGACCGGATCGAGCAACTCTTCCATGATCGGGCCAGTCGGCGCGTGCTTCGAGGCATGCTGGTTGTGCTGGGAATACTCTTGATAACTGGGGCCATTCTTTATGCGGTGGTGTTGCCGCCGCCTGCAGCGCCAAGCGTAGGCGATCAGCTATTCATGGCAGCACAAGGCTGGGGCTTGGTTGGGATCGTCGCTCCCAGCGTGATCGCTGCTGCCCATCGTGGAACAGCGTACCAACGGGGCAAGTCAGGGCGGGTGCAACGGATGCTGCGGACCGAGCAATGGCTAGGAGCCTATCTTGGATATATCTTAGGTGGACTGATGGGCTGGACGTTGCTCGTCGCTGGCTATTTTTTGGGGCTGCTCACGCGCGGCAGTGTCGCCAGCCAACGTTCCATCGTTGATCTCTTTATCATCGCGGTTGTTGCTTGGTCGCTGCTGCTCAGTTATGCCCAAGCACGTAGCCTCGGACGCTTGGCTGCGCAACTGGTTGATGAAGAGCCGGCCTTATTCACTTGGCGCTATCAGTGGGCGGCCTTGGTTGCTTTTCCCGTTCTGTTGAGTATCCCACTCGATGTACGGTGGATGATCCACTCACCCTTAGCCCTGCTAACGCAGCCGGTACCCGGAGGACTTGCTCTGGGTCTGCTGCTGCTTACACCAGCGTTGCTTGACGAGTAGGATTCAAGCCGTTTCTGTACAGCTGAGACGCAATTCAGCAAGTGGGCTGGGTGGCAGCACAAAATCTGTCACGCCCTGCTCATCGGTGATTGCTTCGGCATGATGCTCGCCCATGGTTAATATAATGCGCCAATGTGTCCCGGGTGTAGCATCCCGTACGGCGACCCGCAAGCGTGGTTGTTCGCCGGTCCCCGTGAGCGTGACGGCAACGAGCGGGGTTCCGGGTAGTTCATCCAAACGTTCGGCGACGAGTGCTTCTCCGCTGCCAAGGACGGCCATTTTTGGCGCAAGTTGTGGCGGCGTGATCAACAGTTCAAAGCTCCGCTTCACCTCCTGCCAGACGCGCAAGCTCCAACGCTGACCCTGGCGGGTTGCAGCTGCTGGAAAGAAGACGGGTGGTTTGAGCATCGCCGGAACTGGAACCACCGGTCCGCTCGTCACCATTGCAATATCCTCCGACATCTCGGCGTAAAGCTCCGTACACTGCTCGCACTGATTGAGATGTTGAAGGACCGGCTTGAAGCGTGGATCACGCTCCACGTCAACGTCTTGCGCCTCGGCTTGAATCAATTCGTCAAGCAGTGGCGCAACCTCCGCGCAGGCAAGGGAGCTTGTTTCGTTCAGTGCTTGCCACAGCCGTGCTGCTTGTTGCGCACCCCGGTGTTGGTTATTGCTGTTCATACGCTTTCCACTTCACTGTACCATATTTCATGAATGCTACTACGATAACACTGCTCACGCCGCCGATGGAGGCTTATCTGGGGGACGTAATGACTGGCAGAATTGCATAAACTCTGCATCACCCCGTAAGAGTTGAAGGGCATGATACTTCGCCACATTGGCTCGATACAACGGCAATTTGAAGGAGCGTGCGACATCACGCGGTTTATCATCCAATAAGAGCACGCGGATCAGCACAATACGCTCGAACTCATTGGGCAGCTTGCGCCGCAACAACTCCAGCAACTGCTGATTCAGTACCTGCCGCTCGACCTCTGCTGCAACTGTGGTAGCATCAGTCGGTTCGGGTAGCGCACGTGCTTCGACCAGGGCGTCAAGTGAGGATGGTGCATCATCCTCGCGTTGCTCGCGTAGCACGGTACGAAGCACACGGAATGTATAAAAGATGAGTGCACCGGGGTCGTGCATCTTCGGGAGCGAGGCTACGATACGCGTCACCGTTTCTTGGGCGATATCAGAAGCCTGATTGCTATCAAGGCCGCTCCGGAATGCCCCGCGCACACCCATGAGCCAAAGCTCTTCCGCCGCACGCTCTTCCCGCGCGACAAGTTGGCGATACAGGAGTTGACCATATAGCCGTAGGATTGCCTGACTGATCGCCTTATCGCCAGTCGTAGCGCTCGCAGTCAAGGCCGCGATGACCTGTTGCACAAACGCTGCTTCATCATCGATCAGTTGCCAACTATTACGCTGAATCATTGCCCGTAAGAGCGCCGTGATCTGGTTGCTCAACTCATCAGTCATAACCGGTTCATGCCTCATCTCAAACTAACGCTACTATACTGCGCGGCGCCGCATACCGTCAATGCAGAAATTTTAGTTGACGGTTGTACCTACTGACATAAGTACACACTGTTGCGATAAGCAGACATGCTTTAGCCGTGGAGGAGCTATGTTAGCGCTAGGAGATATCCTCCAGAATCGATGCTGCATTTTTCTCCGCATGTGAGGTCTGCGATAGGATCTACTCCCTCGCCACTCTCCTGAATCATGCAGGATGAACAACATCCTGATCAAGGAGGGACGAATGGTATGGTGTTTCGCAGGTTTGGGATTCTCGGTCGCGCTTTTGGGCTTTGGCATGCTGCTAATGCATCCCTTCCGGTGGTTACGGCATCTGCAGCCCGCCCTGCTGTTGCGCGGGTGCCTGGCGAGTCTGTGCCTCTTCGTAGCACTGGGCCTGATCGGTCTGGCAATGGCAATCGCACGCTAGGGCCGGAGAATACAGTGGTGATCTTGCAGGTCGATGGGACGCCGGGAGCAGAGCAGCGCGGGGTTGCAGGGGTGGGCGTGGTCGTGCGGGCAATGAATGGTCGTGTGCTTACATGGCATTGCCGCCAAGTCCCTGCTCAGACCTGTAATGAGGCGGAGTATCAAGCCTTGATCGTCGGGTTGGAAGTGATCGCACGGCAGCAACCGACCACAGTATGGTGTGTCAGTGATAGCCGAGTAGTGATGGACCAAATGACCGGGCGCTGCAATGTCCACGCCGGACCACTGCAACCACTTCACGCACAGGCTATGGCATTAGCGCGTCAGCTTCCGCGTATTCGGTACATCGCTATCCCGCGCGCTTGGAATCGCTTAGCCGATGCGCTGGCGTGGGAAGCGTTGGGTGGACGACAGCAGTTAATGCAGGGCGTGATCCGACAAGAACAGCCGGTTCGTGAGTAGGAATGTGGAGGAACGGTTATGGCACTGCGAGCAATGGTACAAGCGACAGCGGTCGGTGCGATGCAGGATGGGTTGGCGGTGTTGCAGGGGTCGGTGATTCCGACCGCGGAAGGATTACCGCTGAGCACTGAATTTCAGATGGGGTTGGCAAGTGCCCCAATTGCGCTACCTCGTCAGATGCTGGGCTTGGCGACGCATTTGGTGGTACAGCCGGGAACGTGGGCAGTGGTGTACCTACCAGGTGGTGAACGGCGTGTGTATGAGCCGGGCAGTTATTGGCTGTGGGGTGTCGGCCCGGGCGTGATTTTGGTGCAATGGGTGGACGCGCGCTGCCAGCCCGTGGCAGTCGGCCCAATCGAAGGATGGAGTGCCGATAAGTGGCGGGTACGTCTTTGGGTGATCGTTGATGTCGAGGTGGCGGACCCAGTCCGCATGGCGGTGCACCGTGATCCTTTGAATGTTCTGAGCATGGCGGTGCGAAGTGCTGCTCTGCAGCATATGGAACAGCATGCCCATGCCGAGTTGACGGGTGGTGCGGGGCATGGCGGCGGCATTGATGGGCCAGCCCGAGCGATTACCGAGCGGCTCGCTGCCGATGGAGCACTGGAGGGCTTGCGCATCGTTGCGGTGCGGATCGTTGAGCGACAGGGTGACGAGCGACAAATCGAGGCGGCGACGACGGCAACGGTGACGGCGGCACAGATTACCGAAGAGGTGCGGGTGGCCGAGGCACGTCATCAGGCACAACTCCATGCCCTCCAAAGCCAATCGGTGGTGGCTGAGCGTGAGCATACGCTCCGGATGGCAGCGACTGCTGCCCGTGCACGTGAGCAATTGCTGCAACAGCAAGCTGAGGTGCAACAAGCCACCCTCGGCGCGCGGCTCCAGATCGTCCTGGCTCAAATCAAGGCAGAAACGGCAGTGATCGAGCACGACGAGCAGCAGTGGCAACACGAGCACGCACGTTTACAAGGCGAGTGGGAGCGGGTGCAACAGCAGCAACTTGAGGCACATCGGGCCGATCAACAGGTGCGACTGTTGGGAGCACAACAGGGACTGGTGCGTCACGGAACTGAGGTACTGGTCCAAGCCGAAGAGCGGAGGAATGCGCATGAACTGGCGCTTGCCGATGTGCAACGCCAGTTGGCGGAGCAGTTGGCACTCCGCGCGCAAGCCATGACGGAGCGCCGCGCCCAGCACGAGCATGCATTGCTCGAACTTCATCTGCAACATGAGCATGTGGTTGCCGAGCAGATGCAGCGGCTCGAACAATGGCACGCTGAACCAACCACTTAAGGATGTGCAAACGCTGAAACGATTGAAGGAGGCAACTTAAATGGCGCTGTTTCCACGGTATGAGGGCCCAGCCCTGATTGACCAAGTGTGTAGCATCGATAATTTGACGTTGGCTTGGCGCCGGGTGCGGAGCAATATCCAGGTAGCGCGCCGGCAGCGGAGCGCCGGAACGGATGCCGTAACGTTGCGAGATTTCGAGGCAGATTGGCCACGGCAAATGGCGCAATTAGCTGAAGAGGTACACAGCGGCAGCTATCGGCCCTGTCCTGTCCGCCATATCTCTATTCCGAAGTCGAGCGGTGGTCAACGGGCAATTGCGATTCTGGCGGTGCGCGACCGGATCGCACAACGGGCCGTGCAGCAAGTGTTGGACCCATTGTTCGAGCCGCTCTTCCTCGATTGTTCGTATGGCTGTCGTCCGCAGGTGGGCGTGCCTGAGGCGGTAGCACGCGTAGAGCGGTACGCACAGCAGGGCTTGAACTGGGTGGTTGATGCCGATATTGCCACATATTTCGACAGCTTAGACCAACGCATTCTGCTGGGGCTGCTCCGCCAGCGGGTGGCCGAAGTGCCCATTTTGCAGCTGATCGCACAATGGCTCACGGCCGGCACCCTAGCCACCGATCCGCAGGCTCCCCTGCTTGACGCGCATGGCAGTGCTGCGCTCGCACGCGGTGGCGACATGGCGCGCCGTGTCTTGGATTGGGGAATGCAGCATGCTCCATTGAACTCACCACGCCAGTCTTATGATCCCTACGCCGTTGCTCGCTGGGAGCAAGCCGACGATGATGACAGTCTGCTCCCGTTGCAGCGGGTGGTCCCGCCTGAGCAACGGCTGTGGACGGCCTTGATGCTGGCACGACCAGTCATGGCTGGTGCCCGGCGCGCGCTGCCGTATGTACAACGGCTCGGCGGCAAAAAGGTCATGGCAGCCGGTGCCGTGGCCGCGACGGTGCTGGCCGCCGGCGAGTTTGTGGCGCATCGGCAGAGTCCCGTCGGACGGGGAACACCCCAGGGCGGTGCCCTTTCGCCGTTGCTGGCCAATCTGTACTTGCATCCCTTCGATCTCGCGCTTACCAGCCAGGGCTTGCGCATGGTGCGCTTTATGGATGATTTCGTGATCATGTGCGCCAATGAAGCGGACGCCCAGCGGGCGCTTACGCTGGCTGAGCGTCAGCTCTCGACGCTTCGACTCATGCTCAATACTGACAAGACGCGTTTGTTGCAATATGGCGACGGTCTCGAATTCCTGGGTCGTGCCCTCGCACCTCGCGGCCGGGGCTCGTTCCTCTCCAGTGGCGTAACCACTTTTGAGGAAGCCGAACATGCCTTGCGCCGTGCAGCCGGCAAGCTCCGCCATAAATAAATCAATTGCAGGAGGTCTTTCATGGCAACACTATATGTGGAAGAACAAGGCGCACACGTGCGCAAAAAGGATAACCAGATCCTGGTGACCAAGGAAGGGCAAACCCTGCGCGAGGTCCCGTTGGCCAAGCTCGATCAGGTCGTGCTCATGGGTCGCGGCGTCCAAATCTCCACGGCCCTACTGGTCGATCTCATCGAACGCGGCGTACCCGTCACCTTAACCAACCAGCATGGCAGCAAATATTATGGCAGTTGGAACCAGCAGTCGCGCTTCGGTGAACTGCGCAGCCAACAAACCTTCCTGGTCCATACCAGCGAGCAAGCCTTGGCCCTGGCCCGTACCATGATCCAAGCCAAGCTTCACAATCAGCGTGCGCTGCTCCAATCAACCGGCTGGAGCAGCGCTGGCCCCGCCGTGGGCCAGATCACCAATGCCCTGCGCGACTTGGCCCAGGCCCAAACCTTGGACCAAGTGCGTGGCTACGAGGGTGCCGCCGCGAACGCCTACTTCAGTGCCTGGCGCGCCGCCTTGCCGCCGCGGTGGAGCTTTGGCGGTCGCGCCTTTTACCCGCCGCCGGATCCGGTCAACGCCCTGCTGTCGTTCGGCTATACCCTGGCGCTACATGACGTGCTGGCGGCAATCCAAATCGTCGGCCTGGACCCCTACCTGGGCACCTTCCATGTCATCGAAGCCGGTCGTCCCTCGCTCGCGCTCGACCTGCTGGAAGAGTTTCGCCCGCTCGTGGTAGACCGCCTGGTGCTCGAACTTGTGCGGACCGAGGCGCTGCCGATCACTGGCTTCGAACGACCGCCACAACGCCCCGATGCGGTGTATCTGGGCAAAGACGGGCGGGCCTTGTTCATCGACCGCTATGAAGCCTTGCTCCAAACGCGCGTCCCCGTCGCACCCAACGAGCACACTGCGCTCCGCAGGGTGCTGCAGTTGCAAGCCCAAGCCATCGCCCGCGTGGTGCGCGGCGAGCAAGCCCAGTATGTTGGCTACACGGTCTAGCGAGGGCCGCATGTTCACGATCATTAGCTACGACATCGTCCAAACCAAACGCCGGACCAGAGTGTTCAAGCTCCTCAAAGGCTATGGCACCCATGTTCAGTACAGCGTCTTCGAATGCTACCTGAACCCCAAACAACTGGCGGCGGTCGAAGAAGGGCTTCGCAAGCTGATCGACCTCCAGACCGATAGCATCCGCCTGTACCTGCTCGACATCACGGCCGTGCAGCGCATCCAAGTGCTCGGCATCGGTCAGGTGAGCGACGATCCCGTCTATTTCCACACCTGATTCCCAAACGCCGTCGCGCGGGCCGTCTTCCTGGCCCGTCGCGCCGGCTTCCCCACCAGTGCCACCTGCTGTATCCGGTCCACCCGAAAGGTGCGCTCGGCCTGCCGTAACGCCAACCACCATCATCCGGTGCCGTCTGTCCCTGCGCGCTACACTCAGGGTCCTGTTGGACACGTACACAACACGCACCGCTCGTTCCCGGCTCCCGCTGCCAAACGATCAGGCCCAGCCATGTAAGGGGACCTGCCAGCGCCGCTTGCCAGATCGCTGCAGCTCGCCGTGGCTGCCAGGGCAGGCGTTGTACCTGCCTGAAGCCATGCGTATGGGCATCGGCCAGCGGTCCCAAGCTCGCCGCGAGCTGCTGATAGAGGGTGGTTGGCTTGAGCCACGCACCGGTCGGCACGGTCGCCACCCACTGGCAGAGCCGCCGCCGTAAGAGCGGCCAGTCAATGCCGCGCCAGTCGGGCAGCAACGGCATCAGCGGTCCGCCATTCGCGCGCAATGGCAAGGGCTGCTCAGCGCACGCCAGCAACATCGTCGTCGCCAGCCGTAGCACCGGCACCGGCGCAGCTCCCTGTCGCTGATCACTATGGGGCAAGCACCGCGGCTGAGGCAACCAACGCCGTACCTCCGGGGCTAGCAGATAATGCGCCGGGTGGCGCGGCGTCGCCGGACGCGGCAAGAGCCAGCCCAAGAGCACCAATCGCTCACTCACTGACTGCGGACGGGGTGCCCGCTCCATCTGGCGCCAGGAGCGCACCGCGCCATAGCCTGCCTGCAGGGCCGCTGGGTGATGCCACCATGCTGCGTTCGGAGCGTGTGCAATGCAGCCTGGCACGCATAGCTGCCCATCGATTCATGATTGACTCCTGACCATTGACCTGCTAAAGTAGATCTATGTGGAGAAGCACAGGCACTTTCGGTCACATACGCAAGGTCTGGCACACTAAAGTAGTAAATGGTATAACGGGTTTAGAGCATGGGCATCACTAATTTCTGCTATGGTGTCATGCGACAGAGTTAGGATCGGTGCCCCGTGGGGAAGGGGTTTGAAACTTCCCATCAAGCGTTACTGCAATGGGATTCGGGTTGTTAGGATCGGTGCCCCGTGGGGAAGGGGTTTGAAACCGCACGCTGTATCGCTCTTAGTAGCCAACCCGGTCAAGTGTTAGGATCGGTGCCCCGTGGGGAAGGGGTTTGAAACTTGCTCACCGAAGTGAGCCTCTGGTACCTTGTGGGCGGTTAGGATCGGTGCCCCGTGGGGAAGGGGTTTGAAACTCAGTTCAGCAGTAAACTGCTGTTCTGATGAGAAATCAAGTTAGGATCGGTGCCCCGTGGGGAAGGGGTTTGAAACGATTGCAGTACAGGGTGTAAACCCGCATGCATTCCTGTTAGGATCGGTGCCCCGTGGGGAAGGGGTTTGAAACTCATACTGTCCTTTCGACAGTAGATTAAGCTTCCAAGTGTTAGGATCGGTGCCCCGTGGGGAAGGGGTTTGAAACTCCGGGCTAACACCCAGGACGCTTGCTGCCTTGCAAGTTAGGATCGGTGCCCCGTGGGGAAGGGGTTTGAAACACCGCCCGGCCGTTGGGTAGGATACTGTTCCTGGAGTGTTAGGATCGGTGCCCCGTGGGGAAGGGGTTTGAAACCTGCCTTCGATGGGTTTGAGATCTCCGCCCCGAAGAGGTTAGGATCGGTGCCCCGTGGGGAAGGGGTTTGAAACATAAACTCGATAACCTACCGCCGATGAAGCGCCACAGGTTAGGATCGGTGCCCCGTGGGGAAGGGGTTTGAAACCTGAACATCCATATTCTTCTTGCACTTATAGCAAACCGGTTAGGATCGGTGCCCCGTGGGGAAGGGGTTTGAAACATCGTCCGATGCGCCTGCGGGTACCCCAGCTACTCCCGTTAGGATCGGTGCCCCGTGGGGAAGGGGTTTGAAACGAACTATTTGCTGCCCATAAGAACAGCTACAAACAGGGTTAGGATCGGTGCCCCGTGGGGAAGGGGTTTGAAACTTGGACTG
>JACDGP010000142.1 GCA_013821605.1 Herpetosiphonaceae bacterium
TAGAGATAGCACCTTATACCCACCGTCTACTCCTGATAGTCGTGTTGGCGCATCTTGGCTTGGGCATATGGGCTGCTTTGCTACGTTCGGGCAGTCGCTGGTGGCACCTACCGGCACAGATTGAACCAGTAGGCTTCCTGGTGTTGTTAGGGCTCGCCTACTGGCTGATGTTGCCGTACCACGCGATGCTTGGGGCCGAAATGGGGAGTGTAGTGGGTCCTCGCCCTGGGACGGAAGTGATAGGTAGCACTGTATGGATATTGCTCCTGCCACTCGCCGTGCTGCCGATGCTCTCGCAGCGCGTGCGCCGGCAACTGACCATCGGTGTATTGGTCTTGAGCGGTGTGGCCGAAGCAATCTACGCCGCCGCGTTTGCGTTTCGCCGCTCGGGACCGGACTTTTTTATTTTGTGGCGGGCCGCCTATGACTTTCATCTGGGGCGACCGTTATACAAAATGAGTGATGTACTGGCCAATCATTATGGGCATGTCTTCAAAGTACCACCCTTCTACGGCATGTTGTTTCTGCCGTTTGCCACGTCTAATGACATCGTCGTGCTGGCCTTCCATCGAGGGCTGAATGTGATCTTGTACCTCATCACGGCGGTACTGCTCGTGCAACTGCTGCGACTGCGACTCCCATGGTCGGTCGCTGTGGGCATCGTCGGGGTGGTGATGGGGCTGATGCAACCGCCTTTTGATACGATTGCCTACGGTCAGATCGACATTGCCCTGCTGCTGCTCTTGACAATCGCACTCCTCGCACTCCGCAGCCAGCGACCATGGCTATCCGGTGTGACCATTGCACTAGGCACGCTCTTCAAACTATATCCAGCGTTGCTGCTCGGGTTTTTGTTCGTGCGACGAGAATGGAAAGCCTTCGCCTGGACTCTTGTATGGCTGGTACTCTTCAATGCTGTTGCAATTGGGGTGATGGGCTGGCAGAGTCATGTCACGTATGTCACGCAGGTATTGCCGAACATCGGGGGCGGCACCAGCTGGGTCGAAAACCAGACGATCAACGGCTTCTTGAGCCGCTTACTGACCGGGACGATGCGCACCGACCCGATTCATGATCGCACACTCGATCTGCTGACCTACGGTATCTTCACATTAGTTGCCGGCACATCCCTCTTGCTGGCTATGATTAAGCTCGAGCGACGATCAAGTAGCTTCGCGGTCCAGATGAGTATCTTCACCGTCGTCATGGTGATGGTCATCCCGGCAGCCTGGATGCATTACCAAACGATCACCATCCTCGCATTTGTCGCGCTAGCGTGGCATGCTGCCGATCACTCTTTCACACCTGGCAAAGCTGTCCTGATTGCCATTGCCTTCGCTTTAATTGCCTATGGCAATCAGTGGAGCTTCTTCACAGGTACGCGTAATCCAGGCTTGCCCGCACTGGCCCTATCATATAAATGCTATGGCCTAGTGATACTGTGGGGCATCATGAGCTATACGATCTGGCAGGCTGCAGCAATATCGCGCCGAGCCAGGCAGGCTATACCAGCTCCCCGGCGTACTCCTAACAACGCTGACCTAGCCTTGCGGCTAGGAGCATAACTACGGCCAACGGTTGATTGCGTTGGTTAAGGCGTGGCTAAGAGGTGATTCACGGCTTTGACAATGTGCGCTTCGTCGGCTTCGCCTAAGATAATGTCGTCCATATGACCATTCGCGCGGAGGAACACAAGCGCCGGATGAACTGTAGCACCATACTCTTCCACGACACTACCCATGCGCGGATCGGTGAAATTGACCTTAATCACTTGTAGCCGTCCGGAGTAGCGTTGTTCAAGCCCATTCACGATGGGACGCATGTATCTGCACGAGCTTCAATGCGGCGAGTCTACGAAATACATGATGGGCAACGCCGGATGAGTAGGAAGTGCAACTGCGGTTGGCATCACAGGTGTGCTAGATCGCGGCCATATTGCCGCAGTGGGCAATATGGCCGTCGTCGCACCGTTGCCGCAAGCAACCAACAAGACTAAGAGGCTTAAAAGTACGTAATGTCGCATCTACGATCCTTCCCCGCTGTTCGCGTTCAGCCATCTACCTGGCGGTCGCGGCACATTAACGTATGATACGCCGCCGTGCGTCGTTTGGCAATCGTCTGCCAGCGGCAGGGAAACGTGCCGTCGATGATCGGACCAGCAGGTCAAGCATGACACGCTTCGTGCTGTTAGCGCTCGGCAGCCTTTTGCTGCTGGTCGTCAGCTGCCAGCACGGGACACCGGTACCGGCCACAGCCGTGGCGACGGGACTACCACGACCATCAACGCTCACCCAACTTCCGGTGTCAACGGCCACCTTGCGCCTCCCAGCAAGCAGCACGACCACGCCGCATCCAACGAATACGCCACCTGCCACTTCCTCACCCACTACGGCAACAGCTCAAGCAACAGCGAGCCCACTGCTCGCTTTCCAACCAATCCAAAACCGCGCAATCATCGACCGTGCGCCGCTCCATATTCGCGCGCTTACCGATGGCAAGCACAAATATAAGAATGCTGTATGGGCACCTGCCGGTGACTGGCTTGCGGCTACCCCACAAGATGGTCCGGGCCTTGACTTGGTCGCTAGCACGAGTGGGCAGATCATCCATGTCGTTACTGACACCTTTGTCCTCGATCCGGTGTGGGACATGGCCTCTAGCCCATGCAGCAACGGAGAGCAAGGAGCGACGAGCTTACTCGTCCAGCAGATCATCGACCGGAACGACCAGCTCCGGCGCTTTCGGTTATGCACCATGAGCTTTGAGCCTACGCCCGTGATCGTAAGCAGCCAGCCGCTCAGAGCACCGGCACTGAGCAGCAATATCGTAGTGTATGGCAGGGATGGGCAGCTCATGGTGCAGCGCGGAGCGGCAAGCACGGCCTTCCAGTCCGGCGATGTGCTGGCGACAGCACTGAGCTCCGGATCGCAGCCGTGGTTGGCCTGGACACCGCTTGTCGACAACCTTGAAGCCGTTTCAGTTGTGATTGCCCATCCACCCGACTCCCAGCTACGCACGGTCTCTAACCCTGGCGAAGGCTGGTGGCTACCACAATGGTCACGGGGCGGCACACGGCTTGCGCTGAGCAATATCGATGGACGTATTGGCACCGTGGAGCTTGCTAGCGGACGGCGCTATGACCTTGGGCCAGGCGAGAGCCCAGTATGGTCACCTAACGGTCAGACTATCGCCTTCGCCGGTAGTAGTGCAGGTGTGGACTATACGACGCGTGATATTCACCTTGTGGATTGGCAAGGCCACGGACCCCGCTTCCGGCTAACGCATGCCAACCCTGAACAACTCTTTGTATCCCCCTCGTGGTCGCCGGACGGCAAGGAACTAGCCTTTGTCGAAATCGACAGCGGCAAAATATTTATTGCCGAACGACCGTAGCTGTGATGCGACGCTCACCCGAGCGAACACAGCATCATTCCTGCCCTACCAAAACACGGTACACTGGTTGTGAGAGAAATGAGGGCAGGATGAAGGCAAAGCGCGTTGTGGTCACGGGCATCGGGGTGCTCACTTCGATTGGACACGGTGTAACCGGCTTATGGGAGGGCCTTAGTGCTGGCAAGACCGGCATCCAAACGATCACGCGCTTCGACCCAACCCCATTTCGATCACATATGGCAGCACAGATTAATGACTTTGATGCGCTCGATCATATGGATGCGAAGCACGCAAGGCGGCTCGACCGCTTTGCCCAGTTCTCACTAGTCGCCTCACAGATGGCTGTTGCCGATGCGCGACTCGATCTCACTCGTGAAGACACCACACGGGTCGGTATCTTCATTGGATCTGCCTTGGGCGGTATTGCCTTTGGCGAAACACAACATGACGCATATGTCGAAGGGGGTGTGCGAGCGGTTCATCCTGGGCTCGCACTGGCGGTCTTTGGGGGCGCCTCGTCATGTAACATTGCGATGTCACTCGGCGTCCATGGACCCAACATTGGCAACTCGAACTCGTGCGCCTCGGGACCCATTGCGCTAGGAGAAGCCTTTCACTTAATGAAACGCGGCGAGACCGATGTTATGCTGGCCGGTGCGGTCGAGGTACCGCTCGCACCTTTGACCTATGGTGCGTTTGCTATTATCAAGGCCATGAGCAAGCGCAACGACGATCCGGCGCACGCCTGTCGCCCGTTTGATCGTGACCGTGACGGCTTTGTGATGGGCGAGGCGGCAGCGATTCTAGTGCTGGAAGAGCGCGAGCATGCTTTGCGGCGTGATGCTCATCTCTATGGCGAAATCGTTGGCTATGGCACCACGAACGACGCCTATCATATGACCGCACCGCGGCCGGATGGACGTGAGGCGGCCCGCGCTGTAACCATGGCTCTGGATGAAGCCCAGCTTGCGCCGAGCGATATAGGCTATATTAATGCCCACGCTTCATCAACGGTCCTTAACGATTCAACGGAGGTCGTGGCGTTGCGCAAGGCGTTAGGAGCGGCGGCGCAACAGATTCCGATCAGTGGTACCAAGGGGTATCATGGACATGCATTGGGCGCATCCGGTGCAGTTGAAGCCGTTATTTCGCTGCTGGCCATGGAGCACGAAACCTTGCCCTACACGCTGAACCTCGAAACCATTGATCCGGCCTGTGACCTAGCACTCATTAAGGATCAGCCGCTCCAACGTCGAGTTGATTATGTCTTATCAAATTCGTTTGGTTTTGGTGGTATTAACGCCGCACTCATTTATGCTCGGGCAACCTGACGCATGACCACAGGCTTACCAACGGTGACGATCACGACCGATGGATCGGCACGTGGCAACCCCGGGCCGGGTGGTTGGGCAGCCATACTCGAAACAAGCGAGGGGCGTGAGCGGTTAATCAGTGGGCAGGAGCCCACGCAGACCACCAACAATGCGATGGAAGTCGCGGCAGTGGTTGGAGCACTCCAATTGCTCAAACAGCGCTGTCATGTCGTGCTACGTACGGACTCAGAGTATGTGCTCAACGGTCTCAGGCGTATTTTGAAGGGCGGCACGATGGCGCAGACCAAGTTCAATGCCGAACGGTGGGCGCAGCTTGAGGAGGCGATCCGGCGGCACGAGATCGAGCCGGAATGGGTACAGGCACATCATGGCGATCCGCGTAACGAACGAGTCGATCAGGCAGCGAATGCAGCGGCGAATGCAGCCGCAGCGGAACTGCGCACAGCTGAAGCCGACAGTGAGGCAGGTGATGCGTGGCTGATCGTGCTCCGCTCATCAGCAGCGGGACGGGTCGCGCACTGGCTGCTCCGTACAGCTGCACAAACGAGCAACGGGCAGATTGAGCAGCGCGATCAGACAGAACTCACCAACTTGTATCAGGCGCTGCTAGCAGCGCTCCGCACGGCACACGGACTTGAGGGCAGCGCGGGGGCCACGATCCTGGTGCAGGCCAGTCAGGAAACACTGATCAAGCAGGGTCGCGGCGAATGGAAGGTTAAGCAACCAGCACAACAACTGCTGGCCGCCGAGGTCGCCAAACTCCGGTCGGCTTTCGCTAGCCTGGCCTTTCGCTATCTGCCGGGCACCGCAATCGACGCACTCTTCCGCGAGGGAGTACACGCTAGCGCATCTTAACCCTGAGAGGCTGTATGCCACGTTTTCCGTTACTCGAGCAGCTCACTTTACCGGCCACGTTTAGCCACTATGTCCCCGGCAACCTCCACCCGGACGGACATCGCTACCTACCGCTCTTGCTCTGGAAACTAGCGAATGGTCTGGAGATCGGCATTGTTGATCGCCATCACATCATCGATCCGAGCTGTGTGGGCGAGCAGGGCGAGATCGGCATCGTGTTTTTGTTGAGTACGATCACGCTTCAGCCACCGGATATGCAGCGTCAGGGACTGGAGCCTGAGCGACGATCAGCGGGCCGGGTGAGTACGGCACCAGCGGCCTACGGACGTGTGCTGCACGTCCCGAGCTGGGAAGAAGAGCGTGGTAATCTGAGTTATGAATATTTGTATACCGAACTGTTGCTAGACATCGGTCTTGGGATCGTAGGCGTGCGCACAGCCATGACGGCCACCGATCTCCAGTCCACGCTGGGCAAGGAGCGGCTCGAAGCCGGTGACTGGATCACCGTGGGCCAGTCGCGCATTGATATTCTGCAGTTCTCACCACGGGTCCAGCGGCTGCCGCAAGGAGGAGCACATGAGCATGCATGATCCGACACATCGCATCGGCGCGTTTGCAGTCATTATGGATGAGCAGGGACGAGCCTTGATCTCACGCCGGACCGATAACGGCTATTACAACCTGCCCGGCGGTGGTGTCGAGCCTGATGAAAGTGTGACCGAGGGGCTGACACGTGAAATACGGGAAGAAACCGGTCTCGAAAGCCGGGTTGGTCGTTTGATCGGCGTCTATTCTAAGCCACAGAAGCACGAGATTGTGCTAGTCTTCCAAGCATTCATCACCGGTGGCACACTCCAAACTTCGGACGAGGCCGACGAGCATCGTTGGGTCGGTCGTGATGAGCTCGACAGCGTACAGCTTCTGCCCAAGCATCGCGAGCGGCTCCTTGATGCATTTCGTAATGAGGCCGGGGCGGTGATCAAAGACCAGCGGGCGCCCTCGGTCACTGCGCTCAAAGGCGAGCCCGAAGGCGGAATGTGACCGGAATCTTTGTGCTGACAACACGTGGCCTCGAAGGGGTGAGCGCGGCGGAACTGCAAGCCCTGCCACAGGTGACGGTTGATGAGCTTGCCTACCGCCGCGTACTGGTACAGTGTGCTGAGCCATTGGATGGTCTGCTGCAACTACGTACGGTAGACGACGTGTTTGTGCAAGCCGCTACTTGGCAGGGCATCGGGCGACCCCGCAGCACGCTCCCGACCCTGGTCCAGCTGGCTGGCGACCTTGATCTGCGTCCGGCAGCGGCGGTGTGTTCCCAGCTTCGTCCGCTCGCGACACCACCCACATTTTCCGTAACGGCGAGCTTTGTCGGCAAACGCAACTACAGTACCGAAGAGATCAAACTGGCTCTGGCCGAAGGGCTAGAAGGCTTCCACGGCTGGGAATACCGTAGCGACGATGCCGAGGCCGATCTCAATGTGCGCATCTTCCTTGACCATGAGCAGGCGGTGGTTGGGGTGCGTCTGGGCAAGACGCCGCTCCACGAACGACCCTATAAACAGATCCACATTCCCGGATCGCTCAAGCCACCGGTGGCAGCAGCACTACTAGCCTTGGCCGAGATCAAGCCGGGCTTGCGCGTGCTGGACCCCTGTTGCGGCGGCGGCACGATTGTGATTGAGGCCGCACTGGCCGGTGCAAGCGCGCAGGGTGGGGATAATGATCCGGCAGCAGTGCAGGCTGCTCAAAGCAACGCCCAAGCCGCCGGGATTACGCCGATGATCGAGCGGTGGGATGCGCAGTCACTGCCGTTAGCGGACGCCTCCATCGATTGCATCGTCTCGAATCTGCCCTGGGGACGCCAGATTATTTTGGATGCGGCGCTCGCCACCTTTTACCGGCGTGTATTAGGGGAAATGCGCCGCGTGCTCGTACCGGGTGGACGTATCGTTGTCCTGAGCGGGACACCCGACCTGATCAATCTGCCCGCGTTGCAACGTGTTGCCGAGATCGAGATTAGTTTATTTGGGCAGACACCGACGGTCATCGTGTTGCAGGCAGTGTAGAAACTACATTGGAAGGTTCGTGATGGTGGCGTTCATCTTGGCTTCGTTCGGCCATGGTATACTATCTTGCTTCTCGAGCATCAGCAGTAGCCGCCAAGGAGGGGCCAGACTGAGCATGGATAAATTTGAGTTAACGTTGGAACCGCGCACGGTTATTGGCAAAAAGGTCAAGCATTTGC
Source organism: Herpetosiphonaceae bacterium (assembly GCA_013821605.1). GTDB lineage: Bacteria > Chloroflexota > Chloroflexia > Chloroflexales > Kallotenuaceae > JACDGP01. The sequence goes on from JACDGP010000142.1 coordinate 7,828, forward strand.
GGACTCAAGGGCTCGTCCCAGTCGCCATTTGCGGCAAGGGCGTTACGCCCGAAAACTACGTGACCGACGCCCGCATCTTTACCAAGGTGTATCAGCGAGCGGGCAAGAATGGCTTGATCGAATTGCAGACGCCGACCGGAGTTCTCAACGCTTTCATTCGGCAGATTCAGCGCCATCCACTGAGCAATGTGTGGCTGCATGTCGACTTTCACGTCGTTGACATGCGCACGCCGATCACGGCAGCGATCACGGTTGTGGCAGTTGGCGAAAATAAACTGACGGCCGAAGGGATCGTCAATATTAATACGCCAACCATTCACGTGCGCGCCTTACCGGGTGATATGCCACAGAACATTGAGGTCGATATCAGCGACATCACTGAGTACAACACACCAATCCACGTTTCCGACCTGAAACTTGGAGACAAGGTTGAAGTTTTGGCTCCGCCCGAGGAACCGGTGTTGAGCATCAACCTCGTAACGATCGCGGCAGAAGATGAAGAGCCGACCGAAGAGGCCGACACGCCAGATGGTATGACGATCAACGATCCGGGCAAGGCCACCGAAGGCACGGAAGACGCTTAGGAGGCGACGCGACTATTTCCCCAAAGCAACGACCCCACCGCTCACGCAGTGGGGTCGTTTGATGCATGGCTTGGGTTATTTGTATTGAAGAGCTTGCCAGAATTGATCCGCCAGGATTTGGTGACCCGCATTGTTCGCATGAACATCGCCATTAGTAATATAGGTTAATGTCCAGGCTTTCCCATCCTCGAACGGCGTAAAGCCATCGGCAAGCGCGACACCATGGGACTTGGCGGCAGCGCTAATTGCCTTATTGAGTTCAGCAGCCCAATAGGCCGGTGATTTGGTGTTCTGGGGGTCGCCACCCCACGGGTTGTAATAGGTCATAACGACGATATCGGCAGTGCGCTCACCACTGGGACCACGTGTGGCCGCCAACAGCTGGTCGAGTGCCGCGTTAAGATTCTTGTTCACCCGATCAATCACTTGATGGCGCTCCGCATCGGGTCGGCGCTCGGCGTTTTTCGCATCATTGCCACCAATAGTCAGCGTGATTGGCGAGACGCGTTTACCCGCAGCCTGCTGAGCTTTGATCAAGCGCAGGGCTACCACCAACTGTTGCCCGCTGAACGAGGCTGTCGTCTCGCCCGGGACAGCAAGGTTGCGAACCACCAGCCTCGGATTGACATGTTGAAGGTGTGTGCTCAAGCGCTCAACATAGCCCTTGCCAGGTTCGGCATTCCAGCCCGCCGCTAGCGAGTCGCCTAAGCCCAAGTACATATCACCAACGCCAGTGGGTGTATAAACCGGCGGGGTTGACGCATGGACCCAATACCATCCTCCGGTGCCCAGCAGGACGACGAGGATGCCTAAAAGTATGATCAAACGTTTCATAGGCATAAGTATGCCACGTTCGCGGCAGCGGGTGTGTTACCGACTATGACAAGGTTGCAGATAGTATGGGTTAGGCACTGTTTACGATTGCGACAGCAGTCCCCAACTCACAAGGGATGTGGGGCGGATCGCAATCACCGGACGTTCCTCGATCGGCATGGCTTGGTATTGTGAGTAGCGTCCGCGCAACAAGCCGATAGCTCCACTATGTTCGGCGCCATCCGGTGCGACGAGTACAGCGGTGCCACGAATGAGCAGATAAGCTAAGGCACTCCAGTCATCACTATAGCGGTCGATTACGAGCGCGACCTGCGGATGTTCGAGAATGTTGCGAACACGCTTGAGGCGTTCCGGAGCAACATGCTTGGGCTTGTCGTCCAGCGCGATGTAAAATGAGCTTCCATCGCATGCGTAGCAGACCGGGATGACGTGGGGTTGCTCTGTGGCATCCACAGTCGCTAGGCGGCCGACCCGCATCGCATCAACGAAGCTGAAATGCTCAGAAGACAACGTTGGCATTAGGCAATTCTCCGTTCACGCCGGGCCATTATAGTGTGCGCTGCACCATTCATCCAATCACCATGATTGTCACGTGCTCGTTAATTGCTCCCGGTCCTCACCGCAATGATGTATGGTATATCTCGCTGTGCCTGCGGATTGTTGCAGGTGACGAGGGAGTCAGGATACCTGTTTTGCACGTGAAGCGCTTTTTCACTGGACTGATCTGCTTCGGCTTTGCCGTTGTATTCCTGCTAGGAACGGTGGGACACGCCAATACACCGGCTCCGGCCCGTGCATCCGCCACTCATACTGTCGCTCACTTTCTAGCCCCACTGCACTGGGTGGCAGCGTCTGCGACGGTTCAATCGGCGGTCCAGCCGGTGCCAATTGCCAGCCGGACAGCTCGCCCGGCTTCCGTACCAGCCGATCGCACCGGGGATGACCTGCATCAGCACGCCACTGCCATAGTCCCTCGAATCGCTCATGACCCTAACGAACTCCAACGACTGTCCGAATTACGCGTGACTGCAGCTGAGACTGCTACGGTTCCGCTGAGTCCTGACGAGGCTTTAGCCGAACTCAGGCTGCTGCAACAGGAGCAGACCGGCAGGTTGGATGCTACCCCTACGATCACGCCGCCAGCTGTCAGCAGCGCCGTGCCTGCTGGGGGTACGCCGACCCCGTCCCCAGGCGTGGTACAGCTGCCACCCAGACCCCTGCCACCACTCCAAGTTGGACCATTGTTGCCCGGCATGCCGGAATATGTCGTGATCGGTCGAACGTATGGGATCGGTTGTAGCACCCCAGCACACGACATTCCAACGGAACGTATGCGCTTTGTGGACTATCTCCGCAACGTCCTGCCCAATGAATGGGTCACCTCTTGGCCCTCTGCCGCGCTGGATGCAGGCGCGATCGCCGTCAAGCAGTTTGCCTGGTCGACGATTGTGATCCAACGCAAATGGCGTAGCCAGGGCTACCCCTTTGACGTCGTTGACAACACGTGCGACCAGTATTTCCGAGACGCGAGTGCCGATCCACGCACTGATGCGGCCATCCAGCGCACCTGGGGCACGCTGCTGGTCCGTAATGGTGGCCTCCTACCAATGTATTTCCGAGATACGGAAGCCACCTGTGGCGGCCTCCATGACTGCATGGGACAAGTTGAGTCCGCTGTTCTAGCCAGCACGGGGCAGTCAGTCCTACAAATTCTGGCCCGGTATTACAACACAGCCGGCACCGGCGTACTTGTGACTGGCGCCCGATTACCGGCCCAACTGCCGCCCGTACCACCTGCACCGCCAATACTTAGCCGACCCAGCCCAACTGCCACACCGAGCCCGTCCCCAACCCCAACGACCAGCGCCACTTCGACGCTTACTCCGACCAGCGGAACCTCAACAGAAACGGCGACAGTTGGCGCTTCGATGCCGACGCCTACAGATCCGGTACTGGTGGGACCGCTAGTCAGTGGTGCCCCACCAACCAGCCCCGCTGCGACCGGGACTCCGACAAGCGGTGTCGCGTCGTCCGTACCTACGACTGCGACTACGACTGCCAAACCAAGCGGTGGCACATCAGCACCAACACAACCAGTTGTAACTCTAACCACACGGACCGCAGGACCGGCGACCCCTTCTGCCCCGACCATGACCGCCACCAGCACAGCAGCGCCACCAGCACCAACGGCCATACTGCAGCCCGTGGAGATGCCGAATTTGGTAGGCCTTGGTGAAAACCAGGCCAAGGCAGCCCTCGCGAAACTTGGCGTTCCTTATGTAAACATCGACTACCAGAGCCGAGATCGTCTAGGCGACCTGTACGATAAGTTCCCACCCTATGCCGTTGTTAGCACTATGCCAGTTGCGGGGAGCACGTTGCGGACGGGACAGGTCGTGACCCTCGGCGTCCGCGCGCCCTAAGAGCGTTGCTTAAGCCCAAGCATGCGTATACTTGAGGCCGGTACCGGTGTTAAAGAGTACGACACGATCATCCGGCCCGAGCCAGCCGCTGCTAAGCAGGTGGACTTGTGCAGCTAAACATGCGGCACCTTCGGGAGCCGGAAAAATGCCGGTGTGGCTACCCATGAGCTTGGCATACGCGAGCATTTCATCGTCATCAACGGCAATGGCGGTGCCGCCACTAGCATGCAGCGCCCGAATGATCAAGAAATCGCCGATCGCAGCAGGCACGCGTAGTCCATCGGCAATCGTTCGGGCACCTTCCCACCATGGTGCGTGTTCCTCGCCTGCAGCAAAGGCGCGCACAATCGGAGCACAGCCGGTACTCTGGACCGATACCATGCGGGGTCGTTGCGAACCGATCAGCCCCATTGCTTCGAACTCGTCAAAGGCCTTCCACATCCCGATCAGCCCGGTCCCACCACCCGTAGGGTAGATAATGACATCGGGCAGCGTCCAATCGAACTGTTCTGCCAGTTCATAACCCATGGTCTTTTTGCCCTCAATGCGGTACGGCTCTTTCAGCGTGCTGACATCGAACCAACCATGTGCGGCAACACCTTCGCGCACCTTCGCCCCGCAATCGGTGATCAAGCCATTGACCAGTGTTACCTCAGCCCCCAGCACCTTACACTCTACTTGGAACGTCTGCGGCACATCAGCGGGCATGAAGACGTGGGCCGGCAGACCGGCGAGGGCGGCGTAGGCAGCCATTGCTCCAGCTGCATTGCCCGCACTGGGGATCGCCAGCTCCTGCACACCGAGTTCGTACGCCCTGCTAACCGCCATGCACAAACCACGGGCCTTAAAGCTGCCCGTGGGATTGAGGGACTCGTCCTTGATATAGGTATTGGCGCAACCGATCTCCTGTCCAAGTCGCACTGCATGCAGGAGTGGCGTCCAACCTTCACCGAGCGAGAGCCGGTAGGCTGCTTGCTGCACCGGCAAGACTTCTTCATAACGCCAAAGCGTAGCGGGTCGCTGAGCGAGCGCAGCTTTCGTGAGCGTTTGAGCCGCAAGCTGGAGATCGTAGCGAGCCAGTAATGGTTTGCCGCATGCCGGGCAAAGGTTGAGAAGTTGGTCCGCCGGATATCTCTGCCCACATGCGCTGCACTCAAGGTGCGTTAACGTTGATGCTGTCATAGCCCCAAGTATAGCAAGGTTTGATCATACCTAGCGGGTTATATGTGAAGCAGCGGCAAGGTACTTGCCACAAAGAGCAGAGATGATTCACAGGCAGGAGCTTGCACCCATGATTTGGATTGGTTGTGCCGGCTGGAGTGTGCCGGCTTCCTCCGCTAATCAGTTTCCCACAGGCGGGAGCCATCTTGAACGCTATGCAACCCACTTCGATGCCGTCGAGATCAACTCGTCCTTCTACCGGCCACATCGTCCCGCAACCTACCAACGATGGGCTGCTGCAGTCCCTATGACTTTTCGGTTCGCCGTTAAAATGCCGCGCCTGATTACCCATGAGCGCCGGCTGGTTAATGTGTCGGAGCCGCTCCAGGATTTCCTCCAAAACATCATGCTGCTCGGCTCACGGTTAGGACCGGTGCTCGTCCAGCTTCCGCCCAGTCTCGTTTTTCATCCTGAACAAGCGACCACCTTTCTCGCAACCCTACGTATGCACTTTAGTGGACCGGTAGTCTGTGAACCACGCCATGCCAGCTGGTTTACAACCGGCAGCGAGGAGCTATTGATACAGTATCAGATTGCACGTGTCGGAGCCGATCCTGCGGCCACTCCAAACGCAGCGGTGCCGGGCGGCTGGGACCAATGGATCTACTATCGTCTGCACGGCTCGCCCCGCACGTATTACTCGTCCTATCCCCCAGAGTATCTACGAGTGCTGGCTGCACAGCTCCTGGCCGGTGCTCGTCAGGCACACGTGTGGTGTATCTTCGATAATACCGCACTGGGCGCGGCAACGCTAAACGCCCTTATGCTGCGCGAGTTAACAAGCTCCATGTCATAATCGGCACTGTTCCTCTTAGCTCAGGATAGAGTCCTAAACGTGCGTACCATAACGGCCAACTCCCGATGGGCACAGCGAACCATGCGTTGCTTATGGTGCTATGCGATAGTGGCATTGCATGCACTGCTCACAGTCGTCAATGCAGGCACCCAATCATCGCACGAGGACCCGGCATGATTCGAACGTCAGTCTTGCCCCGTTGGCGTTACACGCCCTCGACACTTCGCTCGAAAACCACCTTAATCATCTCCCTGACCGTCGTCGGCCGCGTG
>JACDGP010000249.1 GCA_013821605.1 Herpetosiphonaceae bacterium
CCCGGATGTCGTGATTACGCAGGACCCGCTGTTCCGCTACGGCCCGACCTATATCAACCATCCCGATCATCGCGCTGTGGCCGATGCAACACTCGCCGCCATCATGCCAACGGCCAATACGCTGCTGGCGGCGCTAGACCTGTATGAGGAGGGCCTGGAGCCACATGATGTGCGCGAAATCTATCTAGGATCGGCCGTTAATCCCACGGTCTTTGTACCGTTGACGACCGAGGATCTCAACAGGAAGTTCGCGGCCTTACGTGAACACCATAGCCAGTTGGATGGCTGGTCGGGAGAACAAATGGTGCGCGACTGGGCTGCCGAGGCTGCACGCATGGCACGCGAGGCGGGCATCGATTGTGAGTTTGCCGAACGGTTCGGCTACATCCGGCTCAAGGATGATCCCAAAGACGAGCCGGTGGCAGAAGAGACGGAAACGGCTGCCGAGGCGTAAGCAACGTAGAGCTGCGGCGGCCATGGAGCAGTAAAAGCTTGCGGGCGCTGGCTGGACCATTCGTCAGCAGGACGATGAAGCTGCGTTGCGCCGCCGCACCGGCTCGCCGAAAGGTGTCATTACCCACGATGTGCGCCGCTGCCTCCACATCCACCTACGGATCATCGAACAGCCCTAAGCGAAACTTGTCGCGCAGCAGGCGCCGCACCGATTGGTCGAAGGGAAATGCTTGGTCATGCACGCCACACTGTGCGGGCCGAGGGTCGCCCCCTGAAAGCCATTGATGTAGGCTGTAACCATACGCCCGGACAATGCGGCGTCCTCCAGTGCTTCATCACGGATCGCGGCCAAGCCGAGTGGCTCGGGCTATTGGGAAAACTCGGTGGCTTGGAAATTCGTAGCGGGGTTGTTGGAGAAGGCATGGCGTGGGTCAGACCAGATGGTGACGGGGATACCTAGGCGTGTCGATTCGGCTAACTCTTGGACCCGGTTGTACCAGGAGGCGGCCAGACGCGGCTCCGGCAGCGCATGAACATTGAAGTGACTCATCAAACGGGTCGTCATCAGCTCGGTGAGCGAACCGCCATGGCCCCCGCCCGATGGTGTCAAGCGCCCGTCAGGACTCACCATTGTGATCATATGGAACATCAACCCGGCCTTCTCCTCCAGCGTCATCTGCCCCAGCAGATCCTCAACCCGCTCGGTGATCGGGCGTCGCGGATCCTCATACGGGTTCAGCCGACCGTTCTTGTTCAAATTGCGAAAGGTGATGCCATCTTGAGTTCGTTGCGGTGCGGTTGCCATCGGGGTACTCCTGCAATTATACGCATGAATTGTCAGCCATCAGCCTCGGGGTCATTTCGACGATGCGCTCTGGGAGTTGGGGGTGGAGCGGGCTCAGGTGGGACGATGTCGGAAGCGGCGGGTGCGGGAGCAACCGGTGGTACACCCGGTACTGACGATGGACTGACCGGTACAGGAAGCGCAGATGGTGTACCTGGCAGCGAGGGTGGACCGGCCGGTGCCGGCGTGGGATGGTGCCCACACGTATATAAGCGGCGCATATCGGCAGGGTTGTAGGAGTAAGCCGGCGTACCGTTGGCCAGCAAGGTCGAGAGCGTGACGGGCTCCAAGCCCTTGGCCCGTAACATGGCAATGATCTTCGGCATAGCGGCAGCAGTCGAGCGCCGGTTGGCATGCGTGAGGATGATGTCGCCGGGACCGGCACAGGCTACGTCTGCCAATAACATCTGCACCGGCTTTTCCGGTCCCTCAGAGTCGCCGCTGTCGATTGACCAGGTAATGATCCGGCCGTAGCCGGCATGGTAGGCCGCTTCTTGCGTCTGTGCATTCCAACTGCCGTACGGTGGACGGAACAATGAGCTGGGGGCGCGACCAAAAAAGCGCTTGATCGCCACTTGGCCGTTCAGGATCTCTTTTTCTTGGGCTGCTGCAGGCAGCTTGGTCAATACCGGGTGCGAGTAGGTATGATCGCACAACTCATAGGTGCCAGCAGCAACCAGCTGTTGAATCTCGGTGGCCTGCGCCGGCTCAAGGCGGCTGTAAGCCTGGAGTCCGCTGCCGGCAGGACATAGCGTGAGGGCTGCATGTGCAGCGTTGGCCACTTCCAAAATATGAATCGCCGTTAGGCGACGGTAATCGCCGGTATAAAAGTCGTCGACGGTAATCGCGACATACGGCATAACTGTTTGAACATGTGAGATAACCGGGGACCGGTCGTGGACCATTTGATCACCGACGAAGGCATAGCTGGCTGGGACAGAGAGGCCGCCCAGTAGGACGATGAGGCAAGCGGCGTAGCGACTGAGACGCGACATTAATCTTCCTTTGGCCACGAGGCCGATGATCAGCACCTCGACACGAGGAGATAGTACGGCAGTATGGGCGCAAGTCGGCTTGGTGTCTGCACTATTCTATCAAATGTCGTAAGCGGAGGCAACTTGACAAGCACTGCACTCCTGCCTATATTTAGCATTGACAAGTTAATAGTGGCGATGCTCTTATCCAGAGGGGTGGAGGGAACGGCCCGATGAAACCCCAGCAACCTTTCGCGAGGACGTGATGACGGATCTCGTCGTCTGCTTGGCGAACAGGTGCTAACTCCGACCTGGGATTCTGGAAAGATGAGAGGACGCGAACCGAGACAGCCCACCGCTGCGCTGTGCATCCTCATCCGCACCCTGTGATGAGGATTTTTTTGTGTATGAGGACTCAATGGCCTTACATGTTCTCAAATTTGGTGGCACGTCGGTTGGCAGCGTAGCAGCGATTCGAGCAACGACTGAGATTGTACGAGTGGCACGCACCGAAGCCGAGCTGGTGCTGATCGTCTCGGCGATGAGCGGGGTGACCGACACGCTGCTACGTGGCGCGCATACGGCTGCGAGCGGCGACGGCACAACCTTCGGC
>JACDGP010000143.1 GCA_013821605.1 Herpetosiphonaceae bacterium
GGCTACACCTAGCCATGCCCCGACCGTATGTTGCTCAGGCTGGTACTGCCGCGTTCTCTGTTGCCAGACTCTCCACAATCGTGTTGCCACGGAAGATCTCGCGCGCCTCCTCGGGCCATGCCTTCCAGGTTGCGCGTGGGATTTCGAGCGGCTTCGGCGGTGCCGCCCAGCCGCGTTGGTAGACGATGGCCAGCATGGTGCGCACTTCTTGTGAGTTGTTGGGCATGCCACGATGCCACATACGTAGATCGCGTACGACTATCGAGCCGGCCGGAATGTTGGTGCGAGTTGAAGCCAGATGTTCGACCCGCGCCTCAAGCTCATCAGCACTACCATCGGTCGGATCGGTGTCCACGATTAGATGCGAGCCCGGCCAAACCTCGGTGCTGCCATTTTCCAGTGTGAAGTCACATAATGGGATATTCAGCACGACATGCGTCACCGGCGTCGGCACCTGAAACTCGGTACGAAAGACCGGACCGGTGTCGCGGTGGACATGCTGATACTTGGAGCCGGGATATGCGGTGTTCGAGTGGTAGAACGAGCAACGCAGATCATCGCCCAGTGCCGCAGCCATCACCTGCACCGCGATCGGGTTCGCGATGACCTGTGGATCAGAGAAGGGTACAACCATTGGCAAATGCATCCCGATATGGTTCTGCCCAAAGGTTTTGCCGGTGAACGCATCGATCCCGCCCTTGCTCTCCAGATAACGTTCGAGCTGCTCGTCATAGGCGGCACGAAACTCGGTTACCCAGGAACGATCAAAGACGTCCTCAATGACTACTAAGCCCGCGTCGCGCAGTGTTCGTAACGCTTTCTTCAGGCTCACATCCGACAATTTTCCCACTGTACGTTCTTCCGGCATTAGTTGCATCTGCTCCTCCTTGCATGCGTCATCATGGTGGGTTCTCAAAGACGTGATCGTACCCACTAGCGGCGCATAGATCGACGTCTGGCCCAGCTAACGCTTGCACAAATCCTGAGACCGACTACACTTTCGGCTCGATGGTAGGCATTATGAACATGGAATGCGTCACTTACAATGCACAGGACACAACAGATGTTGCATAAAACGCTTTCATCCTTTCAGGTGATGAATGCCGGCACGCATGAGGCAGCTCTCGGTATGCATTTGCCGGTGCACCAGCATGCCTCGTGGGAATTCGTCTATTACCGCGCCGGTAAGCCCGAGTGCCAGCTCGGTAATGATGTCTTCGTCTGTGAGCCCGGTATGCTGCTGACGACACCACCACGCACGATGCACGCAGAATGGGCCTGGACACCTTATTCGACCTATTGGATCGCTATCGACGCGCCCGAAACAATGCCCTGGCTGCGGATGTGCATGGATGACGTCGACCGCACAATCGGCCATACCTGTACCTTGATTGTGCGGGAAGCGGGTCGGCATGCGCCGAGTAGCGAGCGCATGCTGGAGTTGTTGGGGCAGCAGCTTGATCTGCTGCTGGATCGAGCCCAAGAGCAACATAGCCTGGTGCCATCTGAACGCCTGGTCCGAGAGGCAGAGCAACTGATCGAGGAGCGTTTCGCTACGTCGCTCATGATCAAGGATATTGCCGGCGAGGTTGGAGTCTCGCGCTCGTATCTACGCAGCCAGTTTGTGCAGCTGCGCGGTCACACACCGATGGACTACTTGCAGATGGTGCGTGTTCGCCGCTCGATTGGGCTGCTCCGCAATTCAACGCTGACCCTGGAAACGATCGCGGGGATGTGCGGCTACAACTCGGCGAGCCATCTCAGCCGCATGGTCAAGCGGGCGACCGGCAGTAGCCCTGGTGCAGTGCGCCGACAGGAATAGTCTGAAGCGGCGCCGTAACCCTCGTATTTGTTGTATGCTGGTCTGGCAGCAGCGTGTACGACAGGAGACAGCCCGATGCCCTTCCCAACCAGTTCGTTCGCCCGAGCCGGGCAGTTCACCGATATTCGCGCAATAGGGCAGGGTGCCTCGGGGCAAGTCTACTATGCCCGTGACAATCTCGGTCGCAACGTTGCGGTCAAGGAAGCATTGCCATCCAGCCAGGCCTTTCAGGACACGCTGGCCCGCTTCCAAAAGGAGTCAAAGCTCCAGGCGGGACTGGACCACCCGAACATCGTCCGCGTGTATTGCCTTGACGTCGATCCCACCACCCAGGAGCATTATCTCGTCTGTGAATATGCGAATGGCGGCTCGCTAGATCAGCATCTTGAGACGTATGGCACCTTGACCGAGCCCCAGGCGATTAAGGTAACGCTCGATATCTTGGCGGCGCTCGATCTCACGTCAAGTAATGGCATTGTGCACTGCGATATTAAACCGCTCAACATCTTGCTCTTCACAAATGCGCAGGGCCAGCTCGCAACCGCCAAGCTCGGCGATTTTGGTGTAGCTCAGGAGCGAGCCGAGCGAGGCAAGACGGTCGCGGTGAGCACGAGCTATCCAGGCACACCGCTGTATATGGCACCCGAACAGGCTAACACGACCAACATCCTTGATGTGCGCACCGACATCTACGCGCTGGGCATCTCGCTTTTCGAGATGCTCACGCTCAAAGAGTACAAGCTGTTACCGGGACAGCCTAAGCCGCCGAACTTGCACGAGTTTAATCCGGTCGCCAGCCCCGCCATCGCGGCGGTAATCCAGCGCGCAGTGCAGGATGATCCGCGGCGGCGCTACCAGACGCCGCAGGATATGGCCGACGACCTGCGGGCCGTGCTCCGAGGTACCGCACCAGGCGCTCCAGTGGTCATTCCCGCAACCACGTCTGGTACGCCGCCAACGAGTCAGGCAGCCACACCTATACCGGTTGCCCCGCCGCGGGCCAGCCGGGGGTTCCTGCCTGCCTTGCTCCTAATCGGCCTTCTCATCCTGGTGGGAGCGGGTGGGCTCTACTACCTCCGCCGCAGTTCATTGCCGGCTGTTAGTGGGGCTACTGTGGCTGTGACTGTAACGCCGAGTACCGCAATTGCGCAGACGCCAAGTAGCCTAGCGACTACCACTACGGCTGGGGAACCGTCGAACACCGCAACCACCGTAGCAAGTGTTGTCGCCCCCACGACCGTGCCGCAACCCTCCATCCTGCAAAGAGTCCAAGCGCGCAAGCGGCTGCTGTGTGGCACGGGCGGTACACTGCCCGGTTTCAGCTATGTTGATCCCGACAAAACGAAGCCGACGAGCGCCGACTGGAGCGGCATTGACGTTGACTATTGCCGCGTGCTGGCTGCCGCGATCTTCGGCAGCAAGGATGCCGTGGAGTTCGTGAAACTTAGCACCGCAGAGCGTTTCGCGGCGGTGCTCGACGGCAAGGTAGACGTACTCTTACGCAATACCACCTGGACCTCTGATCGTGATACCGGCATCAAAAAAGGGACTATTGGCCTCGACTTCGGCCCCACAATCTTTTACGACGGACTTGGCCTAATGGTACGGGCCGACTCGAAGGTGACGAAAGCGGCAGATCTGGCCGACCAAACGATTTGTGTTGCCCGCAACACGACGAGTGAGTCGGGACTGATCGACTATTTTCAGCAGATCGGCACGTCGATCATTACCCGCACCTTCGACACCACCGATCAGGTGTATGCCAATTATGCCGCGCGTGGCTGTGCGGCCGTGTCGAGTGATCGTTCGCAGCTGTATGTTGAACAGAATTGTACGCGCTCCGGTACCTTTAAGCACTGCTTGGGACTCAACCCAGACGAGCATAAAGTGCTTGATGAGGTGATGTCGAAGGAGCCGTTGGGACCGGTGATCGTTGATAATGATAGCCAATGGCGCGATATCGTGAACTGGACGATCTTCGCCACGATCTATGCCGACGAGGTGGGGGTCGACACGGCGCACGTCGATGAGCAGGCCAAGAGCACGACCGACCGGCGCATTAAAGCACTGCTCGGCATTGAAGGCACGACCGGACGTGATCTTGGTCTGGAGAACAATTTTGTCACCAACATCATCCGCGAGGTCGGCAACTACAGCGAGATCTACAAGCGCAATTTCGTCGATACACAGTTGATTCCGGGTGATCCCGGTCCCAACAAAGCCTGGAACAAAGGTCAGGGCGGTGTCCTATCCACGCCCCCTTTCACCCACCCGTGAGACTACTGCTCCATTGAGCGCAACATTGAAGGTAATCGGAGCGTACAACTAGGGGTTATCGAAAGGACGATCATGCGGCTGATTCTTTATCTTGGCAAGGGCGGCGTGGGCAAGACAACTACCGCTGCGGCGACTGCCGTACGTGCGGCCGAACTCGGCCATCGCACCCTGGTTGTCTCGACCGATGTAGCGCACTCGCTGGCCGATGCTCTTGACCAGCCGTTGGGGTCTAGGCCAACAGTTGTCGCGCCCAATTTGTGGGGCCAGGAAATCAATGTGCTTGATGAAGTACGCACCCATTGGGGCGACTTGCAAAAATATATGCAAACCGTGCTGCGGCGTAAAGGCGTCGATGAGGTCGCAGCCGAAGAGTTGGCGATCATTCCCGGGATGGAAGAACTGGTCAGCCTGCTGCATATTCGCAAGCAGGCGCGGGGTGGCGAATTCGATGTGGTGATTGTGGATGCAGCGCCCACGGGCGAGACCGTGCGGTTGCTAACTATGCCGGAAACCTTCCAATTGTACGCGGGGCGGATCATGAACTGGGAGTCGGCAACGATGAAGTTAGCCCGCCCGCTGGTCCGTGCTATGGTGCCCGCGACCGATGTCTTCGAGTCGCTGCCGCGTTTTATTGCCGAGGTCGAGGAGCTGCGCAAGACGCTCACCGATCCGGCGATCTCCTCCTACCGGCTGGTCCTGACACCCGAGCGGATGGTGCTCAAAGAGGCGCAGCGCGCGGCAACCTACCTGGCCTTGTACGGCTATCCCGTTGACGGTGCCGTTCTAAACAGGGTGCTACCAACCCAGGCGGGCGATACCACCGGCTTTGCTGCTCAGCTCTACGCTGCGCAGTCGAGCTATCGGCAGCTGGCGCATGATCTGTTTGCGCCACTGCCGATCTGGGAAGCACCGTATGCGCCGCGCGACCTGCGTGGTCCGGCGGACCTGGCCGAGCTTGGCCGCACGCTGTTTGGTGCCCATGATCCGACGCAGGTCTTCTTTACCGGTGCGATCCAGACGATCACCAAACAGGCCGATGGCTATATGCTACAGCTGCCACTGCCGCATGTCGAACTGGATAAGGTCAACATGAAAAAGCGCGGCGACCAACTCTTCGTGGAGATCGGCAACTTCCGCCGCGAGATGATTCTGCCGTTGACGCTGGCCGACCGTGAGGCCACGCGTGCCGTCTTTCGTAATGGTGTGCTTGAGGTGCACTTCGGGCCACCGGTTGTTGCGGCACCCGTGCCACAACTGTAAAACAAGGACTACTCGATCGGCTCGGATGGAGTGGTCTTCGTTAACAGCATGCTAGAGTTTCGCTTGTTAGCTGCAAAAAGGTTGACTGTGTTTGTATCAACTTGTACAATGCTCATAGTTGAATGGGGGACCCTCCCCAGAGCAGCACAAGGGAAGTATGGACGTTAAAGATTACTATGCAACGCTAGGGGTGGACCGTAAAGCGTCGGCTGACGATATCAAGAAAGCGTATCGCAAGCTGGCGCGTAAGTACCATCCCGATATTAATCCGGGCAACGCTCAGGCTGAGGCGAAATTTAAAGAGATTAACGAAGCCTATGAGGTGCTGTCGGACAGCGATAAACGCGAAAAATATGATCGCTTTGGCTCTGATTTTAACCGCTACCAGCAGGCCGGCAATGCCGATAACTTCGACTGGTCGCAGTATGGTGGGACAGGTGGCGGGCAGCCGGGAGGCGTAGATTTCGGCGGCAGTAACTTTTCCGACTTTTTCGAGACCTTATTCGGGGGCACGGGTGGGCGGCGGACCAGCGGCTATCCGGGTGGTATGCGCGCTCAGAAGGGCCAGGATTATGAGCAGCCGACGGACATTACGCTCGAAGAAGCATTTAGTGGTACGCAGCGCCAGCTGCGGCTCGAAATCCCGCAGGCTTGCCCCACCTGTAATGGCACCGGCGCGCAGCGTGGTAATTTGTGCCCGACCTGTGAAGGCACCGGCATCAAGGGCACGACGACGCGCACCATCACCGTCAAGATTCCGGCGGGGGCTGAAACCGGCACGCGCGTGCGGGTTGGCGGTGAAGGTGGCCCCGGCATTAATGGTGGGCCACGTGGTGATCTGCTGCTGATCATTACGGTCTTGGCCCATCCGCGCTATGAGCGTGATGGTACAAACCTGCGTTTGCACCAGCCGGTCGAACTGTTTACGCTCATGCTCGGTGGCGAGGTCAAGGTGCCATTGCTGAATAGCAAGACCTTGCGGCTCACGATTCCGGAAAACACCCAGAACGGCAAAACCTTCCGCATGCGGGGTCAAGGCATGCCGCGGCTGGGCAAGGCTGATGAGCGAGGCGACCTGCTGGTGATTGCGGAAGCCCAACTGCCCCGATCACTCTCGCCACGCGAGCGCGAACTGATACAAGAGCTGCGTGAAGAAGCGGCCAAGAGCATCTAGGTTATGGGTAAAGCCAAGTAAGATGCGGCAACGTAAAGACCTATGCAAGTTTTATGGTATGAAGACACAAGCAAAATATACGATCAGCATCGTGGCTGAACTGGTTGGCATGCATGAGCAAAGTCTGCGCATGTATGAGCGTCGCGGGCTGATCCAGCCGCAGCGCAGTGGGGGTAATATTCGCTTGTTTTCGGATGCGGATGTCGAGCAAGTGCAAACGATCCAGCGTTTGGTCAACGATCTGGGCGTTAATCTGGCGGGCGTGGAAGTGATCCTTCATATGCGCGCCCAGATGGAGCAGATGCAACGACAGATGGAGCAGATGCAGCAGCGGATGGCGGAATTAGCTCATCAGATCGAGGTCTAAGATGCGTGTAGAACGGTTTACCGAGAAGGCCCAGGAGGCTTTTCAAGAATCACAAGAAATCATGCAGGAGCTGCATCATACTCAGCTCGATGTCGAGCATATTTTCCTGGCGATGTTGCGCCAGCCAAAAGGGCTGGCCCAACGCGCGCTCGAAAAGTTGAGTGTGCAGCCCGAAGAGGTTATCCGGCTGGTCGAGCGCGAGCTTGAACGTGTGCCGAAGGCCTATGGCAACCAATATGGGTATAGCACCTCCCAGGTCTACCTGACGCCGCGTGCGCAACGCTTGATCAAGCAGGCTGAGCGTGAAGCCGATCATATGAACGACCAGTATGCCGGCACCGAGCACCTGCTGATCGCGCTGGTCGGCGAGCGTGAAGGTGCGTCGGCGCGCCTGTTGAACACCTTAGGTGTGACTCAGGAGCGTATGTATGCGGTGGTGCAGGAGATTCGAGGCTCGCAACGCTCGGACGATCCGGCAGCCGAGACGCGCTACGAGATCCTGGAGAAATATTCGACCGACCTGACCGAGCTTGCACGTAGTGGAGGGCTTGACCCGGTGATCGGTCGTGACACCGAGATTATGCGCGTGATGCGTATTCTGTCGCGGCGCTCCAAGAATAACCCGGTGCTGGTCGGCGAAACGGGCGTGGGCAAAACAGCGATCGTGGAAGGGCTAGCCCAAAAGATCATCAGCGGCGATGTGCCACCGACGTTGCGCGACAAGAAGCTGCTGGCGCTTGACCTGGCAGGGATGGTGGCCGGCTCGAAGTTCCGCGGCGAGTTCGAAGAGCGGCTTAAGGCGGTCATGGACGAGGTCCGCGCTGCTAAGGGCAAGGTGATCATTTTTATCGACGAAGTCCATACCGTGGTCGGTGCGGGTGCGGCGGCCGGCTCGATGGATGCCTCGAATATGCTCAAGCCGGCGCTCTCGCGCGGTGATATGCAGGTCGTGGGCGCGACGACGTTGGACGAGTACCGTAAGCATATCGAGAAGGATGCCGCACTGGAGCGTCGTTTCTCGCCGGTCTTTGTCGAGGAGCCGGATGTCGCCACGGCGGTTAGGATGCTGTACGGACTACGCAAACGCTACGAAGATCATCACGGCCTCGCGATCTCCGATCAGGCGATTGAGTCGGCGGCACAGCTCTCGAATCGCTATATTACCGAGCGCTTCTTGCCCGACAAGGCGATTGACCTGATTGATGAAGCTTCGGCCAAGCTGCGTATCGATATCTATGCGATGCCAGAGCATCTGAAGCAGATGGACGCCTTGCTTACTTCGCTCCACCGTCAAGAAGAGGCGGCGGTTGAGCGCCGGGACTACGAAAAGGCGGCCCTGCTCAAGGCCGACGCAGCACGGCTGCAAGATCACTATGAGACCCAGCGCACCGAGTGGATGACGCAGAATCACTTGGATGAGACCGTGGACGAGGAGGATGTGGCGACCATCGTGTCACAGTGGACCGGTATTCCGGTCAACCGTATGCTGGAGACCGAACGTGACAAGCTGGTCGAGATGGAAACGCGGCTGCACGAACGGGTGATCGGCCAGCAAGAAGCGATTGCGGCGCTTTCGGATGCGATCCGCCGGGCACGCGCGGGCTTGAAGGATCCCAAGCGTCCTATCGGCTCGTTTATCTTCCTGGGGCCGACCGGTGTGGGCAAGACCGAGCTGGCCAAGGCACTGGCAGAGTTCATGTTTGACTCGGAAGATGCGATGACGCGCGTCGATATGTCCGAGTACGGCGAGCGTCACACCGTGTCGCGGCTGGTCGGTGCACCTCCCGGCTATGTGGGCTATGACGAAGGCGGCCAGTTGACCGAAGCCGTACGCCGCCGACCCTACCAGGTGATCCTCTTCGACGAGATCGAAAAGGCGCATCCGGATGTCTTCAATGCCTTGCTGCAGGTGCTGGACGACGGTCGCCTGACGGACGGTCAGGGCCATACGGTCGATTTCCGCAATGTCGTCATTATCATGACCTCGAATGTGGGCACCGATGAGATTCGTGCCGGGACGCTAGGGTTTGGCCGGAACGCCGACCGGATCGACCTCCAGGAGATGCGCAAGCGCGTAGATGAAGGCTTGAAAAAGACCTTCCGACCCGAATTCCTGAACCGCATCGACGATATTATCATCTTCCATGCGTTGCAGATGGAAGACCTGACCAAGATCGTAGAGCTGCAAGCGACTGAGGTGGCCGACCGATTGCTGGAGCAGCAGATCACACTAGAGCTCACGCCGGCTTCCAAAGAGTTGCTGGTCAAGGAAGGCTATAACCCGATTTATGGAGCCCGACCGTTGCGCCGTACGGTCCAACGGATGATCGAAACACCGTTGTCGCGCTCGTTGCTCACGAATGAGTTCCGCTCCGGTGATACGATCATGGTGGATGCCGTCAACGGTCACCTGATCTTCACCAAGCATGAGCCGCTCGAAGTTGACAAGCTGGAGGAAACGCCGGAGCCGGCAGAAGCCTAAGAGCGGCAGGCTAGGCCACGACTTAAGCGTCGGGCACGGAGTGCGGGGTGGACAGCGTGTTCACCCCGCTTTATATTTACGAGGAAGCATCATTTATGAGCACGGAGCTACAGGCCAAGCAGCGTCTCAGCTGGGACGCCTGCTACAATGTTCGCGATGTCGGGGGATACGCAACGGCGGATGGTGGTACGACACGCTGGCAGGCTCTGGTGCGGGCCGACAATTTGTACCGGCTCACGAGGGCAGGGCAGGATGCGCTGCGGGCCTATGGCATCAAGACGATTATTGATCTGCGGCATGCGCAGGAATTAGCCTTGGATCCTAGTCCATTTAGAGGACACGTGACCGAGACACATGGCCTGAACTATGTGCATGCACCATTGCCTGCTGGGGCAGATCGGGCGATGATCACGGCGGTGGACGCCGCGCGATCGTTGGAAGTGATGAACCTCCGTATGCTAGATGGCTTTCGCCCCGGTATCGCCGCAATCATGGCTACCCTGGCCAATGCTCCAGCGGGTGGTGTGCTGATCCATTGTCATATTGGCAAGGATCGCACAGGTCTGATTACGGCGCTCTCGCTGGCCGTCGCCGGCGTACCGCATGAGCTGATCGTCGCAGATTATGCGTTGAGCCAGGAGTACCTCCGCCCACTGTTCGACCAAGAGTTAAATGCCGAGCCGGATGTGGAGCGGCGTGCCGAGTCGGCAATCTGGCTGTCCTCTGCGCCAGAGACGATGCAGGCGATTTTGAAACATCTAGACCATGAATACGGTGGTGCGGAGCAGTACTTGCTCCGGGCGGGCGTAACGCCGGCGGATATTGAACGGATCCGCCAGCGGTTGCGGACTTAGAGATAAACGAGCCGCATCCTTTGCCAATCGGTTGTATACGTAGTTGTGTACGGTAGTGCATAGCAAGCTGGTGTATGCTATCGTGGAGAAGATAACGCGGAGGACATAACGATGAAGCAGTATGCAGCGGTGCTAAGACAAGCGGCCAATGATTGGTACGCCGATAACTGCCTGCGCTTAGGCGCGTCTTTGTCCTATTACACGCTAGGGTCGCTGTTTCCGCTTTTGTTTCTGGTGACGGCGGTTGCAACCTTTTTCCTGACGCAGACGCACCTCGGCCAAGACGTGCAAGGCAAGATCATTAATCAGTTGAGCGCGTCGATCTATGATCCGAATCTGAAACAGCTGTTGAGCGACGGGCTCAAAGGAGCTTCGATCCGCACCGCTAATAAAGGTGTGTTGGGGACAGCCCTGGGTGTTGGTTTATTGTTGTTTATCGCCTCCGGCGTCTTCAGTGAACTTGATGACGCTTTTAATATTATTTGGAATGTACCTAATGAAGCCCGAGGTCAAGGCATTATGGGCTTCATTAGGTACAAAATATTCTCATTTAGCCTCGTGCTGGGGCTCGCCTTTCTGCTACTCGTCTCGACCGTGTTGAATACAATTCTGACGAGTGTCACCGACAGATTGCCACTCGGTCCACTCTGGGCTATCGTTGGCACTCTGCTTCATTTCGGTGTGACGAGTGGCGTTATCGCGTTGCTCTTCAAATATCTGCCCGATACCTTCGTGGCATGGGGCGATGTGATCCCTGGGGCGGTTTTTACCGGGATTCTTTGGACTATTGGCCAGGTGCTGATGACACTGTATTTCAAGTACCTGGGCTCGGGGATGACCGCATATGGTGTCTTCGGCAGTGTGCTCGCCTTCTTGTTCTATGTCTACTTCTCGGCACAAATCTTGTTTTTTGGCGGCGAGGTGACGCAAGCCTATGCCAATTTATGCGGCTCCCGCAAGCCCATCCCGAATCCCAAAGCGCAGCCGGTGCTATCGCCCGAAGCTACACTCCTGATGACGGCCAATTACCAGGCGCAGGCTGCCAAGCATCAAGCGACGTTGACCGAGGTCCGTACCCGTCATATCGCCGTTACGGCGACTGTCGGTGTGCTGGGCTTGATCGGCGGAGCAGCCCTGGGCGGAGTTGGTCTGATCGTTGGCCTTGGGCGCGCGGCCCGGAAGATGCGTCGACGGTAGGCCGACGCATTAGTGCTGCTCGGCTGCCGGGTAGCGTTGGCCTAACGGCTGGACGAGTTCGATCTCATTGCCGTCGGGGTCCTTGAAGAAGGCGATGCGCACGTCCGGAGCCTCGGGCGGGAAATCCTTGGGCACAACGTGGAACGCGATGCCCTGGTTGCGCAGTTCGTCATAGGTGGCGTCAACATCTGCGACTTCGAAGGCGAAATGTGCCCAGCCGCCAGCCGCGCCGGCATGTGCCTTGTCCTGCTCGATCAGTTCGATGGTCGTGCTGCCGGTATCGATGAACACAATCCGGCGGCCGTGAAAGGCGCCCACTACCGGTAAGCCGAGCCGTTCAACATAAAACTCGCGTTGTCGATCAAAGTTTGGCGTTACCAAGGCGACGTGGTGGGTTCCGACGATCTTCATAGCTACCCTCATTCTAGCGCACTCACTCTACTTGGTGTCGGAGCGGTCGTCAAGCAGGCGCGACCGAGCTGGGTGGAAGTCCCTCGAACAATGACGAGCAGCGAGGTTTGCCGGACCGCTGGTTGATCGTGCTACACTGGTAGTAGCTCTTGCTCGCTTAAAGGAGTCTGGTATGCGAATTGGATTACAAATCCCTTCCTTCACGTGGCCGGGTGGTGCGTCCGAAATTGGCTCACGCTTGGCCGAGATCGGGCGGACCGCGGATGACGCGGGCTTCGCCAGCCTGTGGGTCATGGATCATTTCTTCCAAATACAGATGGTCGGTCCGGCCGAAGATCCGATGTTGGAAGGCTATAGTGCTTTGAGCTACCTGGCCGCCGTTACCAAGCGGGCGAAGCTTGGCACCATGGTGACGGGCGTGCATTATCGCTATCCGGGGCTGCTCGTCAAAACGGTGACGACGCTGGATGTGCTTTCGGGTGGGCGGGCTTATTTGGGGATTGGGGCCGGGTGGAATGAACAGGAATCGCGTGGTTTAGGTGTTCCGTTTCCGCCAACGAAAGACCGTTTTGAGCTGCTCGAAGAAGCGCTCCAAATCGCGCACCAGATGTGGGCGGGCAAGATTGAACCGTATGAGGGCAAACACAACCAGTTGGCCCAAACGCTTAACAGTCCCCCTGCGCTGAGCAAGCCACATCCGCCTATTCTGATCGGTGGGCAGGGCGAAAAGAAGACCTTGCGGCTCGTCGCGCAGTATGGCGATGCCTGCAACCTGTTTGCGCGCGTAGGCGATGATACGTTGCGCGGCAAGTTGGATGTGCTTAAGCAGCACTGCGAGGACGTCGGACGACCGTATGAGGAGATCGAGAAAACCGCGCTTGACCAGGTGAATCTCAATACCATGACGACGCAGCAGTTCGTTGATACGTGTCGCGACCTTAGCCGGCTGGGCTTTCAGCATCTCATCGTCAGTATGCCCAATGTACAGGAGCTCACGCCGCTTGAAACCTTTGGTCGGGAGATCATTCCGGCCGTCGCGGAGTTCTAAGCGGTCCGGCGCGTTGGTGTGATGGTTCCTGAGCGATTTGCGCAACGGATAGTTGAAGTGCATGGGGCAGACGGTGTGGCTTGGCTGCGCCGTCTGCCGACGATCATTGCCGATTGTGAGCAGCGCTGGTCACTACGGATCGGAGCACCGTTTGCCCCTTTGTCATATAACTATGCCGCGCCGGGGGTGCGTACGGATGGCACGGCGGTCGTTCTCAAAGTCGGGGTGCCCCATCCCGAGTTGATGAGCGAGATCGAGTCCTTGCGGCTGTATGCCGGCGATGGGATCGTACGGCTGCTCCAATTTGACTGCAACCAGGGTGCTTTGCTGTTGGAGCGCGCCATGCCCGGAACCTCGCTTGCCGAGTTAGGTGACGACGAAGCGGCAACCTCGATTGCTGCACAGCTTATGCGCCAGTTGTGGCGACCGGTGCCACCGGAGCATATCTTTCCTTCGGTCGCGAAGTGGGCGGCAGGGCTCCAACGATTGCGCGCCCAGTTCGATGGCACGACCGGTCCATTTCCACGAGCCTTGGTCGAGCAGGCCGAAACGCTGTTTACACAATTACTGAGCGCGAAGGTTGCGCCGGTGCTACTGCATGGTGATCTGCACCACGAAAATATACTGGCGGCAGAGCGCGACCCATGGCTGGCGATTGACCCGAAAGGGCTGGTTGGCGATCCGGGCTATGAGGTCGGCGCGTTTTTACATAACCAGCTTCCCGATCCGGTTGCAGGAGCGAAGGCACGCGCGATCCTGCAACGGCGGGTCGATCAATTCGGGGAAGAGCTCGGCTTCGAGCGGGCACGTGTGCGGGACTGGGGACTGGCGTTAGCCGTGCTGTCGGCGTGGTGGACCTATGAAGATCATGGCTATGTAGGCGAAGAGGCGCTCGCTTGCGCTGAGGTGTTGGCGACAGTTAAGGTCTAGCTGCAGTAGAGGCCCC
>JACDGP010000020.1 GCA_013821605.1 Herpetosiphonaceae bacterium
CAAGCGGCAGGACCCAGAGGCGGTGATGGTCGTGCTGTCGGCCGATCATCTGATTCGCAATGTCGCCGCCTTTAACGCCGCCCTGCAGGCTGCGGTTGAGGTTGCCAGGCAAGGCTTCCTGGTCACGCTTGGTATCACGCCCGATGAGCCACATACCGGCTTTGGTTATATCCAACGCGGCTCGCTGCTACGTGAGGTCGGCGTCTTTAGCGCCTACCGCGTCGCGCGCTTCGTGGAGAAACCGGATCGCGGGCATGCCGAAGCATATCTGCGCGATGGTGGCTATAGTTGGAATGCCGGTATTTTCGTATGGCGGGTTGACGCCATCATGCAGGCCTTTCAACGCTATATGCCGCAGCTCTATGATCAACTGATGGCGATCGAAGCACGGGGTGGGCCGCACGAGCCGGCGGCGTTTGAGGGCGTGTGGGACCAAGTTGCCAATACGACCATCGACTATGGCGTGCTGGAGCAGGCCGAGCAGATGGCGGTGATTCCGGTTGATATTGGCTGGAATGACGTAGGCGATTGGAATACCCTCACCAGCCTCGCCAATAGTTCCAGCGCTGGCAACGTCGTCCAGGCGAACCATATTCATGTCGATACGACCGGCACCCTGATTTATAGTGATGGGAATCGCCTGATTGCTACCGTTGGCCTTGAAAATTTCCTGGTGATCGACACTGGCGACGTGCTGCTCATTGCGCCCCGCGAACGCGCCCAGGATGTCAAAAAACTGGTCGACCAACTCCGTTCCCACGGCCGTAGCGACGTTCTCTAAGGCGCGGACCGGTGCAAGCTGTCATACTCGTTGGTGGACAAGGGACGCGTTTACGGCCCCTGACGTTGACCACGCCGAAGCCGCTAGTACCACTGGCGAATCGGCCAACCTTGGCTCATATTCTGCGCTGGCTCGCGGCGGGCGGAGTTGAAGAAGTCATCCTCGCGATGCAGTATGCGGCCGCCGCCTTTGAGCCTTTTTTGCGTCATTGGCATGGGCTGCCGGTGCGAGCAATACAAGAACCGGTCCCGCTCGGAACGGCCGGCGCTGTGCGCAACATACGGGCGCAGTTACACGGGCCGACCGTCATCGTGAACGGCGACAACTTAACCGATCTTGATCTCCAGGCACTGTGGCAGAGCCACACCGCTAGCGGCGCACAGGCCACGATTGCGGTTGGTGAGGTCGCTGATCCCAGCGGTTGCGGAGTAGTCGTCAGTGATGCAACCGGGCGGGTTAGCTGCTTCCAGGAGAAGCCCGCCGCCGGACTAGCGCTGGCCAACACGATCAACACCGGCACCTATCTGATCGATCCAGCAGTACTCGATCATCTAGTGCAGGGCGAAGTTGCCATGTGGGAAACTGACCTTTTTCCGGCGCTGATCGCCGCCGACGTACCGGTCTTTGCGGCCACGCTGCCCCACCAATGGGTAGATGTTGGTACGCCACGGGGCTATTTTCGTGGTCAAGCCGCGCTACTGGCAGGTCTGCTGGGGACGCCACCTGGCACCATGCTACAGGCCGGGCAATGGGCCGAAGCACAGGTGAGCCTGGCCGCCGACGCCATCGTGACAGGCCCGCTCACGCTCGGCTTTGGGGCGATCATTGCGGCAGGAGCACGCCTCACCGGGCCGCTCATGCTCGGTCGGGAGACACACGTGTTTGCCGGTGCCACCATCACGCGTAGTGCGCTGTGGGACGGATGCATGATCGAGCACGGCGCAACCATTAGCGATAGCATCCTCGGCTATAATTGCTATGTTGGAGCCGGTGTGCAACTACAGGGTGCATTAGTTGGTGACGGCGCGGTGATTCAGGCAGGAACCACGCTCCCGGCGGGTGCAATCGTTGCACCGGGGACAGTCTTTAATGTGGCAACGCAGCCAGCAGGTTAAGGAGGATTTGCCATGACAACCATCAAATTCGGTACCGACGGCTGGCGCGCGGTCATTGCCGAAGACTATACCTTTGCGAATGTACGGCTGGTGAGTCAAGCTGTAGCCGATTATCTGCACGAGGCACATCTGGCCGAGCGCGGCTTAATCGTGGGTTATGACACCCGCTTTGGTTCGGATCGCTTCGCTGCTGCCTGTGCCGAGGTACTGGCTGCCAATGGAATTCATGTGTATCTTACGGGGAAGCCGACGCCGACGCCGGTGATCTCGTTTGCGATTCTGCAAAAGCGCGCGGGCGGGGCCGCAATCATAACGGCCTCGCATAATCCCGGCTCCGATAATGGCTTTAAATACAAGCCGGAATATGCAGGCTCGGCCTCACCAGAGGTCGTTGACCGTCTGGAAGGCAAGCTAGAGGCAAACCCGATCAAGCAACTGCCGCTCGCTGAAGCTGAGAAGCGCGGCTTGGTCGAAAGGTTCGATGCAATGCCGTCCTATATGCAGCAGCTCGGTGGTCTTGTTGATCTTGACAGCATCAAACGTGCGGGCAAAACCATTATCGTGGACTCAATGTATGGTGCCGGGGCCGGTTACCTGCCGCAGCTCTTAGATGGTGGCACAACCAAAGTCATCCCGCTCAACGCTGAACGTAATCCAACCTTTCCCGGCATTCGCGCGCCCGAGCCGATCGACTCTAACTTAAGCAAGCTCAAAAAGGTGGTCAAAGAAAGCGGGGCCGACATCGGGATCGCCTATGATGGTGATGCCGACCGCGTCGGACTGGTGGACGAAAAAGGACGCTTTGTTAACCAACTCCAGGTCTTTGGCCTGCTCGCCTATTACTTGCTTGACGTGCGGGGCTGGCGCGGCGCGATGGTCAAGTCGATCTCCACAACCTCGATGATCAACCGCTTGGGCGAACTCTATGGTGTGCCGGTCTTTGAAACACCCGTCGGTTTCAAGTATATCGGACCAAAGATGATCGAGCAAAAGGCGATCATCGGGGGCGAAGAGTCGGGCGGCTTTGGCTTCGACCGACATATTCCTGAACGCGATGGCATCCTGGCCAGCCTATATCTGATCGACTTTATGCTCAAGCGCAATAAAACACCCTCGAAACTGCTCGAAGAACTCTTCACCAAGGTCGGGCAGCATTTTTATGACCGCATCGACATGAGCTACCCGTCGGAGCAGCGCCCGGCGATTGTGCAGCGTGTAGCCGATGCCCAACCGGAGAACTTAGGCGGACTGCAGGTTGTCAAAAAGACCACGGAGGGCGGCTACAAATTTCTGTTACAAGATGGCTCGTGGCTGTTGATCCGCTTTTCCGGCACCGAGCCGTTGCTGCGGGTTTATTGCGAGGCGCACAGCCAGGAGATCATCCCGCAACTGTTATCAGACGGTCGCGCACTCACCGGTATTTAACATAGCAACCGTTCATAGGCAAGCCATGCATCTTCTTGTGCTCCACGGACCGAACTTGAACCAACTCGGGACACGCGAGCCACAAATCTACGGCAGCACGACGCTGGCAGAGATTAATGCTACCCTCGAACGTCATGCAACGGCTGCGGGTGCCACGCTGCGTACATTTCAGTCTAACCACGAAGGCGCGTTGATCGACCTCATCCAGGCCGAGGCAGCGCAGAGCAACGGCGTTATCATCAACGCTGGTGCGCTGACACACTATAGCTATGCTCTGCGCGATGCACTCGCGGCGACTAAGCTACCGGTGATCGAGGTGCATCTTTCGAATGTGTATGCCCGCGAGGCCTTTCGACATACTTCGGTGATCGCACCGATTGCTACCGGGCAGATCGTCGGTCTGGGCTGGCGCGGCTACCTGCTCGCCTTGGAGTGGTTGCTCAACCAAGCTAGCTAAGGGGTTAAGGTCGCCCCTGCTGCAACCTGTTACAATACTGCTATGCCAACGATTTTACTGGTCGAAGACGAGGCGGTGCTGGGCGAGACGTTGCGCTATAACCTTGAGCGCGAAGGCCATACGGTGTTGCACGCGACCGATGGTGTGCAAGGTCTGGAACTGGCCCGTAGTTCGCAGCCAGATTTAGTGATCCTGGATGTCATGCTGCCCCGGCTCGACGGTTTTTCGGTCTGCCGCATTCTACGAACTGAGTCGGCGGTGCCGATCCTGATGCTGACGGCCCGCCAGGACGAGGTAGATCGCATCGCCGGCTTGGAACTCGGAGCCGATGATTATGTGATCAAGCCCTTTAGCCTGGGCGAGCTGCTGGCGCGGGTGCGGGCGATCTTAAGGCGCGGCCAGCGCGACACTGCAGGGCTGCAACGCGAACTGCTTCAAAGCGGCGAACTTAAAGTTGATACCGGTTCGCGCCGTATGTGGCGCGGGAACCAAGAAGTCGTTTTATCGGCCAAGGAGTTCGATCTACTGGCGTGCTTGATGCGTCATCGTGGCATGGCATTGTCGCGCGATTTGTTGCTCGAACGCGTGTGGGGCTACGAGTTCATCGGTGACTCGCGCACGGTCGATGTACATGTCCGCTGGCTACGAGAAAAGATCGAGCGTGACCCATCTCAGCCCGAGTATGTAACCACGGTGCGTGGTATCGGCTACCGCTTTCAGAGCCCCGAAGATGTGCCGGCCCCGGCGCACTCGTAAGTATAGCTGATGTGGTGGTTAAGCGGCGCACTGCTCGTCGCGCTCCTGCTCCTAGGTGTCTGGGCCCTACAGCTTCGGCGCAAACTCGCGCGAGCGGTGGCTCCTCCGTCGCCACCACCGCCCGCCTTTGATAAGCTGCCAGGGTTGCTCCAGGCGATTGGCAGCAGTCTCGTCGAGGGCTTGTTGATCTTCGAAGCCGACCGGCGGATCTCGTTTGCCAACCCGGCGTTGAGCGAGATTCTAGAAGCGCAGTTCGACCATATCATCAACCAGAGCTTAATCACCGTGTTGCGCGACTATTACGCCGACGACCTGATCACCCATGCGTTGGCGACTGGCGAGCAGCAAACCACGACCCTGCAACCAATCCTCTCGCAGCGCCGGCTGATGCTCACCTGCCAGCCGCTGCCCCCGATGATCGGGGGTGGCGTGATCGTGGTGCGTGATCTGACGCAGCTCGTACAGTTGGAGCGAGCGCGGCGCGAACTTGTTGCCAATATTTCACACGAGCTCCGTACGCCCCTGGCCTCGATCCGCCTGCTTGTTGATACGTTGGCCAGCGATCCACCACCCGAGGTGGCGCGCCGGATGGTCGGGCAAATCAACGATGAAACTGAGGCGATGACGCAGTTACTTGATGAGCTACGCGAGTTAGCCCAGATCGAGTCGGGACGCGCGGCCTTGCAGCTTGAGCCAATCGACATATGTGAGGTCATCGAGCGCGCGGTCACGCGTTTACGACCGCAGGCCGAGCGGCGCGGGCTGCATATTGATACCACCTGTGGAGCAGATTTGCCACTTGTGATGATCGATGCCGAACGGATCGGGCAGGTCTTGCTGAACTTATTGCACAACGCGATCAAGTTCACCCCGGATGGTGGCATGATCACGATCCAGGTGTGTCCGGCGACTCCAGCTCCCACACCACGCGTCGCCCGTGAACTGCAGCAGGTCGAGGGTGACACGTGGGTTGTGGTAGCTATGACCGACACCGGCATCGGTATCCCTAGTCGGGAGATCGAGCGGGTTTTTGAGCGATTCTATAAAGTAGACCGGGCGCGGACCCGTAACAGTGGTGGCACCGGCCTGGGGCTAGCGATTGCCAAGCATCTGGTCGAACGCCATGGCGGAAGGATCTGGGTCGAATCGCGCGAAGGACACGGCAGTACCTTTAGCATGCTTTTGCGAGCCGCCTAAGCGAGCGCAGCTACTTCGGCACGCAACTGATCGTGTCGGGATCGACGCGCCCCACCTTCGCCTGTCCCAGACACGACTGGATACTCCACACGTTATGTCGCACACTTTCCGCCAGTCCAGTCGTTGCTAGCAGGCGATTGAGGCTTTGGAGCAGATCGGTGTAGAGCGCCGTACGGACCGATTTTGGCAGATTCGCCACATCATGGATCGTCTGCTCATAGGCTTGGGCAGCTGTCAAAGGTACGGAGTTCCGGGTATGCGTATTCATGATCGGCTGGCCGGTGGCTAGCGCCACGAAACCGCTCAGCAAGAAGTAATCAGGCTGTGGTCCCGAGTCGTTAGCGGTTGGATCAGCGACATCGACGGCCTGCAACTCCTCGCGCGCCCGCTCATATGCTGCCGCGCTATCTGCCGGATGATCGAGCGCCTGGGCAATCGCGGCTTCCGCCAGCGCCAGACGAGCAGCATTGTGAGCCAAATATTGGCTCCAATTCAACCATTCGGTGCCGTAGCTTTGCGCACGCTTAGGGTCCGGGTCGGTCTCGGTACCGGCGGTAAAATCATCAACGGCAGCGCTGTATTCGGGCAAGATCGTACGCCAGGGATGGGAGCCGCAGCTATGTCCTTGCCACGTCAGGGCCAGGGCCATATGGAGCCGTCCACGCCAATAATGATAGGCGACCAGCTCCGGCAATGGTTGTTGAGGGGTTGGGGAGCCCCGCTGCTCAATGGTCGCCGCATCAATCGCTTGGTCCATATCACGGATTGCGCGCTGTATCCAAATATCGTAATTCTCGGTAAGACAGCCCGGCAGATCCACCATATCGCGATAGCCGACGGTTGCCTCATGATCGCTGCGAGCAATATCATCAACTGCGCTCGAAACATTGTTAAGCGCGGGCGTTTTCCGTAGGTTGTAGTACAAGATCGAACGGGTCGCGTAATATTGACCAAGCGTCCCACGCGTGGGAGTAGTCGACTTGAGCGCCTTGGTTTGCTGAATTAACTCGGTTTGGGTCAAGGCAATTGTGTATTGCTCAACCGCATGCAAGAGCAGCCGTTGGTAGCCAGCCCGTAGCGCTCCACTGGGTGCCGCCGGAATCTGCTCGCCTTGCAACCACCAAGCCAAGCCGCTGAACGTTGGATAGCGCGGGTCTTGTGGCGCGTTGAGATGTGCCTGTAAGAGTGGATACTGCGCCTGATCCCAGGCGTCCAGCAACATTGCAGTCCAGGCTACGCCGGCGTTGGCCTCAGGATCGGCGGGCTGCACCAGCGTCGCGCGACGATACGCCGCTTGCGCCTCCATATAGGAAGCGTGGGCTCCGGGAGCGTCGACCGGACGTATTGTCACCGGAACATTGCCGCGTTCCAGCCAAGCTGCAGCCAAGCCCATGAGACTATCATAGTGGGCTTGCGTGTTGCTCGCCGGTGCATCAGCAATGGCCGTATAAAGCCGAATCGCGGTGCCCAAATCTTCCCAAGCACGAATCGGCCGACAATCGAAAGGGCGGCTCACGCCAGCGGTATCACTGACCTTTTCGCTCGCAGTCAACGGATTGGAGACGTAATAATTCGTTACGGGCACATTCGGATGCTCAAACGCGGTGAGTTGTTGGACGGCCCTGTTATACCAGATATCGGCATACTGTAGGGCGTACTGCGTATCACCCGAGTTCAAGCGTAGCACCTCGAGTGGTGGAGCATTCGAGGTGCTCGTGGCGAAGCATTGGGCGAAACCTCGTGGGACCGGAAATGTGTCGACCGTCCTGGCAACCTGTGGCAGCACCGCGCTGCGGTAGCTGTAAAGCGCGGCGCTGAAGGCAGTGGCGGGAGTAATCCCAGCACCACCCTGAGCCTGACGTGCGTACACTTCGCCTAGGCTCGCCGCGAGATTTCGCCGCGCTGCCCCATAGAAGCGTGGCAACTGGTTCTGAGCCTGCTCAAAATACCCGGCTGCACCGATCGTCGCACCCGCGCGCAGCGCCGTAAAGCCACGCGCGCCATAGCCCTCCGGATCAGCACCACGCAGTTCGATCATACGTGCATAGCGCCGGTCCGCCTCCTGTAGGGCTGGGCACTGGAAATCTTTACACGACGGATCGCCACCGGCAAGCTCAAGTGCTCGATTTCCCAAGATCAGGTTGCGGTACCAGAGACCATCGTTCCATACGTGATACATGCAAAAGAGCAGTGGCACGAGCGCAAGGAGCGCGAGGAGCCTCGTGCTAGCTCGATCCTGCACGGTCTCGCGCGTGGCGTAGTGGTGGCGCAGACGTAGCAAGCCCAGGGCAGTGAGCGCCAATGCAATGGCCAGCAGCGGCAGCAACAGGTCGGGATTAAGACCAACACGCGATAGATCCACACCCCAGAAGAGCGCAGCACTGATAGCGAGTGCAATCGCTACTGCGAGGAGGGCACAGCTACGACTCACATAACGGACCGTCAAACTCGCAAGTGGTTGCCAGACAAAAACCCAGCATAATGGGAGCAGCAACCCCGGGGTCGCCAGAATATACAGCTCGGTAAGATGAACGGGGCCGTTGCCGGGACGCAGCAGCATGACCGTGGGATAGAAGGTGATCAACGCCAGAAATAGACCGATGCCAATGATCGTGAGCACGAATAAACTACCGGCTACCGAACGGACGAGATCGCCGGCCAGTCGCTGCTGGGGTGCGACAATACGGTGCGCAAGCTCCCCCACCAACTCGTCGTAACGCGCGACCGAGCCATCGATTACGAGTGCTGGTGCCGTGGGCGTTTCCGGCAGCAGCACGCGCTCCGACAAATCATAGACCACCAGACCGTTGACGCGGCGCTCCGTCACCAGTGTCGCTTTGACGTCGGAATAGGCGAGCCGTCGCTCAGTCTGCACTTCAGCGGGTTCGCTTGTCTCGGGCAGCGTCGGGTTGGGCAATAAGCCTCTGCCGATCCGGCGCTGGATCGAGGTCAGCGAGCGCAGGAAGAGTGTGCGCCAGGTACGCCAGCGGCTGCCACTGATCGGCGTGCCGCGCCAGATGATCATCTCTGCGCGCAAAATGAGACGCCCAGGGCGGTAGCTTTGGAATTTGTTTGGTTCGGAGATCAGGATGAACAGCAAACCACCGAGGGTATACAGCAAGATGGCAATGACGATGCCTCGGCCAATCGCCAGCAATGTTGTACTGGCATACACGAGCGGGCTGCCGGTCTTTAGGATGATCTCGCCACTGTCGCTCGCGGTGCTCTGGACCAGCGTTAACGCCTGAACGCCCTTCACCGAGCTATGGGTTCCTACTAGATTGTCTGGGAATCCACGCAGATCAACGAGCGGCGGCTGAAGGATGGTCTTGGTACGCGCTGGCACGAATTCAAGTGTGCTGGGCAGCTGTATTGCCCAAAGCAGACCAACCAGCAGCAAGAGCGGGTTAACAACAATCGCCGCAGCCTGAAACCAGTAGAGCAGGGGATGCTCGAAGCGCTGCGGAAAGTGACGTTCGATCGAGCGATCAAGCAAGCCGTCGGCACGCAGTTGCTGTTCTTCCGCCAAGACATTGGTTTGGCGTAAGCTCCAAACCGTACCGAGCAGACGGCTACGCCCGGCAGCCGGATCCACTTGCGTGACGTCATCACCTTCCAGTGTGCTCAAGTGGTTCCATGCCACCACCCCATCTTCGGCACGACGCAGAGCCAGATCTTCGTAGTTGGCAGCACCTTGCTCGTCGCCATGGAGCCGGAGCAGCTGTGCCTGATGCACATATGTATAGACTAGCGCATTGCAGGTTCGCGCCTGAGGCATCGGAGCATCCTGCGCCATAAACTGGCGTAAGGCCGCTTCGAGCAATGGGGCGGCGCGGCCACTTTGACCCAGCCGCGCTAGGACTTCACCCAGGCGCAAACGCCATAACGCTTCTTGCCATGGCCGGTCAATAGTAGAAGTGCTGGCAAGCAGATCATTAAAGGCCGTAGCAGCACCATACAACGCATCACAACGCACATATATCTGGCCGATACGATCATGAAGCTCTTCCACGCTCGCCGTATCACCACGCCGGTCGGCGATGACCACTGCTCTGGTATAAGAACGCAGGGAGCGTACCAGCAGTCGTACGACGCTCCAATCGCGGCCCCGGCAGAGCCATGGACAGCCTAAGGCGAGATCCTTTAAGGTAAGACCCGAGCGCAGCAGCGGAATTGCGCTATACAACAACGCCGGCAGGCGTAGCAACATACCCCAGAGCACCACTAAACTGCGTAACGGCCCACCATGCGGGATTGGTCGCATTTCGTCGGTGCCGAGCAACTGCTCCGCAATGATCGTGTACGCGTCGCCCTGCGCGAGCAGTGTCCGCTCTAGCTCCTCCAAGGCCACTTCCGTTTGCGGTGAACGTTGACGGTCGGTGAAGTACAGCCGCCGGCCGCGCCGCAAGGGCGCAAGGGCACGTGCCCGCATGATCCCGGCTTCCGCCGATTTGAGGAGCGCAACAGCAGTAGTCCAGGCGTTGGGGCGCATCGTACCGGGATCAAGCAATGCAAGCGCTTGAGCACGCAAGACCCGCGCGCGCAAGAGCGGATCTGGGACTTGATCCTCGAGTTGCTGCAGGTCGGTCAGGAGCGGCACTACCCTCACCCCAGCCGCTGTGCCGGCAGGGGCAGTTGTGATACCGAGTTGTAGGCCGCGTTGCAGATGACGCCACCGATAGTGCGCACGGTAGCTACTCATCTCGCTGTCACCGTTATCCGCTTGAGCTTCCAGCACCTCTGCCAGCCCGCGATCCCACACCCGACCTGTCTCGGGTAAGGTCGTGCGTAGATAATCGGCAAAGGAACGGCTGTATAAGGCATACAGCGCGGGCTGCGTCATGGATGGAGGAGCAAGGACGCTGTTCAATCGTTCGAGCGACGTGTGTACTGCTGTTTGAGCACAGCCGGTGAGCAGCGCCAACAGATGCTCGCTGAGCGGAGCGAAGGTGATCGCCAGCCCAGCGAGGACCGCTTCATCTGTGGCATCGGGCACCGCATCCAGATTATGGTGGAGCTGCACCAGCACATCGCTATAGGCACTCACCAGTGCAGCATCAAGCTGCTCGGGGTGTTGGAGCAAGGTGGCCGGGTCGATCCCTTCCGGGCTGCCGGTGCTACCTAAGGCGCTATGGAGCGTATCGACAAAGCGCCGAGCGTATAAGAATGATCCTTCGGTCGCAGCAGCTACATTGGTCATTAAAGCCGGCAGCCGGTTATCAGTCGTAAGTGAAGCATAGGGCTCAGTAGCTTGCAACAACATGTTGAGCTTCGTACGCGCCCCGGCCTGCAGCCGCTCGTTCCATTCCACACTTAAATAGTGTGTGATGTCGTTGATGGTTGTCACGACATCTTGGCCCAGGTTCAACACTCGTACACCGCCATGTGTCCGCAAGGTTTGCACTGCTGCTCCTGGACGCGCCGTGCAAATGAAGTTGACCCAGGGTGGCATGTCCTGGACTTCACTCAACAGTGTCACGATGTTGCCGGATTGACCGCCATCCCACTCCCACGCCCGATCCAACGCATCAACCATAATGGCCAGTGGCACCGGCTGATTATCTGGCCCAAGTTCGCGCCGGTAGTCCTTTAAAGGCTGCTGGATCAAACGACGAAACGCTTCGCGAGGATGGACTTCGCCCAGATTAATGTCGCCGGTATGAATACCTTCGACGTTGCCACGATTCGTCGCAACCTGCACGTTGCTCTGCAAGATCAGCGTTGTAGTACCGGTGGCGGAAGGTGCCGCGACGGTATAGTTCGGCAGCAACGTTTTGATCTGATTGGCCAACTGTTGAATGAAATCCTGGGGATTATCGCCGTCGTCAACGCCGCAAAAATGGTAGAGCCAAGGATACGCCGTCGTAGCCGATTGGGCAACGCGCCAAGCACCCAAGGCGGTTTTGCCAGAACCGGGCGGTCCGACAATGACCAACATGCGATTGCGTACCGTCAAAAACTCGTTGATCTCACGCTCGATCGTCGGGCGTTCGACAAAGTTGCTCGTTTCTGCAAACAGGGTCTGGACAGCGGGAGACGTCGCCATCAAGTTTGCTGGGAGCGCAGCAGCCGTGGTGGTTGCAACACTCGCAGTGGTGACGGTGGGAGTTAGCGCAGCTTCGACCGGCTCAAGATGCGCTGCAGCCACCGGATCGGCGGGACGCGGCGGTGGCATCGTTGCCGCCGAATCAGGTACGGAACCATTCG
Source organism: Herpetosiphonaceae bacterium (assembly GCA_013821605.1). Classification (GTDB taxonomy): domain Bacteria; phylum Chloroflexota; class Chloroflexia; order Chloroflexales; family Kallotenuaceae; genus JACDGP01. The sequence goes on from JACDGP010000020.1 coordinate 11,939, forward strand.
TATGACCATCCGCCCCACCATTTTTGCCATCACTGTGGAGATCCAGATTCACAACACGTAGACCAACGACGGTGCCAGATTGCTCAACAGCATCGATCTGTTGGTTAACAACCAGTTGGCCATTCTCTACCACGACGGTACCGAGGTCGAGACCGATCACGCTACCGGCGATATGTTTGATCGCTTGGTTAACCACCAGCGCGGCTTGAGCCTGCTCCAAGGCTGCCGTCAACGGTGTGCTGTAGTGGAAGAGCCGTGCTTCGGTAGTGCGCATATAGATCACGGGGCAGCCCCAGCCAGTCGTCAGCGGGACGCTACCGGCCATACGCAAACGCCCCTCGGCGACGGCAACATCGACGGTCGAACCGGTAGCCAGGGCCGTATAAAAGCCAGCGGCAAAGGCACGCGCCTCATCATCGCCCACCGGGAACTGCATCGCAACGACAGCAGGAACTCCTGCAGCGAGCAATTGCTGCGCGACGCCATTCCAAACACCCCGGTCTACGCGTGCCGACTCGCAGGCGGATAGCACGACGACCTTCACACCCTTGCCGTGGAATTCTGCTGCCAGATCGTCGGCAGTGACCAGATGGCTGGTGTTGGGATCTTCGTCGTCGTGAAAGATGAGGCCCGTGCTGCCACCGGAAAAATAACCATGACCAGCGAAATGCAACAGATCGACATGGCGATCACCGGCCAGGGCAGTCTGAAGATCCGGCCAACGTGCCTGCTTGAGAACAGGTAATTGTATGAGTGCCCCAGCGGGCAACTGCTGTAAACCGGCTTCGACACGCTGCTCTTCTTGCTGGAGCTTAAGTGGCGGTTGATCGGGCGGCTCGGCTAACACCAACAAGACATCAAGCGGCAAATGGTCGTCGGTAACGGGCAGCACAATATCCTGTGGATCACCGCCCACCCGCACAAATGAGATGCGCGGGTCGCCGAGCAATGCCAAAGGTGGGCCATCCGGCAGCAGCGGCACCTGCAGGTATTCCCACGGTGGTACAGCTAGCACCGGTAGGCTGCATTGCAGCCGCAGGCGCAACGAGCCGTTATGCGTGGCCACGTCGCGCCACAGCACTTGAAAGGCCGGTCGTATCAGCGCCGGCGGCAGCAACAGATCGCCCAGCGTCACCCCCAGCGTTTGTTGTTGGTCGCGTGGGAGGGTAGGTGTAGTGCTCAGTTGCGCACCGAGCTGCTCAAGCAGTGCAGCATCATAGGGCACGACCACCGGGCCCACCACCGGACCCGCACCGCTTAGGCTGACGGCAAGATGCATGGCATCCGGTTGATCAAGCATGATCGTCAGATTAGCGGTAGAACGTTCCTCCACCGGCGGCGAGCTAGGGTTGAGAGCTGTCATGGTCATGGCGTGAGGCTCTTGTATGAGACTGTGATCAGTATAACGAACGGTGTCAACTTTCGATGTTTCTTTTTCTGTAAGGTCTTGGTTAGAACACGTTAATGCAGCGCGCCTATGCTACAGGAGCTTAGCACATGACGATGCTCTGATCTGGCGAGAGCATCGGGAAAGGGGAAGAGCCTCATAGGAAACGTACGCCAAACCGCAGGAATTCGTTACCGTATAGGAAGGAATCACTCATGAAGCCTAGCGCTTTTGCCCGTCCCGCTATGATCTTGTTCGCGCTCATGCTCGTCGTACCCACCTTTGTGTTGAACACTGGCAGCGCCAGTGCCGCCACGCCCACAGTCGGCGCAGTTTATACACTCACCAACGCCACAACCGGGAATGCAGTCGTGGTTTTTAAGCGTGCCGCCGATGGTAGCCTCACGCTCAAAAACACTGTTGCAACCGGTGGCCTAGGTACCGGAGCTGGTCTCGGCTCGGAAGGCGCCTTGGTGCTGGGCGAGGATAAGCAATGGCTGTTCGCGGTCAACGCCGGCAGCAATACCGTTTCAGTCTTCGCCATCGGCGTTGACGGCCTGCACTTAACCCAAACCATCGCCTCCGGTGGTGTAACCCCGATCAGTATTGCGGTCCATGGTGAACTCATGTATGTATTAAATGCGGGTGGCACGGGAAACATCACGGGCTTCACGCAAAACGAGGAAGGTTTCCTCGCACCATTGCCCGCCTCAACGCGGCCCTTGAGCACAGCGGCGGCGGGCCCCGCTCAAATCGCCTTCAATCCGGCCGGGACCGTGCTTGTGGTTACCGAAAAGACGACCAACAGCATTGACACCTATACCATCGACAACAACAGCATCGCGAATGGGCCAATCGTCACACCATCATCTGGCATGACGCCCTTTGGCTTTGCGTGGACCAAGCGCGGCCAGTTACTCGTTTCGGAAGCCTCCGGGGGCAACACCAACGCCAGTGCAGCCTCGTCCTACCAGGTGCATGACAATGGCTCCATTCATGCCATCTCTGCTTCAGTGCCGACACATCAAACGGCAGCTTGTTGGCTGGTTGCGACCGATAACAGCCGCTATGCCTACACGGCGAATGCCGGTAGTGGCACGATTTCGGGATATAGCGTTGGCAGCAACGGCAGCTTAAGTCTGCTCAATAGTGACGGTATCACCGGCGTAACCGGTGCCAACAGTCATCCGATTGACATGGCACTAAGCCGCTTTAGTCACTACCTGTACGTGCTCAACAGTGGCAACAGTACGATCAGTGTCTTCGCCGTGCAGACCAATGGCAGCCTCCTCCCGCTCAATGGTGTAAGTGGGCTGGCGCTCAGCGTGTCCGGTTTGGCAGCACGCTAATGCAATAGGTCATGTAAGGCTAACGAGGAGGTGCCGTCCAGCAAGGGCGGCATCTCTGCGTGGATGTAGCATCCCTCGCTGTTCACTGAGTTGGTCGGTATTGTAAAATGCCCCATCATTCGGAGGAGCAATCATGGCGACTACGTCGCTCGCTGAGAAGCTGGGCATCAAAGAAGGGCAGCATATCCTCCTGCTTCGCGCACCGGACGGCTACCGCGAGCGGCTTGAGCCCCTGCCGGAAGGTGTCGAAGTCGCGGAGCAGCCAAAAGACAGCTATGACGTCGTGCAACTGTTTGCGAAGGATAAAGCCACGCTTGATCGCGCGGCTCCAGTAGCGATCCAGGCGTTGAAGCCGGATGGGCGCTTATGGATTGCCTTTCCAAAGGGCAACGCGAAGGACAAGCAAGGCCTGACGCGAGATGTGGGCTGGGAGACGGTCGCGAATGCTGGCATGGGTGCAACTACATTGATCGCTCTTGACGATGTCTGGTCGGCATTCCGGTTCCAACGGCAAGCACGCGCCAGCGAGCAGGATCTGCTTGCGCAGCAATATGCTGGAGCCAAAGCAGGACTCCGTCCGATCTATGAGCGGATCGTTGAGGTTGCTCGACAATGGCTTGATGTGCGGTTTGAGACGCGTAACACCTACGTGGCACTCCTTCGCAAGCGCCAGTTCTGCACGATTCAACCGGCGACGCGCACCCGCATTGACTTGGGGCTGAAGTTACACAGCATAACACCGACCGAGCGGCTCCAAGCTGCAACCGGCACCAGCAGTGGGGCAATGACCCATCGCGTCGTGCTCTCAGCAGTCGAAGATGTTGACGATGAGGTGATCGGCTGGATCAGGATAGCCTATGAGCAGTCGCAGTAGTAGCAAAGGCGCGGAGGTAGCATCACATCCTCACAGGTAAACTCCCTGGAGCGTGACCACTACCCTTGGCGACGAAAGGGAACTTACGCAGGTACAGCGGCAGCAACCTCTTCGTTCGCCCGCTGCAGCAAAGCCTTCATATAGGCGACCGTGTAAGCCGTGCCAATGCGCGGGTCACCGGCCATCAGCGGAATATGATCGGCGATGGCTACCCCATTGAAGCCTACTTCGCGCAGCGTACGCATGACCTTGTACATATCCATGCAGCCATCGTCTACGAAGGTTTCCACGAAGTGGGGCAGTGGCGCGTCGACATTACGGAAGTGGACCTTGAAGAGCTTGCCTTGTTCACCAAAGTAACGGAGCGACTCAAGCAGCCCTTTGCCCATCAACTCGCCACCCTCCAGCCAACAGCCCGCGCAGAAGCAGACGCCAACATTGGGGCTATCGGCAAGCTCCATGGCCCGCTTGTAGCCGGCGAAATTGCCGAAGATGCAGCGCGGGATGCCGCCGAGATCCACACCGGGCGGGTCATCGGGATGAATGCCGATGCGCACCCCTGCCTCCTCGGCCACCGGTGCGACCTCGCCAATAAACGAGGCAAAGTTTTCCCAGATCTCGTCTTCACTATAAACACGTCCGTGGGACAGCGGCGTGAAATAGCGCTGGCCATGCCAGTGACCGCTTTCGGCCTTCGCCTTGTCAAAGGCGCGGGCGGGCGCACCACCGCGCGTCGGCTCAGGGTCGGTGCTCCAGATGCCATTCGCCATGTGGGCGTAGGTCGTATAGGGGATGCCGGCACGACCCAGAGCGCGCAGATGCTGCTTGTACTGCTCAACCTTGGCATCACGACCGGGTAGTTTCAGCACAATCGCGTCTTGATTATGAACATCCAGGTTGCCGAAGCCGTAGATCGTGAGCCCGGCGCGCTCGAAAAGCTCACGACGGCTGGCGTAATAGTCGTAGCCGGCGTGGGCACCATCAGTCCACAGTACGACATACTTCACGCCGAGCTGGTGAGCAAACTGGAGATCAGCCTCGGTAGGCTCGGCCGGCATCTGAAGAGCCAGCTGTGTGCCAGTCGGGATCGCGGCCATGGGTAGGGAATGCGACGTTGCATCAGACTCTGTCATGTGAGTTCCTCAAATAGATGTGGTTAGCAAAGCTATCGTGCGGCAAGTGTAACATGGGTATAGGAGAGTACAATACCTTAAAATCATCATGTCAGGGGAGCTATCCGAATCGGATCGGTTACGCAACGGTTCAGAACCCCAATTCAAAAGGTGTATTATGATCGAACGCCATCTGGATGAGTTGTACGTAACACATATTAAGCCGCTGCCATCAGCAGAAAGGTTGCGGCTGTTAGCAATCATTGCCCAAGACCTCGCACAACCTCAAGCGGAGCGAGCACCGAGCGAACAACTAACAATTACAGAACGCCTTGCACAAGCTCACTATCAACCAGGGACGTTGTTCAAAACCGCCGAAGAAGTGGATGCTTTTATTCGCGAGGAGCGTGATTCGTGGGAACGCTCATAGTACCATCTCGCGGTTCCATTTATGTCGATGCAAATATTATCATTTATCGCGTTGAAGACATTCAGCCATTTGTTGCTGCGATGGCTCCATTATGGGATGCCCTGGATAAGATCATGTGCTTGGTTACCACAAGCGAGTTGAGTGTGCTAGAAGTACTGGTCAAGCTCGTGCAGCAAGGGAACATGGCACTCCAAACGCTATTTCATGGTGTAATGTTCCATACGCCCAATTTCACCTGCATCCCAATCACACGCCAAATCCTGCAAGCCGCTGCACAACTACGGGCCACGACGGGTCTCAAAACAAGCGAGTGCTGAACTCACCTGGTTTACGGGGGCAACGGTCAGCCGCGATACCGCACGACGCCTGACGGAAGCCGCAGGGGCCGCACCCGTCGCTGTCCAGACGGCTGAGGTTGAGCGGATCGAGCGGGACTATCCGACGCCACCGTGTGGGCCTGAGCGGTTGGTCTTTCACGTTGATGGCGCCATGGTGCCGCTCGTGCAGGGCGAGTGGACCGAAGTGCGAACGTTAGCGGTTGGTGAGGTAGCAGCAGCCGTGGAGCGGGCGGGTGAGGTGGTGATTGAGACGGAGGAGCTGTCGTACTTTTCACGCCTGGCGGCTAGTGCGAGCTTCAGTCGGCTAACCTTGGGCGAACTTCATCGGCGTGGGCTTGAGCGGGCGGGCCAGGTCGGCGTGGTGGTGGACGGTGCTGAGTGGTGCCAGACGTTGATTGACCTGCAGGCACCCCTGGCGTTGCGCATCCTCGACTTCCCGCATGCTGCTGAGTATGTGAGTGCGATGGGGCAAAACCAGTGTGGCAGGTCAGCCGTTGCTCACCAGAGCAGACGTGACCGCCCTCTGCCACGACCTCTCGCACCAGGGACCGGCGGCTGTGCTTCCCCGCTTACAGGCGTTGTGCGCTGCTCACCCTGAGCTGCCAGATCTCGCCAAGCACTACGCCTACCTTGCGAAGCGGAGCGCGCAGATGCAGTATCCAGCGTTTCGAGCAGCGGGCTGGCCAATCGGCAGCGGGAGTGTGGAAAGTGCTAACAAGCTGGTGGTGGAAGACCGTCTCAAGGGCAGCGGGATGCATTGGGCACGGGAGAACGTGAATCCGCTGTTGGCCTTACGGAATGCGGTGTGCAATGACCGCTGGGATGAGGTCTGGAGCCAGATTGAGGGCGAACAGCGCACGCAGGTGCAAGCCGAGCGACAGCAACGACGCTGTGCGCGGACGCCAGGGCACTATCTTCCACCTGCGCCTGCGCTCCGACCTCGCGTCGCTCAAGCTGATCGACCCCAGGCTGATGTGCCCCATCCCGTCCTCGTCCCGCCCGAGGTCCTTTCGCCCCATCGGCCTGCTACTGATCATCCCTGGCGTCGCGCATGGAGCAAACGCCAACAAGCAGAACAGGTTCCTGCAACAACATAAGTCACACCCCCCACTCAGTCTCAGTCCTCAGTCATACTCCCCCTGTGTTATACTACTCCATGCCGGCCAGCAAGGACGGCACCTTTTGTTGTGCCTGGGAGTGATATGGATCGAGTTGCGCGTGCCCGCGCCCTATTTCATGATGCCGAGATCGAGGCGCTGTTGGTCAGCGCGGACGAAAACCGGCGCTACCTGAGCGGTTTTACCGGCTCGGCCGGCTACCTCCTGCTCACACAGGACCACGCGCTCTTGATCTCCGATGGTCGCTATACCACACAGGCCGGCCAGCAGGCTCCCAACTGGGACTTCCACCTTATCACGCCGCCCCAGCACTCGCTCATCGACGTTCTCAAAGCCGAACTTCCTAAGCTTGGACTCCAACGGCTCGGCTTCGAGGCCGCGCACGTGACGGTCACCCAACATACTGGTCTGACTCGTGAACTCGGGGACATGGTTACGCTCGTTCCCACCGAAGGTCTGATCGAGGGGCTGCGCGAAACGAAAGACGCCGGCGAGCTAGCCCTGCTGGAGCGTGCTATTGCCATCACCGACCACGCCTTCGCCCAGATCCGCCCGCTGCTTCGTCCGACCATGCGCGAGCGCGATGTTGCCTGGGAGATCGAGAAAGCGCTCCACGACGCGGGTGCTACCGGCTTGGCCTTTTCGGTGATCGTCGCCGCTGGCTTAAACGCTGCCAAACCGCATGCCCGCCCCGGTGACGACCAACTAGGCGTCGGGCAGCCGGTCGTCCTCGACTTTGGTGCTCTTTACCAGGGCTATCACGGCGATATGACCCGCACCGTGATCCTGGGCGAAGTGGATGAGCAATGGCAGCGTATCTACGCTCTGGTACTCGCGGCCCAGCAGCATGCTGCAACCGAGGTTAAGGTGGGCATGACCGGTGCGGCGGCCGATGCCCTGGCGCGTGACCACTTCGCCGCCGCCGACCTCGTCGATGCCTTTTCGCATGGTCTGGGCCACGGCGTTGGCCTCGCGATCCACGAGGGCCCATCGCTGCGCCGGGCCAGCGACGTACCTTTACCCGCCGGTTCCGTCTTCTCGATCGAGCCCGGCTTGTATCTCCCGGATTGGGGCGGTGTGCGCATCGAAGACTTACTCCTGCTCGAAACCACTGGTCCGCGCACCCTGACCCAATCATCAAAAGAGCCGCTCATCACATGGGACTAACCAAAGCCGCATCCGTTCCCCTTCTCCCACACGGGGGAGAAGGGGCTAGGGGATGAGGGGCATACCCACTATATTAAGGAGTTTTAGGATATGATCGATACTGGCACACTACGCAAAGGCATCACCATCATCGTTGATGGCGAACTCTGCCGCATCATGGAGTACAACCACGTCAAGCAGGGTCGCGGCACCGCCTTTGTGCGCCTGACGTTGCGTAAGGTCCGCACGGGCGCGACTTTTATCAAAACTGTAATGGCCGGCGAGCGCTTCGAGCAAGCTCGCCTCGACACCAAAAAAGTCACCTTTTTATACCGCGACGGCGATGATTACTACTTCATGGATCAAGAAACCTATGATCAACCCTCGGTCAATGTCGCCATCGTCGGCGACGCTGCCAAATATATGCGCGAAGGCCAGGAGCTAGAGCTGCTGTACTATGGCGATGAAGCCCTCGACATTTCGCTGCCGCCTTCGGTCGAGCTTACAGTAGCCGATACCGAACCCAACTACAAGGGCGATACGAGCAGTGGCGGCAAGCCTGCCACCCTCGAAACTGGTGCAGTGACCACCGTGCCGTTCTTCGTTGGCCGTGGCGAAAAGATCCGCGTCGATACCCGCACGGGCGATTACATCGAACGAGCTGGCTAGCCGGTACCTGCCCTACAACAACTCTCCCGGGCTCGAAAGGCTGGGAGTCTAAGGAGACCCGCATGTCTGAAGAGCCGACCAAGCCGCTCTTGACCGATGATCTTCGTGAACTCATTGAAATGGTCCAACAAAGCGATCTGGCCGAAGTGCTGATCGAGCGCGGCGATGCACGCGTGCACATCAAGCGCGCCCTGCCCCAGCCCTCGATTGTCAACATGGTCGCTGCCCCACCCCCGGCCACGGGCTACACGCTCCCGCCTCAAACTGCCGTGCTCCCTGCCGCTGTGCCTACGGCTTCAGGCGTGGTCGTCGCGCCGGTCTCGACCGGTCTGCCTGTTACCGCCCCGATGGTCGGCACCTTCTATGCCTCGTCCTCGCCCAAGGACCCGCCCTATGTGCGGGTGGGCGACGAAGTCCGGCCCGGCGATGTGGTTGGCATTATCGAGGCGATGAAGACCATGAACGAGATCGAATGTGAGCTCCATGGTCGCATCTTGGAGCTGCTGGTAGCCAATGGGCAGCCGGTCGAGTATGGCCAAGCCCTATTGCTGATCGAGCCCACTGGCTAGGACTGAGAACTGAGCTTTGTGGACCGAGTGGTATTCATCCTTCACTCAGTCCTCATCCCTCATCCCTCATCCCTCCGTCTATGCAGGTCCTTACCGTTCAGCAGATCACCGCCTACCTCAACGCCGTCTTCGAAAGCGATCCGGTGTTGGCCGATATATGGCTGGAAGGCGAGGTGAGCGGCTGGAGCCAGTCACAGGCCGGTCATTGCTACTGGACCTTACGCGAAGGCGAGGCGCAGTTACGGGCGGTCTGCTTTCGGCGTGACGTTGCGCGCCAGCCGCAAATGCCACATAACGGCGATCTGGTGCTGGCCCACGGTGCGATTCGGTTGTACAACAGTCGCATCGATCTAATCGTTGATGCCGTGCGCCCGGCCGGCATCGGCCTACTCCAGGCTCAGCTTGACGCACTCCGAGTCCGCTTGGAAGGGGAAGGCCTTTTTGCCCGCAAGCGCCCCTTGCCCGAGTTCCCACGGCGCATTGGGGTGGTTACCTCGCCCACCGGAGCGGCCCTGCGCGACATCCTGACCGTCATCGCCCGCCGTTGGCCCCTGTGTGAGGTGCTCCTCTCGCCGTCGGCGGTCCAGGGCGAGGACGCTCCCGGCCAACTCGTCGAAGCCTTGTATAACTTGTATGAGTTAGAGCTGGATCTCATCATCGTCGCCCGTGGCGGTGGCTCCGTCGAAGACCTGTGGGCCTTCAACGACGAAGCGGTCGTGCGCGCCGTCTATGCCTCGCCCGTGCCCACCATTACGGGCGTAGGTCATGAGACCGACACCACCCTGGTCGATTACGTCGCCGACCTGCGTGCCGCCACCCCTTCGGTTGCCGCCGAAAAAGCCACTCCCGATATCGAAATCCTGCGCGATGCCGTCGCCGAGTTAGGTGATCGCTTGCTCGATGCCATGGCCGGTCGCATCGCCTTGGCGGGCCAAACCCTCCACGAACAGCTACGTCACGTGGCGCGCCGCTCACCCGACCTGCGCCTGGCCAACGACCGCCAAACCGTCGACCAACTCCAAGCTCGCCTTGAGCGCGCCGTCAGGCGCCAGCTTGATGGGAAACGTGCCCTGTTCGCCATCGCCCGTGCTCAGCTTGCCGCCCTCAGCCCCCGTAGCACCCTTGGGCGTGGCTATGCCATCGTCCGTCGTCCTCATGGGCCGGTCGTGACCAGCAGCCACGCGGTCGATCCTGGTGACGCCCTCCTGATCGACCTGCACGATGGCGCACTCAACGCCACCGTGGATGACGAGGGGTAGCCAGCCGGCCCGGTTAGGAGTCCTACGCTCCGCCACACGATCGGTAGGCCCACATCAGGACCCAGATCGCGCTTTCACCCTTGATCATCTCGCCGCAAATCATCATAATTGGGAAGAGGTAACCGCATGGCTAAACCAACACCTCCGGCTGAACCATCGTATGAAGCGCAACTGGCGCGACTCGTTACGGTTGTCGCCCGGCTCGAAACCGGCGACCTGGCCCTAGCCGAAGCCTTGCAGCTGTATGAAGAAGGCGTCGTGCTGGGTGTGCAGTGCCAGCAGTTGCTGGACGCTGCCGAAGTGCGTGTTAGGCAGTTGAGCAATGATGGCAAAACGCTGGAGCCCTGGTCGCCAGACGACTGACCGGACCAGCTCCTGAAAGACGTTGGCGACTATTATGATGGTAGACGAACATATCTACGACTATCCGCGCCGCTTCAGCCTGCCGCTCGAACTCTTGAGCGCTATTCTCGTGGCGTTGACCACGCTTAACTTCGGTCGCGCGGTGCTCGTTTTCCTGATTAACGACCACCGCCTACACAACCTCGTCAACCAACAGAAACCCTGGCTACGCGACATCCTGGCGTGGTTCCAGGATAGTGGTAGCAATGTTGGCTCACTCATCGGTCTGGTCATGCCGCTGCTCTGGCTCCTGCTCGCCGGCCTAGCGCTCTGGCAGTATGTACGCGCATGGATCACCTTCGCCTACTACCAATTTCCCCATATTCGGACCACGACCCTGGAACATCTAGCGCAGGGTAGCGTTGTCTCACCTCTAGGTATGTTACTCGGTGCCCACGTGGCGCTACTGGCTGTCGCAGTCGTCGTTGGGCTCCTGTATCACCTGTTCCCCAATGTCGCCGCCGATGGGAGCGGCATCACGCTCACGACCTTTGGCCGCACCCGACAACTTAGCTGGCGTGACGTGCGCGTCGTCAAGGCGACCACGCTGTCCCCCGACCGACACGTCGTCTTGATCGAGTCGTTTGGTTCCGCTCTACCGTGGTGGTACCGGATTGGCCCGCTGGCTTATGAGGGTGGCTTTGGACGCGGCGGACTGATATGGCCCATGGCGCTGAATTTCGAGGCCTTGATGCAACGCATTACCCTGGAGCTGACCCGCCAGCCACATGCCGACAGCGATGATCCGCGGCTGGGGGATTGGGAAGCGCTGTATGTCTGGCGGGGGATTTCGCTGGTTGGCGGCGCGCTGATCGGTGTGCTCTTCCAGCTGCTCACCTTGACCGGCGTGGCACTCATTCGCTAGCGTTAAGTGGGCGACCCAAGGCAAAGCTGCCTATCAAGGTTGAACTACGGTCGTCGTTGCGGTATTATTTCGTCGCTACCACATGCCGCTCCTTATCAGGAGATAGTCCTTGAAAAACATTCGAACGGTTTGTGGCTGGCGCATCTCTTTAATAGTCCTGCTCGCCGCTGTGCTCGTCTTACCGGCCACGCGTCCGGCGTCCGCTACCGCCAGTAGCGGAGACTATCTCGCGCTCGGTGACTCGCTCGCCTTTGGCTCCAATCCACTCCTCGATCCCAACAATGCCGCGAATTTTGTCGGCTATCCCGACTACGTGGCGCAAACGCGGGACCTGACCGTGACCAATCCTTCCTGCCCCGGCGAAACCAGCAGCGGCTTCATTTCGTTCACGGGCACCGACTACCAGTGCCGCCCCTACCGCGCCAGCTACCCTTTGCACGTTACGTACCCTACTTCCACCACCTCACAATTAGAGTATGCCGTTGCCTTCCTCGCCAGCCATCCTGACACGCAGCTCGTGACTCTCAACATCGGTGCCAACGATGTGTTCTTGATGGAACAGCAGTGCATGCTGGTGACGAGCTGTATCATGGGGAGCCTAAAGCCCGTACTAGACCTACTCAAGAGCAACCTTGCCACCATCTACGACCAACTCAAGGCCAACTACCACCACCAGATCATCACGCTGACCTACTACCCGCCGAGTTACAATGACCCAACCAACGTCCAAATCTTCACTGAACTCAACCAAGCGATCACAGATGCTGCTACCGCTGCCAACGCCTCCGGCTCCATTGTCACCGTTGCCGATGGCTACGCCGCCTTCCAAACGGCCTCGTTAGCTGGTAATATCTGTGCTGCCGGTCTCTTAATCCCGCTGCCCCCCGGAGGACCACCCTGCGATTACCATGCCTCTACGGCCGGCCAGCAACTTCTCGCGCAAACGATCACTCACGTCACAGTAGCTACGATTAAAAGCTCGACGGTTCTGCTCCCGCTCGTTATGAGGTAACAGCGCTCAAAAACCGCCTCTATGCACAAAGCTATTCAAGCAATCTATGGCTGCTATTGCTCCTCGGCGCTAGCATCACGTAGCCCAGTATGCTACCCTGTGACTGATCACTCAGTCCTCATCCCTCAGTCCTCAAAGGAGCTTTATGGATGCCGATAGGTTAAAACAGGCGGTACAAGCGCAATTCGGCGCTAGTGCTGCGGCATATGTGGCGAGCGCGGTGCATGCGCAACGCGATGATCTCCGGCGCATGCTGGAACTGGCCGCGCCCCGTGGTGATGAGCGTGTGCTTGACATCGCGACGGGCGGTGGTCATACGGCCCTCGCCTTTGCACCACATGTTCGTGAGGTGATCGCGACCGATCTCACTCCGCTGATGCTTGAGGCAGCAGAACGTTTTATCACCGGGCAGGGCATCGCGAACGTGTACTTCCAACAGGCCGACGCCGAGGCCTTGCCGTTTCCCGCTGAGCACTTCGATATCGTTACCTGCCGTGTGGCAGCTCATCATTTCGCCGATGTGCCGCAGTTCGCTCGTGAAGCAGCACGCGTCCTGCGCCCGGATGGTGTGCTCGTGCTCGACGATACCATTGCTCCCACTGAAACGGAACTTGATATCTTTATTAACAGCATCGAGACCGAGCGCGACCCCACGCATGTGCGCGACTATACAGAGACCGAATGGCTCCGCTTCTGCACCGAGGCCGGATTAGTGGTGCAACATAGTGAAACCGGCACCAAGCAACTCCCATTCGTGGATTGGTGCCGTCGTGCCCGTGTCGAGCTGGCAACCGAGGCCGACCTGAACCGCCGCTTACGGGAAGCGACGCCCGCTGCCAAAGCAGCCGTCGCCATCACGACGGTGGACGAGCAGGTCACGGCCTTTGCCCTCCATAGCCTCGTGCTTGTCGCCCGCAAGCCCGCCCAACGCCGGTAGCGCGGACTGCATTTCAACTCTGGCTGTCGCTCGCCATAGGTGTGCGCGCTGCGGCAGGTAGCGCGAGGTAGAAGGTCGTGCCCTGCCGTAGCGTGCTCTCCACCCATATTCGCCCGTCGTGCAGATCAATCACCCGCTTGGCGATCACTAGCCCAAGTCCCGACCCACCGGCTGCCGAGGTGAAGTGATGGAAACGCTCGAAGATGCCCGCAAGGCGCTCTCGGGGGATGCCCGGTCCGGTGTCATGTATCGATAAGCGCACCTCGTCAGCTGTCACCTCACTTGCAATCGCAATGCGTGTACCGGACGGCGTATGATTGTGTGCATTGGCCAGCAAGTTCACGACCACCTGTTCCAGCCGCCGCGCGTCGCCCGCAACCGGCAGCGGCTCGGGTAGCGCAACTTCCAGTATCTGTGCTTTCTCTCGCATCAATGGATGCACCACCGTCATAGCATCCATCACAACTGCGCGTAAGTCGAGTAGTTCGCGATCGAGCTGTAGAGTTCCGGCCTCAAGCTGATTATGGGTGAGGAGTCCACTGATTTGGAGCTCCAGCCGGTCAACATTGCGCCGAGCATTGCCGAGCAACTCCTGCTCGTCTGGCCGTAGCCGTTGCTCGGCACTCGTTTGGAGCAAGCCTAACCCTGCCCGCGTTGCGGTCAGGGGCGTCATAAGATCATGCGAGACCGTGGCCACGAAATCAGCACGCAGTTGGTCAAGCATCTCCAGCCGTGCGGCCTCATCGCTGCCTGCCCGGCTTGCGATCTGCTCCAGCTGCAATCGTCGCCGCAAAACTGCCGTGCCTGTACCAAGCAGCACCAGCATAACCAGCTGCGTAGCAGCTTGTCGCACATCGACCGCCGTGAGCGTCCACATATGCAGCCCGAGGTCGATCAGCACGGCACTGACTGTCACGACTGCTGTGTAGATCAGGCTCCCGCGTAAGTCCAAGCTGATCGCAGCGCAAGTGATGGCCAGAAAAAGGAGCACGAAAAGCGGCCCCCCCGCATCAGCGCCTACGAAGTAAAGCACACCGCCGACGCCCAAGTCCAGGTACGCCTTCCAGTTAAAGCTCTGGACCGCCGGTACATACGCCCGTACGATGGTGAGAAGCAACCTGTAGCCAATCGCCAACAGCAGGAGTGTCCAGGTCGGTACCCCGCCTCGGCCGGTGGTCGGCTGTATCAGCGTAATGAGCAGCAGGACAAGTAAGGTAGCCGACTCGAACCAAAAGAGCGCGCGATCCACGAAGCGGTGAAACTCTGCATCGCCGTGAGCCGTTCCCTCAGACTGCGGTTCCATTGCTCTGCTCCTCTGCCCCAATAACGCCCCTGAGCAATTAGACCTCCATCTTAAGCATGGCCGGTCGGTCCGTGACGTCGAACATTTCGCCGTGCGGTACTACCGTGATCTGGCCGAACTCCGCCAGCAAGGCCCGGTAGGCGGCCGCCACGGGATGTGGCCGGCGGTCGAGATCATAGAGCCCGTTGGCGTTCACGTGTCCCAGCTTCTCCTTCAATTCGATATCCCAATCGATCTGATCGATCAGGCTATACCAAGTAAATCCCAGCACCGGCACCCCATCCGCCCGCATACGCAGCACATTGATCCACTGCTTCCATAGCCAGGTCGGTGCTACTTCAACATCGGCTACATTGGTTTCGGTGTGCATCACCGGCTTCTTGTACCGCTCGTAATATTCCTTGGTAATCAGGTACCAGCCTGCTACGTCTTCCGCCTGGCAACTCTTGCCATCGGGCAGCAGAATGCGCTCATTGTGGCCATAATAGTCGTTGCCCATCACCTGGTAGCCGGGCGGCTCACCCGCCATAAACCAATGATACTCTTCCCGACTGAGGCCGTTATCCAGCAAGTACATGTACACATCCGCGTCCGGTGGATGCGCATACAGCAGGTCGAGCGACAGAAAGCGCAGTTTATTGGCCAACTTGACCTCCGGCGACTGCACGGCTTTCGCCTCATGCACAAACTCGGCACTTTCACTTTGGATAATGACGGCATCCGGTCGCTGCCGCGCGATGCTCTGGGTGGCGAGAATACTGGACGCGACGATATGCTTCATCGCCGTCACAAAGCTCTGGTCGGACTTAAGCTGTTCGTTCCACAGACCGTCCTTGGCGCTGACCCGCGCCGTGACATATATTTCATTGACGGGAGTGTAATACCGCACCCAAGGGTAGCGTTTGGCGACGGCGGCAGCGTAGTCGGCAAAGTGGATCGGCAACTCAGGGTTCTGGAAGTTGCCGAGCCAGTCGGGGATGCCAAAGTGCAGCAGGTCAAGGATCGGCGTGATCTCGATCCGTTGCATCTCACGCATCACTTCGTCGCTAAAGCTCCAGTCATAGCGTCCGGGGCCTAGGTGCGCGCTGTAATACGGCAGCCCATAGCGCAATACCTTCAAGCCCAGCTCCTTGACCAGCCGCAAATCGTCACGCCACCGCTCGTAATGGCCACATTCGGCCAGTTCATCGCGTCGGACACGTCCTTGTTCAATCGTCGGATACGAACATTCAATCCCGGTCGCGAACATGAAATTACCGGCCACACCGGTCGGTAATCCGCTCCCGCTAGTGCCCGCAGCTCCCCCATACTGGTCGCCCGCGTAGTTGCCGTCACCCCGTTGCCGCTTGATGATGTCAAGAAAGCTGTTTTGTGTCATCTTAAACCTCTCCTCGTCGAGCGCGCTCCAGAAAGCGGTCGGCTGTACGTAATGAGAGCGCCATAATTGTGAGCGCCGGGTTAGCGCTCAAGGCACTCGGAAAGACCGAGTTATCCATGATGTAAAGATTAGGGACGTCCCACGCGCGCCCGTCGTGGTCCACCACCGACTGTGCGGCGTCTCTGCCCATCTTGCATGTACCGATCGTGTGTGCGAAACGTGGGAAGGCCCACACGTCATGCCCACCGGCCTCGGTCCAGATCGCGCGCATCAGCTTTTCGGCATGCGCCGTCATACGCTGCTCATTCACGCCTTGTGTGAAATGTATCCGCGGCTTCGGTAAGCCTCGCGCGTCAGCTTCGTCCGACAGTTCCACACAATTCTGCGCATAAGGTAGGCAGTCGCCGAGGATATTAATGCCTGCCGTGTGGTTGTACCCCTGCATATGGTCGCGCAAGGCCGCACCCCAGAGTCCCCGTCCCCGCCCGGTCTGCGATGCGTACGTCACCGGCATCACACCGATGCTTTGTAACAGGTAGCCCCCCGCAAAATCGGCGTCGGTCGGACGATGCGTGTCTTCCGAAATCAGCCCACCAGGAATCCCTTTGTAGGGCCGCACCTGCTCAGCGAACCGGCCCCACACCTGTAGTCCCGTGTGCGCCATGAAGTTGCGGCCCACCTGACCACTGCTGTTGGCCAGACCGTTCATAAGCAACAACCGTGGTGTCTCGATCGCTCCGGCACACAGAAACACGGTCCGGCACCGCTGCCGCTGCTCGACCCCGTCATGCATATACACCACGCTCGTGATCCGACCGGTATCATCTGTCTCAAGCTGCGTCACAAAACATTCTGGCCGGACCTCGGCTCCGGCCTGCCGGGCCTGCCGCATAAAGGTGACATCCATGCTGGCCTTCGCACCAGTGCTACACCCTGCCTGGCAAAAGCCACGATTCGTGCATGCGGCCCGCCATCCCACCCCGGCTTGAAAGTACGGAGCAGACAGGGCAGCGTTGGGTGCGGGCGACGTACGAATGCCCAACGCCGCGCAGCTCCGTTGCATAAGCTGCGCCGCCCCGTTCAGCGGCAGTGGCGCCAGCGGGTAGGCTGTATGCCGGGCCGGTCCCCACGGGTATGGCACCGGCCCGGAAACTCCCAGAAAGTGTTCAAGCTCATCATAATAGCGCTCAAGGTCATGATAGCTCAGCGGCCAGTCCGCGCCCACGCCGAACTCTGTGTACAGCCGGAAGTCGTCGGGCTGTGGCCGCGGCACATACGCCGTGTAATGCAGCGTCGAGCCGCCCACGCCGATCCCGGAGTTATTGTTCCCGAAGGCCAGCGGGTCGCCGCCTGCGCTGAGTCGCTCGTCGTTCCAGAAGAGTTTTGCTTGAGCTCGCTCGTCGGTTGCGAAATCGCTTGCCGGATTCCACTGTTGCCCAGCCTCAAGCGCGACGACCCGCAAGCCGGCTGCCGCCAATCGTGCGATCAGCGGTGCGCCACCGGCCCCGGTCCCGATCACCACAGCATCAACCTCAGCCTCAGCCTGCGGGAGCGGCGGCAAGCGGTCTGTGACCTCCATCTCGCGTCGTGGCGGTGGCGCTACGGGCCCGGCGTCAGCGATCCGCGTTTGTGCTGCCCGGACCAACGAACCCTGCGTGCTGTCGCCCGTCCGCTCCTCCGGTTCCCATTCTTCGCGTTCGTCCAGGCCGATCGCCCGCCAACCATGCGCATCGGCCAACCCCACGTAGCCAATCTCCTCTTGCGCGAGGGGGTCGCTGTAGTAGCACTCGCTCAACTCCGCCAGCAGCTCCTCAAAGAAGCGCTTCGCTGGCAGTCTCTGCCACGTCGCTTCCGGGACGTCACTCCGCTGGACGGCCAGCAAAATCTCATCCTGGCGGCCCCCTTCAAGGGTCGCAAACTCCAGCCCAAAGCATGCCTGCGCTATTTCGTCCAGGCCGGCGAGCCCGCGGCGGTATGCTTCCCCGTCCTCGGGCATGACGTCGTAGCGCCAGCCATCACTTTTACCATCAGCGAGTCGTGCGTCAAGCGCGGCAGCGAGGTTGACCGGATCGGCTCGATCTGCTTGGGGGATCAGGCGCTCACAGACCGCGCGCAGTGTGCGCAATTCCTGCTCGTTAAAGAAGCGGGGCATCTGATCTGGCTGCGCATCAAGGCGCGACTGGATCACCTCACGCGTTTGTGGTGTCACCAGTTCCGTCTTAACCAACGCACGGACGGTGTGGGATGGATAGCGTGTTTGCATAACCTAACTCTTCAAAGCATCACTGCCAGCTTCGACGCCAGCACCTGTGGGGCTTCCAGGGGCACCAGGTGACCCAGCTTTGGGAGGATGTCTACCCGAGGAGCGGTACCGCTGAGATACGGGACGACCTCCTGCTCGATCAAGGCGCGCGAGATCACGGGATCATGCTCACCGGCGATAATGCTGACCGGCACGTCGATCTGCGCCATGCGGTCTGAAATATCTTCAAGGCTCCCGTGCTCTAGCCAGGCCCGCCATCCCGCAGGCGAGCTTCTTAAAGTATCGCTGATCGCACGCTCCAGCTGTGGTTGTGGCAGTGGCCGGAACGTGATCTTGCGAATCGTGTCAAGGGCCGCTTGTCGTTGGCCATGCGTCTGGAGCAGCTGCTCGCGCTCCTCCTCCTCCATCGGCTCCGGCGTCGGTGGCGAAGGAGCAACCAGCACGAGCGCTCGCAAGCCGGCTGGCCTGCGGGCAGCCAGCGCCAGCGCGATCTTACCCCCCATCGAATGGCCAACCACGGTAAAGCGTTCCAGCGCGAGCAGCCGAATGAGCGCTTCGAGATCATCGGCATAATCGTCAACGCTATACCCTATCGGCGGCGCGCCGCTTTCACCGAAGCCCCGCAGGTCGGGGGCGACGCAGCGCGCTGTCCCAACGCCCTCAATGACCTCTCGCCATGACTGGGACGAGCCACCGAAGTAATGGAGCAGGAGCAGATGATCTCCCGTACCCCGTGCATGCACTTCGACCTTGTAGCTTACGCCGTTGAGCTCACACCGCACCTTCTAGCTCCTACCCGCTCGACAGCTTGCCGCCCGTGACCTCAAGCAAGCTCCCGGTGACAAAGCTCGCGTCGCTCGACGCCAGGAAGACATATGCCGGAGCCAGTTCCTCGGGTTGCCCCGGACGTGCCAGCGCTACCTCGTGGCCGAAATGTTCAACCTCTTCGATGGGCATCGTCCCAGGTATATTGGGCGTCCATACCGGACCCGGCACCACCGCGTTGACTCGAATCCCCCGTTCCGCCAGATTTAAGGCCAGCGCCTTGGTAAAGGCGTGAATCGCACCCTTGCTGGCGCAGTAATCGACCAACAACTGATTCCCCACTAGTCCCACGATACTCCCGGTGTTGACGATCGCATCTCCCGTCGTCAGATGGGGCAAGGCGGCTTTGACCATATAAAAATAGCCAAAGATGTTGGTTTCCAACGTGCGCCGAAACTGCTCCTCGCTCACATCCTCAAAACGCGCTTGTGCCATCTGATAGGCGGCATTGTTGACCAGGATGTTCAAGCCACCCAGTTCGGCGATCACGCGCTCAACCGCCGCCCGGCAATCCTGTGACTGGCGCACATCGCCCCGAATGACCGAGCAACGCCTGCCCTTGGCCTTGACCATCGCTTGCGTGGTATGCGCATCGTCGTCGTTTTCGTTATAGAAAATAGCGACATCAGCCCCTTCCAGTGCGAATGCGATGGCCACGGCTCGCCCAATACCCGAATCCCCGCCGGTGATCAGCGCCGTTTTACCTTTAAGTTTACCGGCCGGTTGGTAGTTCGATAGGTCGCTATCAGGGGCTGGGTCCATGTCGACTTGCCGGGCAGGATACGGCAGTTTCTGCCCTGGAATCTCCTCCGCCGTTGGTCGCCGCTCATCTGTCATACCATGCTCCTTGCGTGCCATGACTATCGCGCATCGGTATATCTTGGACGACGCTTCCGTCATGGCACGTTATGCCGAAGCGACTGGCTACAGCTCATGCGACTGAGACAGTGTGTCGTCAGATTACGGGGTAGCACCGTTGATCTGCAAGTTATGTGCCGGGCCGGTGCGCTGTGTTCAACGTGCTGGGGGCCGCTAACTATGGAACTGCAAGGCAGCGCTGCCTTGCAGTTCCATCTGACTCAGGGGGTCTAGTCAGACAATGGATTAGGAACCAAATCCGCGCTCGGTTCCTTGTTCAGAAATGCGATGGCCGGGCAATTGATGACGAAGCCGGCCGAACCGTAGGGCGCGCCATCCGGGCCGGTGATCATCCCTTTGACTGCCAGCGTCAAGATCGCGTTCTCATCTGTCTGGCGCTTGTTCAAACCCTGCGCCACCGCCTCTGGGGTCCACATCCCAACCTGTGCATCCCATAGTGGGCTGTAGGCGTTGGCATGCCGAGGGTCGTTGAGCGTTGGGAAGTCACCCTGAACATTGAGCGTGTCACCGTCACCACGCAAAGAGCCAATCAGGGCCGCGTTGGCCATACTAGCATCCTCAGTCGCGTGTCCGTCCAGGATCAGATGAGCAAGACCCTGCGCCTGTGGGTTGGCGTTGCCGGTCTGACCGTTCGCCATCACAAAGATGCGCTCACGGGCTGCACCTAGGAAATCATCACCACCCAGGAAAGGTGATTTCTGGAGTAGTGGCACGAAGGTGGACCGCTCGAGCGTCGCGGCCATCGGGTCCGACGCTTCGGTACTGAGATACAGAATGGGCTGGCCCGAGTCGAAGCCTTTGACGAACAGCACATCAATGGTCCTGGTTTCGGTGTTGATGTACAGTACACGATCTTCGGTATTGGTATGTGTTACAACATCGAAAGGGCCTGCACCGGTGGCAAGGATCGCCGCGTTGTAGATAACGCTGGAACCTTGAATGCGGATGAACGGGCTATACTTGGCATCACCAACCGAGCCAGGTTGCGCTTTCGCCGGTGGGAAGCCCATCGGGCCTGCCTCAAGCACTCGCATCGGACTAAAGTCCGGCACACCTTGGAAGTTAACGATCGCCTCGCCAAACTTATTGCCGGGCGGTGTTGTGAGCGTAACTTCCTGAACACATTCCGGGCAACCAATCGCCATGTTGGCGAGCTTGGGCGCATAGTTGACATTCAGATCGTGCGCCAGACCGAAGTCAGAAGCGTCGGTAATGATGTAATACACCGGCGTGCCCTGAAAGTCCCCTTTGTGGAGGCGGAACGTGGCGAAGTGGTGCGTCATATTCACGCCCAACATGCTCTTGACCGTGAATTTGCTTTCGGGGAGGTATTGATCACCCGGTGCACCACTCCAGTTGAAAGCTGACAAACTCAAGCCAAACACAACGGCGAGCGCTAACATACATGCGGCTTTGGTCTTCATGAGTACTCCTTAATTAATGTCTTTTCAAACCCGTTATTCCAAATACTGCCCGCTGCTCCTTTCTTTAAGCTTTAGCCGCACGCCGTAAGCCTGCCTGGATCGCTTCGGTTGGCTCGAGATAGAACTCCACCGTCCGGCTCTCTGGATCTTCACACCAAGTGTAATAACCCCCGCCCCAAGCGGCCTCAGCGATATACACCCAGCATTGTTGGCCTTGAATCTTTACCCAACGATCCTCAAGCTCGGCTTCACCTTCCAGTCCTAGGGCATGGAGCGCTTCGACTAATCGTGTCATTGCGCCCTGCTTGGTCCACTCGGCAGTATAGTTCCGGGTGTGACCAATCCTTTCACTAACTCTATCAAGGAGCGGTGAACAGGCCGGTAAGCAGAAGTGAATATTGAGGTGAACAGCGGTGAATAATGGTGAACATCTGGGAGCATCAGTCCGTGGCGAGCCGCAGCGCACGTACTGCCTCGAATGTTATCGAGCGTAGGTTATAGGGTAGTCAAGCTCAGAAGCTAGCGAGGTGGGGCGAGGCGGTAGCCCATACCCCACTCGGTCTGGATATACCGCGGCTGCTCAGGATCGTCGCCAAGTTTGTGGCGCAACCGCCGGACAAAGACCTTGAGGTAGTGTGTGTCACCCGTATATTCGGGTCCCCACACCTGTTCAAGCAGAAATTGATGTGAGAGCACCGTACCGGCATGCCGTGCCAGTTCTGCCAGTAGGCGATACTCCGTGGAGGTCAGGTGGATGAGCGTGCCCCGAACCCGCACCTCATGCGTCGTGAAATCGAGCGTCACGTCTCCTACAGCCAGCTGGGGGTGAGATGGCACGGGTGATCCACTTGCGCGACGCATCAGCGCCCGCAAACGTGCCAGGAGTTCGAGGTGATCGAAGGGCTTGGTCAAATAATCATCCGCGCCAAGATCAAGCGCACGGATTTTATCCAGCATTGCGTCGCGCACCGTCAGCATCAGGATCGGTACTTGTGAAATTTCTCGAATGCGCCGACAAACCTCGAAACCATCGGGCGCTGGCATCGTGACATCAAGCACCACCAAATCCGCTGGCTCTACGGCAAAGGAGCGCAGTGCTTCGCTACCATCGGATGCAATTTGCACTTGGCAATCCGGCCAAGTCATCCGGGCACCGAAGGCTACCACCTCCGCAACGTCACGAGCGTCCTCAGCAATCAGCAGCTTCAAGATCACCCTTCTTTCCAGGCACGGCGTTTCTGTTAGTTGGATTATAGCTGGAGTGCCAGCAACAACACGCCCACCACCGCCAGCGGTACCAGCAAGTTCCACCACCAGCGTAATCCCCAATGGAGCCGTTGCTCGACCACGGTGCCCCGCAAGCCGCGCCCGATCGCTGCCAAGGCGATGATGGTGATCACTTGCGCCAAGGTGGCGAGCGGCATTGCCACCCCTGTCACGACCACCATGAACGTTGCTGCCAGTGCCAGCAGCGTGGTTTCTCGTAGCGTAAGGAGCAACGCAGCCACCGGATGAGTTGGACGGGGCAAGCTTTTGGTCCACGCCGACGGCTTGGCCGGGCCAAACGGTGGCCAGTTCAACGCAAGCGGGAGTGCGAGCAGCCCTGCGACCGTCGCTACGGCGCGCGCTACGACGTTGCCCTCGAGCGCTGCGCTCCATGCGACGCTCACTCCGAGCCACAGTGCCGCCCGTCCAGCCATCGTAAGCTGTGCTTCTCGCGTGGCCAGCCGGTTGATCTGTGGATCAGCATGACTAAGGGCCGGTAGCAACCATAGCAGCTGTGATGCCTCGATCAACCCCCACAACAGCCATAGGTTGGGTCGCGGTGCCCCTGCCGCTGCCATCGGCCAGGGCAACAAGGCCAGCGCTGTTGCCTGAGCAGCTACCGCCCCCAGCCAGCTTAAAGGCGTCGCCGCCTGACCCAGCCCAACGATCCCCCGGATGAGCAGGCCAAGCCGACCATGCACGAGCCCCATCACGACTATAAGTACTACCACCCATAGTATGCCAGTATACAGCAGCACCAGTCCCAAACTATGCAGAATGTCTTGCACGGTTAGGGCCTCATCTGAGCACTCATGGTCGCTCCTGCACGGCGCGTAGCAGCACATCGACAATCACCTTAGGGACCGGCGGGCAGCCGTCGACTCGGCCATTCACCATAATTTGCTGCTCCTGATCCTCCCCAGCCCATTGGCCGATGCCGCCCTGCCCGAACGGTGTACCGTGCAGTGCACAACGCCCGACGACGACCAACGGCAGGTGCGCACAATACGTTTTCAGTGTTCGTCGCAACGCGCCCTGGATCGCAGGCATGGCAGCTCCGGTCAGGGCCACCACCTGTGCCTCGGCCGGGGTTTGGGTTAATGCCAGCTCCGGCGCTGCAGCTACGGTCGCCTGTAGCTCGGCTCCACAGCCGCCGCAGCCACCGGCGTCCAGATGAAAAACATAGATCGGCACTTATCCCGCTCCTACGAAGGGTAGCCCCTGTGTAATCGTCGTGATCGGTTCGAGAAACAGATGAGGAAACAGGCCGCCTACCACGCCCAGGCCGATCAGCACGAGCAGCAATAGTCGTAAGGATAGCGGTGCATAATCGGGCACAACGGTCGGCAACAGCTGAACCTCATCATACGAGGCCGGATCAGCAGTGGCTACTTGCGGGCGCAGCAAGAAATTCTGGATCAGCTGTGCCACTGCCAGTGCCAGCAAGAGCAGGCCAATACCCCCCACGGCCAACACCTGCGGGTGACGGCGCAACGCTCCAATCACCAGTGCCAGCGGGGTAAAACCTTGCAACGGCGGCACGCCTAGCAGCGTCAGCAGCGCCATCATCAAGCCGGTCGCCGCCAATGGTCGTTCGCGTAACAAGCTTGCCGTCTCGGTGCGACCGGCCACACGCCGCTCAAGCAAGCTCAGGCTCACGACCAGCAACGCTACACTCAAACCGTGTCCGATCAGTAGTGCCAGCGCGCCCACCACGCCCAGCTGTTGGCTGCTTGCGAGCCCCAGTGCGATGAAGCCCCAATGTGCTGTCAAGATGAACATCAGCGCGCGGCGCGGTGGAGCCAGCAGTGCCCACGCCCCGCCACCCAGGACCGTAATGCTCCCCAGCGCCAGCACCAGTTGCTGGCTCAGCGGGTTACTCAACAGCTCAGGCTGGACATCCAGCGTTGTGACGATCAGCAATAATGCTAGCAGCTGGAGGCTACCGGTCACCAGCCCCAACGCCGGCAGTGTTGTTTCTGCGGCAAGCTCGGGTAGCGCCAGGTGAAATGGCACCAACCCCAGCAGCAACGCCCAGCCCAACACAATCAAAGCGAGGGCGAGCCGTTGGCCGGGCACTGCTGTCTGCAGCATCAGCCCAATGAACAGCAGGGTCACGCCCAGGAACACGAGCAGCAGAAACTTGAGTGCCGTGCCGATTGTTGCTGGCGCGGTCAGAGCCGCACTTGTGCTGGGCAGGTCCAGGATCAGCCAGACGGCTAGGCTCCCGGCGATCAGCATCAGGACCGTCCCCAGCAGGGGTGTTGCCAACAGCGCAATGCCGGCTCCACAACTCAACAGCAACAGTGCGATCGCCGGGGTATGTTCGCCCTGTGGCAGGGCGCAGCTGACCAGCAGGCTGACCAACGTCCCCGCGACCACGAGGCCGAAGACCAGTTGGGCACTACCTCCGAGCACCACGCTCAAGCCCAGGACGCGTAATGGATCATCGACTGGCGAGCGCATCACGATCAGCAGTTCGACCAGCGTTGCTGCGCTCGCCAGTGCTGCGGCGAAGGCTGCTGCACGCCGCAACAGCCAGCAACTGCCAGCCATCGCACACGGCCAGGCGATCAGCAGTACCGCATTCATCGTAGGGTGCCCCCCGGCTGCCTGCTCACGAGCCCTTCCCGCTGGCTGTACAGCTCATCGAGATCCAACGTTTGCAGCCGACCATACAACAGTCCGCATAGGTAGGCCACGACCAGTGCGAGGACGATCATGGCGATATGCAGCAGAGCCAGCACCGGCAGCCCAATACTCGTGCTCCCATCCAGGTAGAAGAGCTGTAAGCCGAGGCCGATCAGCAAGATGCCGCCGCCCAGCTTCAGCATATCCTGCGCGATGATCAATTGTATCATTCCGGCCAGCACCAACAAGGTCCAGCTATACTGCGCATCCAGCGAGCCGCCCGCCGCACCGGTCAAGCGATATATGTGCGGCAGGAGCGTGGTGGCTACGAGGGCGATCACGAAGCCCGCTACCGGTAGCAGGTAGTCACTCCATTCCGCCGGCTGCGCGAGCCGGAAGGAGCGGCGGGCAACCCGCCGTAGCTCCATCAGACTAACCTCATCAAGCTGTTCTGGCCGTTCGTCGCGCCCAAAGGTTAAGCCGGTCACGAGCAAGATGCCGACGACCACCACACCACTCACGACCTCAGCGAGTGGCAGGATCCAACGCGTGATGCCCAAGGCGAGGTCGGTCGCCAGCGGTTGCTGGAAGAGGAAGCCTGCGACACACATATATACCACCAGCAAGGCGACCACTAGCCACAACCACTGCCGCGCCAGCAACATCCCGCCCGTGGCCAGCGCCAGCCCACTCAACAAGAGCCAGTCCATGTTTATGGCCCGCTACCACTGGCCACGGCCAGCAACACCACAATGACGACTGCCAGCACGAGGCTTAGGTAGTAGCGCCGGGCGAGGAGACGCGTCAGTGGTTGAGCTGTCGTCGCCATACGCGTAAGGACTTGTTCACTGCTATGCAACACCGCTTGGAAGGCGTCGAGGACGTTTGGAGCGAGCACCGCTCGTAAGCCGCTCCAGGGGAGCGCCCAGCCGGGCTCCTTGTCAAGCGGTTCACCTCCGGCAAAGACCGGCGGCGCTTCCGTCTGGCGTAGTCGCCGGTTCGCTAACGCCAAAAGGAGCAGTGCGCTACATATCCGTAGACCGCCAGCTATGATCGTTTGCGGCACGATCCGGCCCGGCTCCAGCAGCAACAGCTGCACGATGTCCCACACGCTGCCAAGCACAAGCACGAGTGCTCCTAACAGCGCGGGCATGCTCCCTGGTTCACTGTTGTGTTGCACTCCTGCATATGCCGGGCGACGAATACAAGCCGCCAGCGGCGGTATCAGGGCCAGGGCCAGCAGAGCATGCGCGGCAAATACGACTGCGACCAAGGCACCGGGTAGACGCGCAAGCAACTGGGCATGCAGCAGGTAACCCGCCAGCAGTGGGGCTCCGGCCACCGAAGCTGCGGCCACCCCATAGATCAAGGCGACCCGGCGCAGGGGTGTTGTGAATGGCGGCAGGTCAGCAATCTGGGCCGTGCCAGCTGCTTGTTCGAGCGCACTTACTGCCCAGCCGAGTAGTACGGTGCTCCAAGTGGCATGAATCAGCAATGCCAGGGCCGGGCCACGCCCCCCTAGCGCCAAGCCCACCAGACCCAATTGGGCCGTCCACTGTCCGGCGACGATTTGGCTCAGCCGGGTGGCCGTAACAGCCCAGACCGCACCCCCCACCAGTAGCAGGATACCCCCCAATGAGCAGGCCACAAAAGCCGTGGGTGACCAGATACCCGGGGTTGTGGTCATGCTATGGACCAGCAACCAGCCACCCAGTGTTGGCAAGCCCAGCACAAGTGCGAGCGTTTGCAGCAAGGCTGGTACGCGCCCCCGCCCAATGCGTAGCGGACCGCTGCACAATAAGAGCAAGCAGCCCAGAGCCCACACCGGGGTCGTCGTGAGCAGGGTTGCATCCCACATCGTTGCTGCTGCCAGCGTCAGGGAGCCTGCAACGAGCGGCATGATCCCGCCAACCGTCGTGCCACGATCACTCGGCACACTGCTTAGCTCAATTAGCAGACCACCTAGCCCGGCCATCCCGACCCCGGCTACAGCGACCAGCCCATTGACCGCCCCAATGGTTACGCAACTACCCGTGACGACGAACAACAATCCCAGCACGGAGAGGGTCCCGCTTTTGGCTCCTGCAGCTACAGGCAAGCCATATGCGGCGATGCCGCCAGCTCCCAGCAGCAGCACTACGACCATCATCAGATCACGTCCCGCACTCCACTCCATCGCTAGGTCGCTTGAGCGCAGGCCAATGCCCAACCAATCCACCGATGGCGTTCGCAGTGGCCAGCCCCAGCGTGGCAGGAGTGCTGCACCGGCTGCTAGCAGCAGCAGCAGCATATTCATCCAGGTGAGCTGGCGCACCGTCACGCGCCCATTGGCCAGCAGGACGATGACGATCCCCAGCAGCGGGAGCAGCAGCGAAGCGAGCGGCAATTGGAGTGTCATGCTTCCGCGCACGTTACACAGGACGCTAGGGATGCGATAACGAGGGGTCCATCTTCCGCTGCTTGACCCACCAGCAAAGCCCGTAGCAACCAGCGATCAGCCAACTGCGGACCATCGATGATAACCTCGGTCAACTGTACGCCATCACTGCGCAGCATATAGCGTAACGGACCGGTCGGTGCCTCGACCTCCACCGTCGCACTGCCCTCTGGCAGGGAATCCAGTGGGTCGCCACGCCACAGTCCCTCCGGTAACTCCTGGAGCAGTCGCTGCGCCAAGCTGATACTTTCATAGCTTTCGAGCAGCCAGATAAACAAACGACTTTGCACATCGCCGCCCCGCTGCTGGACCAGCCGGGGTTGCCATACATCATAACCTGCATAGGGTGCATCACGTCGAATGTCGGTGCTTGAGCCGGCGGCCCGTGCAAAGACCCCGCGTACGGCAAATTGCGCCATCAAGGTAGCGCTCAGCGTGCCGATGCCGCCGGTGCGCGTGCTTAAGCCGCGCGTATGAATGAGTCCTTCGATCACCTGTCGTAGCTCGCGCTCCTGCTTGCCGAGCAACGCCCGCAGTGCGCGTACTTCGTCACTATGGAGATCATGCTGGACGCCGCCGGGTAGCGCGAACTCATGAACGCACCGCTGGCCGGTCAACATTTGCAGCCCTTGGAGCGTGGCTTCGTGAAGCTTCAGCAGCGTCGTATGGACCAGCTCCAGACCCAGCAGTTCGACAACGCCCGCCGCAGCGTGTACATGCGAGGCGACCCGTTCACCTTCCGCAACCAGCAAGCGTAACACCTGCGCTCGCGGCGGCACCTCAAGCCCGGCGATGGCTTCCAGCGCCAATGTCCAGGCCAGCAGATGATGATGTCCGTGGACGCCACAGATGCGGCTCACGAGGGGGGCGGTGTTACGAAGATCAAGCCGCAGGAGGCGCACGGCACAATCGCGAGCGGCGTAGCCATCGCGGAGTTCGATCTCCGTGATCCGCTCGTCATCGACGTGCAAGCTGATTCGTTGTGGTCCGCGCCACACCGTGCCAAACGGCCCGAGCGCAAGTTGGTATGCCACGGTTCGCCCTTCGCTTAGGGGTCGGGCGGCGATTATACCATAGCCCGGTTGACGGGCTCCCTCTCAGGCTACTACGAGTGGCATCCCCGCGGGAAGTGCTGCCAATTGGCCGCAGGCTGCTGCGATCTCCAGGCCTCGTTCAACACGCACGGTACACGGAATGCCGCGCTCGACCAGGACCTGCTGAAAGGTCTCGACCTGTCGCCGGTGCGACCGGTGCAGCGGCGTGCCCGGCACCGGGTTCCACGGAATCAAGTTCACGTGGCACAACATGCCGCCGACCAGATCGGCCAGTTCTGCGGCTAGTTCGCGTGTGTCATTCTGGCCCTGCAACAGCACATATTCAAACGAGACTCGTCGTCGTGTCCGCTCAATGTATTCTTGGACGGCAGCTAACAACTCATGCAACGGGAAGCGCTGGTTAACCGGCATCAATGCCGACCGCAACTGATCACTGGGCGCATGGAGCGAAACGGCCAGGTTAACCGGCAGCGTCTCACTCGCTAAACGGTGTATGCCGGGCACCAATCCCACTGTCGAGACCGTCATATTGCGGGCACCAAAGTTGAAGCCCTGGGGATCATGCAGGCGCTCGACGGCTGCCCACCAGCGATCATAGTTCGCGAAAGGCTCACCCATGCCCATAAATACCAGATTCGTGAGGTGCGCGCCGTTCGTCCGCAGGACACGCTGCATATGCAGCACCTGTTCCACGATCTCGCCCGTCGAAACGTTGCGCAGCAGCCCCATCTGGCCGGTCGCACAAAAAACGCAGCCCATTGCACAGCCGGCCTGCGTCGATACGCACACCGTCGCCCGCTCCGGGTAGCGCATCAGTACCGTTTCGATTACCGCCTCGCCTGGCAAGGCCCATAATGCTTTGCGCGTATCACCACTGTCGGCCATCTGCTCGCGCCGCAGGTCCAGGCTACCGAGACGGGTCTCCTCAGCCAGGCGCGCCCTCAACGCTACGGGCAGATCGGTCATCGCCTCAAACGAAGCTGCCAGGTTAACATATAGCTGGCGGTAGAGTTGCCGTGCACGAAATGTGGGCTGCCCCCAGCCTTGGAGCAGCGCCTCAAGCTCCGGCAGCGTATAGTCGTATACATTGGGTTTCAGTTGTTGTATTTGCTTTAACATAATATAGCCGTATATTGTACCATTCGCGGCTGTGGCCGCTCTGAGACGCGCGCTATGGGGAGATCTACTAATAATGCTCGAAACGCTTGATCTATCGCTCAAGCTGCCCAAGGACAAGTACAACGACCAGCTTGACGAACTCCAAGCTGCGTTGCGTACCCTCCACCTGCGCATGGTCGAACGGCATCGGCCCTTGATCATCGCTTACGAAGGCTGGGATGCGGCGGGCAAGGGTGGCAACATTAAGCGCTTGACCGAGCGGCTCGATCCACGCTTTATAACCGTCTATGGCATCAGCAAGCCGACACCGGAAGAGCTCGATCATCATTACCTGTGGCGCTTCTGGACCAAGCTCCCATCCCGCGATCATACCGTGATCTTCGACCGATCCTGGTATGGCCGGCTGCTGGTCGAACGAGTCGAAGGCTTTGCGACGACCACCGAATGGCAGCGCGCCTATGATGAGATCAACGAGTTTGAGCGCTTGTTAAGCGATGACGGCGCGATCATCATCAAAATCTGGCTGCATGTATCGCCAGAAGAGCAACTGCGCCGCTTTGAAAGTCGCATGGCGGACCCGGCCAAGCGCTGGAAGATGAACGATGAAGATTGGCGCAACCGTGGCAAATGGGACGAATACCTCACCGCCGCCGAGGAAATGTTCACCCGCACCACCACGTCCTACGCTCCCTGGACCTTAGTGGAAGGGGATAACAAGCGCTGGGCCCGCATCAAGGTCCTGCGAGCTGTCGTTGATCGTCTGCAACTAATCCTCGGCCCCGCGCCCGACGTGGCGAGCGCCACCTAAAGGCATACAGCAATCTGTCGTCATAATGCGTGACAACGCCGATCACAGCTGCCCTGCTCCTTGTGATCAACACTTTTTAACCTATTGACAGCTCTACTACCGGGGGTATATACTTATTATTAATGGTACTTCGGTACCAGACCCGTTCCCGGACTATTGGGGTATGAGGCAGCTGTACTGCTTTTTTAACACCCATTCCCAGGAGTCTCAATGGAGCGACGACCACAACTCTGCTTAGACGACCACTGTTTTGTGTCGATCCGCACGCGGGCCCCGCCACTATGGAGGTATTACTTCGCGTCCACGCTGTCGATCCACCGGTCACTTCACGCAATCGACCCGCTCTCTAAGGGAGAATTTCGATGAATTTTCGAAGATTCCGGCCACTGATTGCTCTCGCCGCCGTTGGCGTTTTGCTGTTGCAATCTAACACGGCACCCGCCCTTGCTACACCCGTTAATTACTCAACCTTGACTAAATTGCAGCACCGGTTGCTGTCCGGACTGGCTGACTTAGAACTTAATCCAAAGACGGCGACGACCCCGATAGCACCGAAGAACTATTATCCGCATGGCACTGATGATGCCTGTGCCGCCAAGATCGGCTCCACCATCAAGGTCAACCAAAATTGCCTCAACTTGACCGATGCCGGCCTTGAAGGACGCGCACAGGCCCAAAACGAGACCTCAATCGCCGTTGATCCCAACAACTCCAGCCACCTGGTCGCTTCCTACAACGATTACCGGCGCGGCGATGGCAACTGCTACACGGCCTACTCGCTGGACAAAGGGCAGACGTGGAACGATTCCACCGTACCTATGGGCTTCACCAGTGGAGCACCATTTGGTGGGGTGTCACGCGAATACTGGACGAGCGGTGGTGACACCTCGGTTGCCTGGGATACCAAGGGCAATGCATATCTGAGTTGCCAGGTCTTTCAACGTGGACTGGCGAGTACGAACAATCCCGATGCATCAAGCGCGTTCCTGCTCTTCCGTTCGACCCAGAATAAGGGTGCATCCTGGAACTTCCCCGGACGCTATGTGGTAGCTCGCAACGATGTTGCCGGTGCTGGCAATACCTTACTGGACAAGCAGCTGATGACGGTCGATAACCACGTCGGCAGCCCCTTCCAGGACCGCGTCTACGTGACGTATACCGATTTCGCTGTAGACGGTACTGCCTATATTTATGAGTCCTACTCGGCCGATTACGGCGAAACGTTCAGCACACCTGTCGTTGTGAGCAACGATAGCCCGCTCTGCACGAACACCTATGGCCTACCCACCCCGTTCGGTAAGTGCAACGAGAACCAGTTCTCGCAGCCCTTCACCGGCTCGGATGGTGCGCTGTATGTTGCCTGGGCCAACTTCAGCAACCCCGTGTCGGATGGCGGTGGCGGCGACAGCCCCACATCGAAGGCCAATGACAACCACAACCAGATGCTGTTGGCCAAGTCGACCGACGGTGGCCAGAGCTTTGGAGCCCCGGTCTTGATTTCCAATTATCATGATCTGCCCGATTGCGCGACGTATCAGAACGGCCAGGATGCTGGACGTGCCTGCGTCCCGGAGAAAGGGAGCACTACCAACTCATTCTTCCGCGCCACGAACTATCCTTCGGGTGCCGTGAATCCTACCAACCCGCAACAGGTGGTGGTCACCTTCGGCTCCTACATCAACAGCCACTCGAATGAGACGAATGGGTGTTTCGCTGCTGGTCTTAGCCCGGACACGGGGGGCAATCTGTACACCGGTGTGAAGACGGACGGTGCCTGCAACAATGACATCCTGCTAAGCGTGTCGAACGATGGCGGGGCAACCTTTAACGGGAGCACCACCAATGTGCGCAAGCTAACGAGCGTCACCCAGAATGCGGGCAAGACGGACCAGTGGTGGCAGTGGGCTGCCTTCACGAGCAGCGGCAAATTGGCCGTATCATATTATGATCGCCAATACGGCACTGACGAAACAACCGGTTTCTCCGATGTCAGTTTGGCTAGCTCAAGCAACCTGAGCATTTTCAACAGTGTCCGTGTGACCTCCTCGCCGATGCCACCGCCAACCCAGTTCAGCGGCCAGTTCTTCGGTGACTATACGGGTCTGGCTGCGACGACGGATAAGGCGTACCCGCTGTGGATGGACACCCACAAGCCGGAACTGTTCTTGTGTGCCGTACCGACGGCCACTACGCCTCCGGCAGCCTGCACCGCGAGTGCTGCGAACGCCAGCGTTGCCAACGATCAAGATATTTATACATCAGGCGTAGCACTGCCATAGCGTGGATACTATCTTGAACGCAGCGGGGACCGAGCCTAGCTCGGTCTCCGCTCGTTAAACACCTTGTAAGCCTGCTCCCCTGCGGGTATCAGCATACGAAAACAGGAGGCGACTTTTGCCTGTTCAACCGGACATACTCGGCATCACTGAAGCGCATGGCGAGGTCATCACACCCAATGGCTACCGCATCGCGTGGGATACCGAAGCTTTAGCCAAAAGCATCTGTCCTGACTGTGGATCTATGGTCGTCGTTAGCTCGCCGAGGTGGGAGCGTACGCCGGGCTATGCAGTCTCGCTTGACTCCCAGGTAACCTGGCATCCGTAACAGATTTGCACGTTGCCAGCTGCGCTGCTGTTATGATCGTACCTTGGAGATTGGTACCAGCCAGGATAGCACCCGTGAGATTGGCCTGTGAGAGGTTGGCGTGGGCGAGATTGGCCTGCGCGAGGTTCGCTTGCTCCAGGTTCGCTTGGGACAAATCAGCTCCTACCAGATCGGTCCCGGCCAGGATGGCTCCCGCCAGGATGGCTCCCGCCAGGTTAGCACCACCCAAGTTGGCCCCACCTAGGTTCGCTTGTGCCAGGTTAGCACCACCGAGATTAGCTCCCGTCATGTTCGCCTGAGCTAGATTAGTACCTGCCAGGTTGGCTGCTTCCAAACTGGCCGATGCCAAATTAGCCCCTGACAGGTTAGCCCATGGTACGTTGGCGCGAAACAGGTTGGCCCGAAACAGGTTGGCTAATGACAAGTTAGCCCACGACAGATTGGCCCACGACAGATTGGCCTCTTTCAAGTTCGTACCCGGCAGATCGGCTCCCGCTAAGTTGGCTTGTGACAGGTCGGCCCCCGATACATCGGCCTCATTCAAACTCACATCTTTCAGACTAGCCCCGGCCAATTGTGCCCCTGCAAGATCGGCTCTGCCCAAAGCCACCACGCTTGTTTTTTTGGCGACTAACTCGGCTTCATACAGAAAGCGGAGCAACCGCCCTTTGCGCACTCCATCAAGTATGTGTAAGGCTGTTAATGTCCTAGCCCGCGCAACGGCGCGGACATCGCTGCCCGCAGCCGATCTGCGCAATCCCTTATCCAGAAGTAATTCTGCCATGCGGTCAAGATATTCTCGCAGCGTAGCATCCCGCTGATTGTCCGCTGCGATCTCGTGTTCGAGTGCCACGTGCTGTGCGGCCCGCTGGCGCTCGGCGGCGTTCTGCTGCTCGGCTTGCTTCCGGCGCACCTCAGCCTGCTCCTCAGCCCGCAGCTGGCCGACGGCCACTCGTTCAGCCTCTGCTGCTTTTTCCCGCTGATGGTATGTCATGCCGATCACCGCCAACACCAGTGGTATGGCGTACACGCCCAACAGCCCGAGCCAGTCCCATAATGTTTTTGCTGGACGGAGGCCCGTGACCGGACAGGCCCCAAAGCCGGTCCAATCACAGCCATATGGCTGTTGTGATAGATAAAAGAGTGCCACGACCACAATCACACCGAAGCACAGGCTGCCGACGAATACCCAAACCAACGTGCGTACCGCTCGCCACTGTGGCTTCACATTGCTGCTCATTGAGCATTCCTTTGGTGGATCGGCTGCATGGTCGCACTAGCATACGCGAGAATAGCGATACCGGCAACTCGTGGGGAAATGCACTATTATCATGATTCCCACTATCCGAACCGGCATTCATATGCTATAAGTAGATACGCTTTTCCACGCTAGCACTGGTTGTCCCCTATTTCTTGCGCACGCCATTTAAAAGGAGTCGTTGCATGCTTGCCAAGGTCTTGAGTTGTGCCGTTATCGGGCTGGACGGCGGGTTGGTCGAGGTCGAAGTGGACATTGCCCAGGGCTTACCCGCGTTTACGATCGTCGGCCTTGGGGACACAGCTGTGCAAGAGTCTCGTGAGCGCGTTCGCTCGGCTATTCGCAATTCGGGGGCCACCTTTCCGATCAAGCGTATTACGGTC
This sequence comes from Herpetosiphonaceae bacterium, assembly GCA_013821605.1. GTDB lineage: Bacteria > Chloroflexota > Chloroflexia > Chloroflexales > Kallotenuaceae > JACDGP01. Next base: position 47,039 of record JACDGP010000020.1, read on the forward strand.
AATCTTGCGCCCGCCGACCTGCGCAAAGAAGGCCCAGCCTATGATCTGCCGATTGCCGTCGGCCTGCTCCTCGCCTCACAGCAAATCGCCGCCGACGTGAGCAAAGCGCTCTTTATTGGCGAATTGTCACTTGATGGTAGCGTCCGCCATACTGAAGGCATTCTGCCGATGGTGGACGTTGGTCGCCAGCATGGTATGGCAACCGTGTATGTGCCCTACGAAGATGCGCCTGAGGCCGCGCTGGTCGAAGGCATGACCGTCATTCCCGTGCGTACCCTCGTGGATGTAGCCGCACACTTGAATGGTGACCGCTATATCGCGCCCTTTGTCGATGATGGCCAGCACCCCCTGCCCGAGACCATCTACCCGGTCGACTTTCGCGACGTGCGCGGTCAAGAGCACGTACGCCGCGCGCTGGAAGTGGCAGCGGCTGGCGGCCATAACGTCTTGCTTAGCGGTAGCCCAGGGTCCGGCAAGACGCTGATGGCCCGCGCGATGCCCTCGATCCTGCCGCCGATGGACGCTGGCGAGGCACTCGAAGTCACGCGCATCTACTCCGTCAGCGGCAAGCTCCCGCCCGGCATGGCCCTGATCCACCAGCGCCCCTTCCGCTCGCCGCACCACACCGCCTCGCATGCAGGCCTCGTCGGCGGTGGTCGCATGCCCCGCCCGGGTGAGATTACCCTCGCGCATCGCGGCGTTCTCTTCATGGACGAACTGCCCGAATTCCCACAGGCCGTGCTCGAAGTGCTGCGCCAGCCACTCGAAGACAAGCAGGTCACGATCAGCCGTGCCGCAGGCTCACTCACCTTTCCGGCCAGCTTCATTCTGATCGGTGCCATGAACCCGTGTCCTTGTGGCTATGCCGGCGATACTGAGCGCGCTTGCGTCTGCCCACCCGCCGCCGTTACCCGCTACGCTAAGCGCATTTCCGGTCCGCTGCTCGACCGCATTGACATTCATGTCACCGTGCCCCGCGTGCAATACGAAAAGCTGGCCAACGACCGCCCCTGTGAAGACTCGGCCACCATTCGTGCGCGCGTCGAAGCGGCCCGCAGCAAGCAGCTCCACCGCTTTCGCGGCACTCTCATGCGCACCAATGCTGACTTGGAAGCTAAGGACATCCGTGAGCACTGCCAGCTTGACGCCGCTGGCCAGTCGCTCATGAAAGCCGCTATGCGCCAACTCCAACTCTCCGCCCGCGGCTACCACCGCGTCCTCAAGCTCGCCCGTACCATCGCCGACCTCCAGTCTGCACCGAGCATTAGTCCTGCACACTTAGCGGAGGCCTTGCAATACCGCCCCCGTATGGCCGAGTAAAGGTACAATGAAACCGATTAGATTTTCACACCATGCCCGTCAGCAAATGATCGAGCGTGGTGCTCAGGAAGCGGAAGTCATCGACACTATTCGGACCGGCGAGAAAGTACCGGCAAAAAAAGGTCGCCAGGGATTCCGCAAGAACTTTCAGTATGATCAACTGTGGGGTGGCCGCACGTATTCCATCAAGCAAGTTCTGGCGATTGTCGCCGAAGAGCCCGAAGCGATGATCGTTGTCACAGTCTACACGTTCTATTTCTAATGGGGAGTTGCCACATGAAAATCAGCTTTGACCCTGAGGTCGATGCAATGTATATCAAATTTGTGGACGAACTTTTCGAGGTCACGACACAGCGTCTGTCCGAGGATGTGGCGGTCAACTACGCGCCGGACGGACGCATCGTCGGAATTGAGATACTTGATGCAAGTAGCTATGTGTTTCGTCCTGGCATGGAAGGCCAGATTGAAGTTGATAACCTTACTCCTGTTACAGCCTAGTTACCGTAAATGCCGGCATTCTCGCCCATAGGGCAGCGTTTTACGAGGATATTGATGAGCGAGCAAGGAGAGAACATCATCGTTACCACGTCTCCCGATGTACTAAGCGGAACACCTGTTTTTGCAGGCACTCGTGTACCGATCCAAACGCTGATGGATTACCTTGAAGGTGGCGATTCCATTGACGAGTTCTTAGACGGTTTTCCAACTGTGACACGTGAGCAAGTCATCGGGTTTCTCGAAGCAGCCAAGGAACGTATGCTGGCAACAATGGAGTGACATGCGAGTTCTTTTGGATGAATGCGTAGATCAGCGGTTGGCAGCAGAGATCCAGGGACATGAAGTCAAGACGGTGCCGGAAATGGGATGGGCGAACTTCAAGAACGGCCAGTTACTCACTCTTGCCCAACACATATTCGATGTGTTTGTTACCGTTGATCACAATCTGCAGCACCAACAAAATCTCTCTAAATTTGACATCGCGGTAATCGTTCTGCGAGCACCGACTAATCGACTTGTTGACCTGAAACCGCTTATTCCGTCCTTGCTTCGTCAACTGCCCACGGTACTCGTTGGTCAAGCAACGGTAATTGAGCATTGAGGTAACAGTGATGTCAAAACCAAGCACCTCTGAAACAAGAACACCCGCTGAAATACTTGCCACGATTGCTGCCATGAATACAGCTATCGGCGATGAAGAATATGCAAGCCGCGATCACGACAAGATTCTCTATGGTGAGCTTGACTACCGTACAGAAAATATGAGCTAGAGCAGTGAGAGGCACATATGACGACTATCACCCTTCCGCCCGATATTGCGGAACCGTTAGTCGAACAAGCTTGCAAACAAGCAACGACCCCAGAGTTGCTGGCGATAGATAGCTTAAGGGCTCTCTTTGCTCTGCCCATACTAGATGGCGAGCAGACCGGCGAAACATTGTATGAATTCCTGTCGAGTTGTGTCGGCACGGTGGATGGCACGACGGAAGTGCTGTCAGAGAATACCGGGCAACATTTTACCCAGGGCATGGCAGACAAACAACGCCAAGGATACCTTTAGCTCCTGAGCATGCGGATAGCGATTATGGTGCTCTTTTGCCCTTTCGCTTCGGTGGAATGTACTCGTTGAATATCGAGATTGTTATTTTCACGGATGTCCTTACAACCATTTTGGCGACACAGACCATTTATGCAGAAGTACCTCATCTTCGCCCATTGCCATGGGCAGCCCTCATGCCTGTTTCGAGCATGGTATGGTGATTCCCTGCTTGACTCGGGCTGTTGCATAGATTGCTGAGACAACAAGCCGACAAGGTATGATTAGTGCGTGGAACGACTGCAAAATTACGCCAGGCAACGAGTGGGTGGGAGACATCGATGAGCACCCTAGTGCGTGTTAAGGAACAACACTTTTGCCGATCATAAGCTCTTAACTATTATTTGCAGTTCGGTTCGACCACACCCAGTGTGATGCAAGTTCGGTTGACAAAGCGGTCGGGCATGGCCTTATCAAGACCATACACAACAAACTTACCATCATACGTCGGTGCATAGACGCGACCTTTAGCAATCGTCGGGGACACAAACTTTGCAAAATGACCTAAGCTATCAGCAGCACTGCTACTATTCCAAATTTCGTTCAGACTTATTGCATTAAACGCTCGAAGAACCCCATCAACGCAGATCTGTCGGTTAGCATTTTCGTCAGCGATCCCGACTTGCAATGGTAGTAGTGCCCAGATGATAGCATCTGCGGTATCGTTAGCAGATAGGGACAGCATCCCACCTGGCATCCCATTAGGAGCGACAAGCGTGCTGCTAGCAACAGGTGTCTTTGATAACCGTCCTGTGGCACGATCAATTGTAAATGCCTTTAGAACATCATTTTCCCCCCAAAGATAGATCTGACTCAAAGGCTCAAAGTACACGGCTGCCCCATGTATGTGATGGTCAGGGTCTGGATTTGGGTTCGGAGGGTTATAGGTGGCTTGGACCTCGTCCACAATGTTGTTGGGTGCAGTTGCCGTTACGCCCCCAAGATTGCTCCGATTTAATGAATAGAGGATGCCTTCCTTTCCAGCGCCAATAATATAGCTAGTTCCTGGAATCGATACAGGCCCCGATGAACCTAAATCCTCATCAACCGGATTTAGTGCTGACCAATTCCAAGGAGTGAACGAACTTAGAACGCTCAGGGTGTCGCAGGACAACTTCACAAAGCTATTACCAAAATTATTACTTCCAAAGTCCCCATTACCTGTCATGACATAGACATTGCCTTCCTCATCAGCACACATGCCAGCACCTGCCTGCCAAATGCCACCTTGATTACCACTTGGAGTCGAGCACCAAATCGCCTTCTGCGTAAGGATAGCTCCATCGTACGCCAAGACCCAGCCATGAAAAACGGCACTCTCGATTGACGCACCAAAACCAATATAAATAGTGCCTTCTGAGCCTACACGGTCCTGTTGGCCTTGTGGTAGATCTTCGGGTCGCAACAACAGCAGACCGGGCCGCTGCTTCTGAAAAATGGGGTCAAAGGTTGGATATGGGGCATCCGGCGCTTTTCCTGCGATGATCACTTCGCCAATGGAATCACCTGTTAAGAGGTCTCGCTTATGGAGTTTGTACGTTCCCCCATTCTCATTATGCCACATCACGACGTACACACATTGTCGATTTTGGTCGATAACTGGTGTGCTTAGGATCCCCCATTCGGGATTTGTTCCATGTATATCCTTACAGTCGTTTATGTTGCCATTGAGGTCCAGCAAGTCTAAAACTGGCTGGCCTAACCATTTTGCCCAAAGGAGAGCGCAGTTGTCCGTTGCATCATAGGCGTAAACTGTTCCATGCATTGTGCAGACAAGGACTATGTCCTTTATCGTGCCATCATTCCAGCGCATGTTAGATGCAAATAATGGTTGCGCAACGATTTGACTAGCCCAAAGGCTTGGCCCTCCTCCGCTGGTTGGATCCACCTCAATTTCGAACATCTTATGAAATTGAGTTTGGACCGCGCTGATCGTCAAAATCGTTTCCGCTCGGTTAACTCCGGTCCGCCAGTTGTCATTGTGCTGTGTTGGAACAGAGGCCACGGTACACCTCCTAATGCCGATCATGGAAGGTCACTGAGACTTTAATACGCAAATCGAAATAGTTCAACCTTCAATCTTGCTGTCAGCAGAAGGCAGCATTGAGATGATACATGGAAACCTTAAGTCTGCACGACTAAGTTCGCCTGCTGAACCGAATCAGAAATGGGGCGACCTTTTACAAGACCCAGCCTCCCGATGGTAATATTCTGTAGCTCTGCCCTAACCATCCCAGCAATATGAGTCAAAACCGCTTGTACTGGATGACTAATTTGTTAGTCTAATCGAAGACCGTCACACGCATCTGACCTTGACCACCAAAGGGCACCTTCAAGGAGTTTAGTACACGAGTCGCAGAAACTGCCATTAGCATGGTTTGACAGATGCACAGGCACTTGAGCCCCTTGCCTTGACTCTCAGTTGTACAATCGCTGTACTACGTTTCACGGTCATATCCTGCCCGTCTTCACCATAAGGTTCATTTAGGCTCAGAGCTCCAGATACTCAAGTAACATGAGCATGAAGGATAAAGCAGTGCCTGAACTAGAAACCAGTAATATAGTTGCCGCAGGCTCCACGGAAACGCGTCGCCAAGTCGTTCTTTTACTGCATGGCATTAGGACTCAGGGCGATTGGCAAGAGATGGTTGTGGAGCACCTTGAGGAAGGTGACTCTATCATCGTGCTCCCAATCCGTTTTGAATATCTTGACCTCTTGAAGTTCTGGTTTCCATTTTTTACGAGAGAGCGTGCAATCAGACGAGTATTGAGAGAAGTTCGAACTGCTAAAGACAAATATCGGGACTATAACCTATCAATAATTGCTCATAGTTTTGGGACATATGCAGTTGCAAGAATACTTCAGGACAATCCTGACATTGAAATTTTCCGGCTCATCCTTTGTGGGTCAATCATACCGCGTGGATTTCGTTGGGATCTTCTGAGAGGACGACTTCGATCCGTTGCTATCAATGATTGTGGAACACGAGATATATGGCCGGTGCTAGCTCAATCGACAACGTGGGGATATGGTGCCTCTGGAATATTCGGTTTTGGCACAGTTCCCGTCCGTGACCGCTTTCACGACTATGCCCACAGTGATTACTTCAATGTTGATTTCGTAGAGCGGTTTTGGGCTCCATTCATAAAACGAGGCGAAATTGTTCGGACCGAGTATGAGAGTCGTAGACCGCCGTCACCGTGGTGGATGTCGCTTCTCAGCATTGTCCCCTTTAAGTATCTAATAACCCTATCCGCTATAGCTCTGATCCTGACTCAGTTTTTTTTGCGATCCTACCAGTGTACAGTACCAAGTTTTCTTAACAGCCTTAGCGCGAGGGATCAAGTAGGCAATGAAGGTACAATTGATGTGTTTCAATTAAAGTCCAATGACACGATACGTATCGAAAGCGGCAAGTACGACGAAGATCTAAGACTCTGGTTTCAAGTAATGAGGCCCGACGGTGTTACAGGCTGGGTTCCCAGTTCTCCTTTAAGAAACGGAAAGCAACTTGGTGAACTGAACTGCAATTTTAGGTATAGTTCAGTGTTTGACCCCAATCAGCCTCGGGATATCAGGAATTTCCTTGCTTACGGTCCACCTATGGCTACACCTAAACCAACACCTACATTGACAGCTGTGCCCACACTGACACCAACCGCCCAACTTCCCTCACCAACCTCAACCATTACGCCCTTATCCCCGACCCTAACGCGCACTGCAGTTCCGAGCTCCCCTCCGCTAGTACCAAGCCAAACTGCAAAGCCAATGTTACAGTCTATAGCTGTAATTACTCCGCAGCATGGGGCAGCCATTAGAGTTCAGGCTGCATCTCTAGCAGCTACTTATGATCCAAATGAATATCAATGGTTATTATTGGAAAATGGGGCACCGGTGCCCTTCGATACAATGAAGAGCTTTGAGATAGGCAAAGATGATGGAGTACCGGGGCTTCCGGTAGTAATTATTTTGCTAGATAGCCGAGTCGTCAATCAACGCATTGCAGCAAGCTGGATTAAGCCGGTTAAAATATGGGGAAAGGAAGAATCGTCGGGGCAGCTTCATTCGATCAACCTCGCTGAGGTGAAGCGAATTGAATTTCAGCGGTAAAACGATGGTCAGGCCACGAGAAATGATGGAGCTTCTTGGCGCTAAAGTACGTAAAGGACAACAAGACGCGAACTAGGTTGACGCTGCATGTGGCTTAGTTTTGGAGGTGAAGTGCGGTTAGGATACAGCGCTTCGAATCTAGAATGGGATCTGCTCCAGCACACGAGTGGAAGTCAAAGGTTGTCGTTCTTTCAGCAACCGACTAAGAGCAACTGGCGTGCTGTGGTCACATCAACGAGTCATTCAACCGTACTTTAGCTAATCTCGATTACATGCAGTTCCCCTCGCCCACCAAATGGGACCTTCAAGGAGTAGTGCAAAACTGATGTTTTGTTATTATCCCTGTCCTTGTGGCTATGCTGGCGATACTGAGCGCGCTTGCGTCTGCCCACCCGCCGCCGTTACCCGCTACGCCAAGCGCATTTCCGGTCCGCTGCTCGACCGCATTGACATTCATGTCACCGTGCCCCGCGTGCAATACGAAAAGCTGGCCAACGACCGCCCCTGTGAAGACTCGGCCACCATTCGTGCGCGTGTCGAAGCGGCTCGCAGCAAACAGCTCCACCGCTTTCGTGGCACCCCCATGCGCACCAACGCCGACCTCGAAGCCAAAGACATCCGCGAGCACTGCCAACTCGACGCCGCCGTCCAGTCGCTCATGAAAGCCGCCATGCGCCAGCTCCAACTCTCGGCGCGCGGCTACCATCGCGTGCTCAAGCTCGCCCGCACCATCGCCGACCTCCAGTCTGCACCGAGCATTAGTCCAGCACATTTAGCCGAGGCACTGCAGTACCGGCCTCGCATGGCGGAGTAAAGGGACAATGAAAGCAATGAGATTCTCGCGTCACGCTCGACCACTTGTTGACGAACGTGATACTCAGGAAGCGGAAGAACAGATTGAGGTTGATAACCTTATGCCTGTTATCTATCCTTCCCCATCACTTTACGCCCGTAATCACAGATCCGCAGTAGCGGGCACTGATCGCACTTAGGACTTGACCAGGTACAGATGCGTTGGCCATGTCGTAAGGTATCGACGTGGAAGTTATACAGGATCTGTGGATCATGTGGCAAGAGTGCCAGCAGCAGCGCATGAGCAGCGGTTGGATCGACCTTGGGGCCGATCAAGCCAACGCGCTGCGAGACGCGATGGACATGCGTGT
>JACDGP010000144.1 GCA_013821605.1 Herpetosiphonaceae bacterium
TGCGGAGCCATACCCCGGTAGAGATTGTACCCTTTACCCACGGTTCAGATCATGGTCTGGCCTGCCGTCTGACTGGCGCAGTGGTCGAAGCGCTTGATGCACCGGCGTCCGCCGACCGGGAGCCGTTGTTAGTCGCGAAGTCCGCCACCCAGGGCCAGCTACCCTCTGAGGCCCGCGTACCTGTTAACGATCCTAACGTCCAAACTGCGACCGAAATGACGCAAACGAATGTAGGGCCAGCGCCAGATACTGATGATCATCCGATCACTCTTGATTCACCCGCCGATGATAACGACCGAGGCTAAGGCAGACCCGCGTATGGTCGACGAGCTTCAAGCTAACAGTTGAGCGGAGGCGCTAGCCGCACCCCCGCTCTCAAGGCCGTCCGGGGCTAACAAGCCCTATGCTTTGAACTTCCCTTGCTCGTACCACTCTTTGCTCAGGACCCGCTGTGGCTTACCACTCGTCGTCCGCGGGATGGTGCCATGCCGCACGAAGATGATCTCATGAGCACGAAAGCCAAAGATCGTTTGCAGTGATTGCTGGATCTGCTGTGCCATCGGTGGGCGTTCTTCCGGCGCGACCTTGGTTTCGATCACCGCCACCATGTCATCGGTGCCCTGCTCGGCATTATAGACTCCAAACACCACGGCATAGCCTTTGCGGACTGCTTCATGCTCCTCGATCACCGCTTCAATGTCGAACGGCTGGTAATTGCGCCCGCGTACGATGATCAGTTCTTTGATCCGCCCCAGCACATACAGCTCACCGTCAACCAGATAACCACGATCACCGGTATGATAATAGCCGTCCCGCACGGCTAGCGTCGTGGCTTCGGCATCCTGGAAATAGCCTTGCATCAGTGATGTACCGCGTACACAGATTTCGCCAACGACTCTGTCTTCTACGACCTGTCCCTGCTCATCCTGGACGACGATCTCTAGCCCTTTTACGGGTGGTCCCATGCCTAATATCTCGATTGACCGTGGTGATGACATGTCGTCGTTCGGGCTAGGCACCGCCCGTCCTTGCGTTCGTAGCAGCTCGGGATCGATGCGGTCGCAAGCGACAAATCCAAAGACATGCCGAGGATTATGGCTTAAGTCGGTGGGCCCCGACGTTATCAGCACTGTTTCAGCCATACCATAGCTCGGGTAGATCGTATCATCATGGAGGCCATAGGGCCGGTAAGTATCTGTGAATTGTTGCAGAATACCGAGTGGGACCGGCTCTGCGCCGACAAAACTGCGTCGCCACGCACCGAGATCGAGTCCAGTGAGCTTGCCTGGGTCGAACTTACGCAGGCACAAGCTATAGGCAAAAGTTGGCGCGGCAGTAATCGACACACGGTAACGCCCAATATTATGCAGCCATGATAGTGGGTCACGCAGAAAGCTGGTCGGCGTCATCAGTACCATGCTACTTTGATAGTAGATCGCCATCAGCAATTGGATGAAGCCCATATCATGATACAGCGGCAGCCATGATAAGCCTGAGTCGGTGCTCGGCACAAAGTCAACGGCCCGCGCAATCGCCTGCACATTTTGAATGACGTTGTGGTGCGTCAGCACTACCCCTTTCGGCTTATTGGTTGTCCCCGAGGTCAGCTGAATGTGGAGCGGCTGCTCGGCCCTGATCATAGGCAGCGCGCCAGTTGCTAGCGGGGCCTCGCCGCGCACATCATCCGCTGTCACAACTCGATGGGCATCGATTCCGGGATGCTCTTGCAGCGTTGCTTGCAAGTGCTCCGGCACAAGGATCAACGCGGGGTCAAGTTTGTCATAAATATAGCCGAGGTAGCGCAGTGCTTCATCTGCCTTCGACCGAGTCGTGGGAGCGGCGACGGTGCAGGGCATAGTACCGAGGAGCAGAGCTCCACATAAGGTAACAACATATTCTTCCGAGGTGGGTAGCAGTAGCAGCACCCGTGCGCCGGCTTTCAATCCGCGCTGCCGTAAGCCTGCTGCTACCGTGCGAGCCGCACTCCATAGCTCTGGATAGGATAATCGCTTTGCTCCACCTCGACCGTCAAGGACGATGACGCCGTGGCTATTTTCGGGATTGACAGGATATTCTGCGACCGCCCTCAGGGCGGCGGTGATGGTTGTAATACGTGGATCGGCCTCAATATCGCTCCGCTGGATCGAGGCTATGGTAGGTTGCCGGAGCAAATCAGGCATACTCAATCCTATCTCCTTGCTAGTGGGCACGTTTACCGAGCAGCTAGCTCTTCCTGGATACATTGAATAACATCGCCAAAGGTCTGAAACTCGAAGGCTTTATATTCAGGAATATGAACATGGAAATGTTCTTCGATGCCGTACATCATCTCAACTGTCGCGAGCGAGTCGAGTGGCAAGTCCCGCAGCTCGGTCTGAGCTGTGATCTTGTCGAAGTCGAGATACGCCTGTTCATTTTCTTCGAGGACATTCCGGAATAACTCTATCAAATCGGTCAAAATGGTTGTGTCTTGTGCCGGAATAACCTGTACCTCATTTGCCACAAAAAGTCCTTTCCCGTCAAAATGCCTATGTACATTACCCTGCTTGGAAACAGCTGATTGTACGATATCGAGCATAGCGTTCCCACAACAAGTGCTGGGGATCACGACAACGCAAATCATGGAGATTGCGCATCACTGCCTCAAGCGTGGTCGTGATCATCTGCTCGGGATCGGTATGTGCACCGTCGGATGGCTCTGGTACAATCTCATCGATGACCCCTAGTGCAGACAGATCCTGAGCAGTAATTTTCATCATGTGCGCAGCTTCGGCTGCCTGCCCTGCATCATGCCAGAGGATGGCCGCGCTGGCTTCTGGCGCAGCAACGGAATAGATGGCGTGTTCGAGCATCAAGACGCGGTCACCGAGCCCGATGGCTAATGCGCCACCCGAACCACCCTCGCCAATGACGATGGCAATGATCGGCACACGTAAGCGCGCCAAGGTGAGAAGACAGTCAGCAATCGCCTGAGCCTGCCCACGTGCCTCCGCCTCTAGATCTGGTTGTGCGCCGGGCGTGTCAATAAAACAGATGAGGGGCATCGCAAACTTTTCCGCATGACGCATCAGGCGCAACGCTTTGCGGTAGCCCTCGGGATGTGGCATCCCGAAGTTATGGCGCACATTCTCGCGCGTATCTCGCCCTTTTTGATGGCCCATCACGACCACCGAACCCAGCGCAGTTCGTCCTACACCGCCAAGTAAGGCCTGATCGTCGCCGAAGCTACGATCGCCGCGCAATTCAATGAAGTCACTGCATAAGCGGTGAATATAGTCAAGCGTGTGGGGGCGATAGCGGTGCCGAGCAAGTTGCACCTTGTCCCATGCGGCTAAACTGGTCGTCGAAGGCGCAACCGGGAGCATCGGGAAAGGCGCAGCATCGATATGAGTTGCGAAGGTGTCGCTTACTGGTGGCCGGGGATCGATCATAAGCTGTGTTGCGGTCACATGCACCTCCTCGTTTGTGCTTTAGCGTTGGTAGATTCGCAAAAGTTTATTCAGCCTCATCCGAAGCTCGACGCGGGGCACTACATCATCGATCAGGCCCTGTTTGAGCAACACTTCGCCGGTGTGACATCCAGCCGCATACCGAGCGAAGTATTAACTGTCAGAAGGGGTATACCACGATGTATAGCGCATTCAACGCTCTGGGCAAGCTGCTCGGCCTAGGTCATGTGGAGCGCGCTGTCCGTGGGATCAAAGTCGTTGATCGCCATTTCGAGTGGTAGTCCATCTATTGTACCACTACCCCACACCAACAGATCAGGCAATTTCGGACGTTCTGGACTTTCTATAGTAAGAACCGTCATCAGGTATTGATGGCTAAGACTGAGCCTGCGAGTTGTGTCTGTGCTTAAGTTCATGCTGGATCACGTGTAGCCGCGATCGCGTCAGCTTGTAGCGCAGGGTCAAAAGAAAGGCAAGTGCGATCAGCACTGCCGGTAGCGAGCCGAAAATAATTCCAATCCGTGCCACCGTCGCGGGAGATTGTGTAGCTTGTCCGGGCTGCAATCCGGCGAATGTATCAATCAAGAAGCCGGTTAGTAAGAGCGCTAAGCCGCTGGCAAGGTTGCGCCCGAGAGCAGTAACACCAAAGAGCAAGCCTTCTCGGCGTTGACCGGTTGCCAGTTCGTCTTCATCTGCCACATCGGCGATCATAGAGGCAGGTACGAACCAAATAATGCTACCGAAGAAGCCAGATAGTGCGCGGCCGAAAGCAAAAAGGCGAATATTACCTGACCCGAGCAAGTGCCCTGCACCGAAAAGGAATTGTGCTACCAGTAACAGCGCGACGACGGCTACAGCCGAAATCAGGTAAAGCCGCTGCTTTTCGATTTTTTTAGCCACGAGTGACCAGAAAATAATGCCGACGAAGGCCATCACATAAAAAACAACTTGAAAGAGTGTCAGGGTGGCACTCGACGTTATTTTCAAATAATAGGTCGTGAAATGGATGGCAATCGTAGAGCTGATGACTAAGCCCAGATCATATAACATTAATGCTGGTAACAGCACGCGAAACGATTGGCTGCGGAGCGACTGGAAGGCAGCACGGAGCACGCTTCGGCCTTCCCCATGACTTTCCTGCCGTGTGGTCGGACTTGAATGCCAGGACAGCGTTGCGACGAGGGCAATGAGAGCTGCGATGGTCATTGCAAGACCGAGACCAAAACCCATCGCTGGGTAGCCATGGTAATTGAGCTTTGGGTCAACACCTGGGGTCTGGTCAGGAAAGAACACCTTCAAAGCCAGTATTGCCGCCCCCAGCGTAGCAAGCAGCGATAACACCCCTCGTGCTCCAACGATCCGCGTTCGCCGGTCGTAGTTCGAGCTAAGCTCCGCGCCAAGCGCTTGGTACGGAATAGCATAGACCGAGGTTGCCGTACGGACGAGGATGTTGGTGACCAACAACCACATGAACAATATCCAGCCGGGTAAATGCTGCGGCGGGCTGAACATGGCCCAAAAGGTAACGCCCATCGTCGCCGTTCCCAGGAACATGAGGCTGTGACGTCGTCCTAAGCGTGACTGGGTGTGGTCGGAGAGATGACCGATATAGGGTCCTATGATTGCGTCCCAGAAAACACCTACGGCGATACCAAGCCCCGCCAGTGAACCTGACAGTCCCATCACCGAAGTATAGAAAAAGAACGTGAAGATACTGAAGACGACATTCTTAATAGCATTCGAAATGTCACCGAAGCCGTATAAAATCGTCGTGCCGAGCGTCAGGCGCGGTGCTACCTGCCCTACATCCACAACAGCGGTGCTTGTGTCAGCAATCGTCATCGTGTCACTTGCTCCATTAACCCTTGGTTCAGCGTAAGCCCGTCAACTGGCGTGCCGGTTACCCGGTGCACCAACAGGGCAAACGCTCCCAGCACTTGGTTAGTGGTAAAGGCACAATGACCATAGGCGTTGATCGGAATCTGAAGCTTGCTACCATCGCCACTGAGGTGCACCTTTTCGGCATACAAGCGCTCATGCCAGAACGGAATGATTGGGTCGCCCCTGGTATGCATGGTAATCAAGGGAATCGTGATGTTGCCGGACGTCTCATAAGGGATAACCGCCAACTGTGCCATCGGTGCCTCGGTGAAGCGCACAACCTTCGCATTAAGTAAAACATCGTTTTTGGAACCGGAATACCAACGTCCGCGATTACCGTATGGGGTGCCACCAAGCTTCGCAGCCGCATCGTTCGTTGCAAAGACACTATACCAGAGCACGCCGGTAATGGTTTCAAGCGTGGTCGCCGCCGCTTGTTGAGGATCGATCGCTGCATTGGCCGTCGCTATCAGTTGTGCAGCGGCGTCAGGGTTGGCGTTGACTGCCGCAGTGACAAGCGGCACATACGTATCATCCCAGTGATCGATCAAGTCTTGTGGAATATGAATCGCACTGCCGGGTAAGATACCGGGGAAGAAGTAGTCGAAGAGCACCCGGAAATCTCCGTCGTAGTTGATCTGCCGCTGGAAGTTACCGATTGGCCCACACATCGCTAGGCCACCGCTGAACAACTGGGGTTTGCGCTCAACCAGCAGTGTTGTAACGATGCCGCCTTCAGAGGCACCTATCATATATGTATGACCCGGCGCGCGTCCGGCTGCAGTTCTAAAGGCTACGACCAGTTCTTGCACATCCTCGACGCCTTGCAGGACCGCCAATCCATTCTGACGATAGCTCGTCGTAGCAAACGCAAAGCCAAGCTGCTGTGCGAGAGTGGGTATATAAATCCCATTTATATCCAGATTATAGAAGTCGAGGGGTTGGTTATAGGCGACGTAGCCGTGAGCAAAGACCACCAAATCCCCATTCCAGCCTTTGGTAGGGATACATATCAAAGAAAGCGCGCCATGCGGCAAGGTGCCATCCGTGCATACGCCTGGTGTCGGTAGCGTCCCCTGTAGAGCAGCCACCTTTGTTTGTGCATGAGCTGGAACCGACACCAGGCTACTCGCGCACACGAGTGTGCTGAGCAGCACGAACCGAAGTAACTGGCGCATTGTGTCACTCCTACAATAGAACATTCATAATTGTGAATCGCTTGGCGTGCTGGCGCGTGGTGTACCAACACCGAAACATGAGGTCCAAGCCTCACTTTCCTTTTTTAGTGTACCATGTGTCGTCAAGATTTAACGAGCAAGTGATTATCCACAACCCTTTACCACTTATGACGTTCCGACCGGTAGGGGTACACCCACGAGATCAAGCAGTTCACTCAGCGAGGCAAGGACCGGTACATCTAGGCGCGGCCAGGAGCGGCCTTGCCAATCGATCAATACACCATCCATGCCGACCGTGCGTGCACCTAAAATGTCGGCTCGGTAGGTATCGCCAACATGGAGTATTGTATGTGCGGGTACGCCGGCGCGCTTGACGACCAGGCCGTAAAAGGCGGCGGATGGCTTGGCAAAGCCGATCCCGCCAGAAACCACCGTCCAATCGAACAGTTGTGTCAGACCCAGCGTCTGGAGGATGCGCCACAAGCCGGTGCCCCAATCCGAAGCAACACCGATCCGGAAGCCGCGTCGCCGTAGCTCGATCAGGGTTGGATGAACGCCGGGATACAAATGCCAGTTGGTGGGCTCCAGGTAATGTTCAATAATGGCCGCAGCATGGATGCCGTCCGGATCAGGCAAGCCCAGTTCACCCAGGAGTTGCCCGTAGTACTCCGTAAAAAAGGTGTGAATACCTTGATCGCTGCTCCAGGTATCGTTCAAGGGCTGGTGATAGTGCCGCTGATACAGCTCTTCGGCACGCACGTAGGCCGTCGCAACCTCTGCTGCAGTTGGATGCAGGCCTCGCGAGGCCAGAAAGCCGGCCACGACCTCCTTGGCTTCGGCTACTGGACCGATGAGCGTGTACCCAACATCGAATGACAGTGCGCGATATTGTGGCATGGACGCAGGATACTTTACTAGCGCGAGCTGGCGCAACTGCGGTTGACACAAAGCTCCGACATGGTATAATCGCCTACAGCAGAGAACTACTGGAGGGTGCGAGCCACTCTCCTTTCTTGTTGTCTAACACACAAGATGTGCGAGGAGCGTGAGTGGTGTACGCAGTAATTAATGATCGCGGCGCGCAATACCGTGTCGAGGAAGGCCGCGAGCTAGATGTAGCATTGCTTGATGCTACGCCGGGGACCGAGATAACCTTCGGTGACGTGCTACTGGTTGGTGGAGAAACGGTGAAGATTGGCAACCCAACTATCAACGGTGCAAGTGTGCTGGCCGAGGTTGTTGGCGAAGCGCATGGTCCGAAAATCGTTGTCTTTAAGTATAAATCAAAGGCCCGCTATCGCCGCCGTACAGGCCATCGTCAGGATTATACTCGGTTGATGATCAAGCAAATCGTAAGCTAAGGTGTTGGCTCCGGCCGGCGTAGCTTATTGGGAGATAGGACATGGCACATAAAAAAGGTGTTGGTAGCTCGCGCAACGGTCGTGATTCAAAGCCCAAGATGCGCGGCGTTAAAAAGTATGGCGGCGAGGTTGTTAAGCCGGGCATGATCATCGTGCGGCAGTGCGGGACCAAGATTCGACCCGGTACGAATGTTGGCCTGGGCCGTGATTTCACTATCTTCTCGATGATTGAGGGCGTTGTCCGCTTTGAGCCTTTTTCGCGCGATCAGCGCATGGTTAGTGTGTATCCGGCCGGTAGCACGGCGATTGTGCCGGTTGAAACCGAAACCATCGAAGCCGCGTAGATACTAGTGAGTGCTCCGATGGTACGGAGCGACGAGGATAACCATGAAACAAGATATACACCCCAAGTATCAAACGGTTCAAGTTACTTGCATGACCTGCGGTACGCAGTTTGAAACACGTTCAACTCGTAAGGAACTGCGTGTTGATGTGTGTTCCAAGTGTCACCCCTTCTATAGTGGTGAGCAGCGCTTGATGGATACCGCCGGGCAGGTTGACCGCTTTATGAAGCGCTTGCAAACGACGCAGACCAAACAGTCTGAGGCCGCTCGCAAGACCACCCCAGCACAGCCACCGAAGAAAAGCCTATACCAGGAAGTATTCGGGGAAGAAAAGTCCGCTCAGTAACCTTCCTGTCATCGATAAAAGGTCACACATCATCCGATGCGTGGCCTTTTCTTTGTTATCATAGACGCAATTATAATCCCTGACTACCTTTAGGGTCGTGACCCTGCACCCATTCGCTACAAGGAGGAGCTTTGCATGCACGAAGGATCACTGGGAAGTGTTGAGGTGATCTGTGGCTCAATGTTTAGTGGTAAAACCGAGGAATTAATCCGGCGCGTCAAGCGGGCGCATATCGCCCGCAAGTCGGTCCAGGTCTTCAAGCCGGCGATCGATATCCGCTACGGCGTTGATGAGGTGAGTTCCCACGACGGCGTGCGCTTTCATGCCTTGCCCGTCGCCACAGCCGCCGAGATTCTTGATCTGCTAGAAGCCAAAACGGAAGTCGTAGCGATCGACGAGGTACAGTTCTTTGATACAGCGGTAGTTGAATTATGTGATCGCTTGGCTTCCGGTGGTAAACGTGTCATCGTCGCCGGGCTTGATCAGGATTTCCGAGGCGAGTCGTTCGGTCCGTTGCCCGAACTGCTGTCACGCGCCGAGCATGTGGAAAAGCTCCAGGCGATCTGCGTCGTGTGTGGGGCACCTGCCTCGCGCACACAGCGTTTGATCAACGGCGTGCCGGCGGCCTATACCGACCCCACTATCCTGGTTGGTGCCACCGAAGCCTACGAGGCCCGTTGCCGCACCTGTCACCGCGTCCCCGGCAAATAGATAGGATCAAGTGCTGAGGGGTAACCTTACTCGTTGCTCATCCCTCAGCACTCGTTCCTCGTACTACGCTGCTTGCTTACGTTCCCGCTGCCACAAGCTTTCCTGAACATACAGGACATTGTTGACCCGCACAACGTTGTTGAGCGCCTGATGCTGTTCGGGCAACTGCTCCATGATGCGGCTTGCGCGCTTCGGGCCGATACCCGGCACCCGCTGCAGTCCGACCAACGCTGCACGCTTGAGCAGCTTGTCGGAGTCTTCGGCATGCAAGCTATCGGTAATACGTTGCGCCAGCATCGGTCCGATCCCTTGAATATGGAGCAGTGCCTGTTGGGCAGTCGGCAACACGCCGCAAAGTTCGTCGTAGAAATCTGAATGACCTTCAACCGCGAGCTGCGTGATTTTTTGGGTCAAGCGCTTCCCGAGGAAAGGTACCCCTAATGTCTGACCGGCACGCGCGCGATCCGCCATTTGATGACGTAGACGCAGCAAGTTACGGGCAGCGCGACGGTATGCACGTATACGATACGAGTTGCCCCCATGCGTCTCCAATATGCTGGAAATATTGAACAAAATTCCAGCGATTTCTCGATTATTCATACTCATCCCTTCAGTGCACGCTCTGGCTCGAACTGGGCGTTGCTGTGCGCTAAAACATCTCCTAATAGAACACATGTAGTATAGTATACCACGCCCACCACCACTCGGCAATATGTAAAGCGTTTCGTATTATGTAGCACATGTTTTCCTATGTATTATGTGGCACATGTTTTGCTATGTTTATGGCAGTGCCGTACGAAGCATGGCAATGTAGGGGAGGTATGTGAGATGCGACGAAGACGTGGTGCATTATGGGCATTAGGCCTCGCCGGAGCTGCCTATGCATGGACAAATCGGCGGAAGGTCCAACAGCAAATCAACATCTTCAGCAGCCCGACGCCGCCGAACCAGCTGCCCGACTATGGCAACAACGCCAGCAACCAGTATAGCGGCACGGGTCAAAATGTTCAGAAGCAAGGCCAAACGAGTAATGTTCAGCCCGGGACGAACAGTGGTGGTACGGACGTCTAGCTTAAGCACAGTTACCGACCAGTAAGTCCAGGATGAACGTGTTGACCTGTCGTCTCCTGGCGACAGGTCAATGTGCGTAAGGTCGTCGGTCCTTGGAGCTGCCTATCGGGGTAAGATACATAGGAGTAGTATAAGGAAGCCGTAATACCTGTCGCTTTCTGGCGAGTTATGTGTGCGGGCCGGCTTAAGAAGGAGTAGCTATGACGCGACGCGTCCCAGCAAATAGTGGCCACGAAGTTGCACATTCGGCCGGTGGTGTTTGCTATCGTATTGTCGAAGGCACGCTCCAGGTCGTGTTGATCGCGACCAATGGTGGAACGCGCTGGGGACTACCGAAGGGTCATGTGCAAGCCGATGAGTCACCTCCCGTTGCTGCCCGTCGTGAAATTGCCGAAGAAACCGGGATTACCGGCGTGGTGCTTCAGTTACTGGATACGATAGAGTATTGGTTCCGAGCTGGACCGGGGCGAATTCATAAATTCGTTGATTTTTTCCTCCTGCAGTATGAGCAAGGGGCGATCTTGCCACAAGTGGCCGAGGTTGATGACGCTCGCTGGTTTAATCTCGATAAAGCGATCACGCTTGCTTCATTTCCCAGGGAGCGGGCGGTTCTAGAGCTGGTGCGTGACCTTTGGTATTTGGGTCGGCTCTCGCAGCAACGCGAAATAGGGGGGTCATGTGGTGAATCCAAGGGCAGCAGTTAAGGCGAAGGTAACCAGGCACCGCTCGTTTGCGTCTACCACCAATTGTTTGCGACAATACTGCTTGTAGGATAATAAGGGATGACGCTGATGAGCCCGAAAACGAAGCGTATCAACATCAACAAACATGAAAACGGCAAGCTGCCTAAACCGGTGAAACAACTCGGGCCGCATCGCTATCTTAACCGCGAGTTGAGTTGGTTGGAATTCAACCGGCGTATCTTAGGCGAAGCACTATCAAGCCGGCATCCCTTGCTGGAACGCATCAAGTTCTTGTCGATCTTTTCGTCGAATCTGGATGAGTTCTTCATGGTGCGGGTTGCAGGACTGCGCGAGCAGATCGATGCTGGGGTGCAGGAACGCTCCCCGGACGGTCTGACCCCTAATGAGCAGTTCGCCATTCTGCGGCCCCAGGTTATTAGTTTGACTGAGCGGCAACGCATCTGCTGGTTTGACGATCTCCTGCCGCAGCTACGTGCCAGCGACATTTTAATTTGCAATTATGATGAGCTAACACCGGCCCAACAAGACCACGCGCATGCCTTTTTTCAGGAACAAATCTTTCCGGTACTCACACCCTTAGCCTTCGATCCGGGCCATCCCTTCCCCCATATCTCAAATCTGAGCCTAAATCTTGCAGTTGTGGTGCACGATCCTCGCAGCGGTGAACGTTTTGCTCGCCTCAAGATTCCTGAGGTCTTGCCTCGGCTGATCGAATTACCAGTTGATCAGGGACGCCGCGTCTTTGTATGGCTGGAGCAGGTTGTGGCAGCTAATCTGGGGGTCTTGTTTCCCGGTATGCAGGTCACGGAAAGCTATCCCTTCCGTGTAACCCGCGATGCGGATGTCGAGTTGCAGGAAGAAGAGGCCTCGGATCTCCTGAGTACGATCCAGTCTACGTTGCGCCGACGTCACTTCGGTCGGGTCGTCCGGTTGGCCGTTGAGTCAACAATCCCTACCCGTATCCTCGAAATCCTGGTCGAAAATATGGAGATTGCCACCGACGATGTATATATGATGCCCGGTCCGTTGGGCTTTCACGGGCTGATGCAACTCGCCGGCATTGACCGGCCTAATCTTAAGGATAGCAGCTTTACGCCCCAGCTACCTGCGAGCTTGGAAACCGCCGACAATGTTTTTGAGGCTGTTGCCGCCAAGGATATGCTGCTCCACCATCCCTATGATTCGTTTATGACGGTCGTTGATTTCCTGAACACTGCTGCCGACGATCCCAATGTATTGGCGATCAAACAAACACTCTACCGGGTTGGCCACTATACGCCCCAGGTCGATGCTTTGATGCGTGCGCGTGAACATGGCAAGCAGGTGACGGTGCTGGTCGAGCTTAAGGCACGCTTCGATGAAGAAAATAATATTGAGTGGGCGCTGGCGCTCGAAGAAGCGGGCGTGCACGTCGTCTATGGTCTGGTTGGCCTGAAGACCCATTGCAAGATTGCGCTGGTGGTGCGCAAAGAAGGCAAGACCCTACGGCGCTATGTTCATCTTTCCACCGGTAATTATAATGCGACGACTGCTGCGTTGTATACCGATATTGGCCTGCTGACCAGCCGTGATGATCTGGGGGCCGATGCCTCAGACCTCTTTAACTTCCTGACCGGCTATTCTGATCAGCGCGCCTACCGGCGCTTCTTAGTGGCACCCATCGACCTCCGGGATGCTATGCTGCGCCTGATCAAGCGCGAGATCGAATTCCACAGCGCCGATAAGCCGGGCCGCTTGATCTTTAAGATGAATACCCTGACCGATCCTACGATTATTGAAGCGCTCTATGGCGCCTCGCAGGCTGGTGTTGAGATCGACTTAATCGTGCGCGGCGTCTGCTGCTTGCGCCCCGGCGTGCCCGGTCTCAGCCAAACTATCCGTGTGCGCTCGATCATCGGACGCTTTTTGGAACATAGTCGTATTTTCTTTTTCGGCAACGGGGGCAACAACGAGGTGTATCTCGGCTCGGCCGATATGATGAGCCGCAATCTCGACCGCCGCGTTGAGGTCGTCTTCCCGGTGGAGGATCCGAACCTGGTGGCTCATCTGCGTGACAAAGTGCTCGCCATCTATCTCGAAGATACACTGAATGCTCACCTGCTACAATCCGATGGGACCTATCACCGTACCGATGGTACTCCGTGTGACGTGCAGGCTTGGTTCTTGACGCATGCTCATTAAAGATCAGCCAAGACCTGCACTGCTCGTCCTTTAACCGTCTGCTAACGCTCGCCGTATCCTAGAAGCGTAAGGCGCAGCATCCGTGCTTCACCCCGCCCGGCCTAGCGTGGTAGACTCAGGCTAATGGCTCGAATGTCTCCGTCATATGCTGCGCCGCGCTCACCACTGGCCTTGCTTGGTTTAGCAGTGGTGCGCCTGGTTGAAGCGGTGTTGCTTCTTGTCATCGTCGGGGCGATCTGCGGTTTCGCGCTGTACCGCGTCTATAGCCATGATTTGCCCGATCCGACGCTACTGGCGACCCTACGACCCTTTGAGACCACGCGTATTTATGCCCGTGATGGACAAACGCTGTTGTACCAGCTCTTCGAC
>JACDGP010000145.1 GCA_013821605.1 Herpetosiphonaceae bacterium
TGTACAACACCCAGCACGTTTTGCAGTAACAAGGTATAGCCAAGCGATAGCAGCACGTTCACCGGATCGGATGGAGGCCGGCGGACGCGGGCATTGAAGCCCCATGCCGGACCGAGCAGCGCGCGAAGGCCGGCGAAGTAGCGCTTCGCGCCAAAGCCTTCCAGTCCCATGAGTGTTGAACGGCCTTGAGCTCGTTCAGCCTTCGTCACCGTCTCTGCGAGGGCCAGAATCACGTCGTCTAGTTCAGCGGGCGGCGCAACCCGGTCACGCCGTAACCGCTGTAAGAGTGCCCGCTCGTTGCGGAGCTTCCCGAGGACGATCTCACGCGCCACGCTGATTGTCCAATTCGGATCATCGGCGCGGCGGTACTGCATACGCCGTAAGGCGACATGCGGCGGAGTCTGGCCCACGAGGCGACCATGAAATCGACCGCCGAGTGTGAGAAAAACGACTTCGATATCACGGTCAAGCAGGCGCTTCAATGCGGGCGTTGAGAAGCCGATGTTCCCAAACACAACGATCTGGTCGATTTTGATGAGTGGGAGGGATGTGAGCACGCTGCCTGATTGCCGGACCTCAAGCCGTTCGCCATCACAAGAGACCTGTGCCCCTTGCTCAACTAAATATAAGGTTGGCATCGTATCACTCGCCGGTCCGCATCATACCGAAGCCCATACTGGTCTTTGCTCCTACACCACTGAAGAAGCCGAGCCGCAATAGGGCCGCGCAGACGTGGAGGTAGTAACGGTCGCGGTTGGTAGCAGTGTAGGTGCAACGACCGGTGAAGGCCGTCTCACCCGCACCGAAGATCGAGAGCCAGGATGCTTCGAGCGAGTAGCGACCGAAGACCAGACATTCGGCGGCGAAGCGGCGGATCTCGACGGGTAAGGCGAGCGGGGCCACGCTATTCCAGCGGTCAAGCAACGAGCCGAAGACCAGTTCGGGCTGCGGCACTGGGATGCTGCGACCGCTGGAACGGAAGGTCGTAGGCGACCAGAAGTGGATATGCAGGTGATGCGAGGGCACGACCCGACCGACCTGCTCCAAGGCGATCAGATCGTTCCAACTGGCGCTACCGGCCCACGCTTGGACTTTGGGATCGGTGGTTGCGCTTTCGACCGTAAAATGCGTGCCATCAAGGTCGAGTTCGGTGGGTGGCGTCATGGCCCAGGCACGGAGATGCTCGTCAAGCTCGGACGATAAGCCGGTCCAGCGCAGCCCGTAGGTATGGTTAGGAGAGACGCTACGCCCATCGCCTCCGCCACGCGCGCCGAGCAGGTCGGAGACGGTGAAGGGCTTGACGGCATCGAGGTCGTGCAGGGTTTTGGAAAGGGCAGCGTCACGCTCGGTGAGGGCGTGCAAAAAGGCCGCATGTGCCGCGCGGCCAAGATGAGGTGCGACGGTGGCGGCTTCGTGAGGGCGCAGCGAGAGCATGAGGGCAGTGGGCATAGCGGCTCCTCGAATAATAATGAGATGAATTTAGGACGTCCAGCGACGGGTGCGAGCAGTATCACGCACGAGCTGAACATTAATGACCTCTGCTACTTCATACGTCGTCGTAAGTGCCGAGGCAGCGGGCTGTATCCGAATGATCGCCGGAAACGAACCGCGCCGGCCATGAATCTCAGCCATCAGAACTGTCGCCGCCGACGCGAGACCGGGTGGATTGACCACCAGATCCAGTGTTTGCCATTCATCGGGTGCGAGGCCACACCCATCAACAATCGCAGCCACCTGGGCGGGCAGTGGCGCCGAGTTGTCGATCTGGACCGGCACCGTGATTTCTCGTTCAATCGATGTGCTGGCAAAACCTTCGATCTGTGCCCGTTGTGCATCGGTCAGAGGATGTGTGAAGTTCAGGAGGATCACATGTGTACCTTGCGTAATGGGAAGCGCCGCTCCAACCCACAACGTGGCTGGATATATCTAGTCTGCTACGATGGAGGCTGGATAAATTGACACGAACGCAACTCGTGTTGCCAATCAAGCCCTTCAACCTTTACCCAATTCGCGATGACATCATCAACGACAGCCTTAAACTCGTTATAAACATCTACACTAATGAATGTATAACCATGGGCAAGGATACTTTGGTTTCGCGCATCAGTCCGTTCCTGAATTTGAGCAAGATCGCAGGCCTTCGCAAAAGGATCGCCTAGTGCCGCGAGCAGTACATACCCATTGAAGAGGGTAAGTTTGCCTGTCGGCACCGAACCCCTACCATGCTGACCTATCCCAATCAATATCTGGTCGTAACGTTGGTTGAGATTGGGATTGCTGACCTGTTGCTGAAGGCGGTGTAATCCGGCCTTGGGAAATGCGGTAAGGAGGCCCTGGTGTGCAAGACGCTGCTGACTCATAAGTTCCAAGCAGCGGTACAGCAACAAGGCAGCAATATCTAAACGATGCTGATGTTCCCGCCGCAATGCATTACTGTAGAACATAGCAAGTAGCGATGGAATGCTATGTGTCGTGGTCAGGCGATTAATTTGGCGTTGCACAAACGTATCTACAGCCTTGCCATAGGCAGCAGGATCACTATAGTCCTCGCGTTCAGGAGAGTGGGCTTGAGTAAGGTCAAGCACATGATCAAGTGCAGCCAGGTGCTCCGTGACGTGCGATTGCGCATCTCGTAATGCTCCCTGCAAGGTTGGTGCACTAAGCAGGACGCGAAGCTCTTTAATAGCCGTATCGAGTTCAAAGCCATCCCAAGCAGCATAGGCGGCCGCCAGTTGAGCCCATTCTGTATCACCTTGAGGAGGCTCGACACGTGCTGCCAACTCTTCAAAAAGTGCTTTAGCAGCTGTATATTCGTGGGCAGCAAACGCCGCAAAGGCCCGTTGGCGTTTGATGTCGCCTAAAATGGTGTAGGGGTCAACTAAGACGTAGGAATGCTCGTGCCCTGGTAAACGGGCTTGGATATGGCTGGGAAATCGGCTCTCAATATAGATACTATCAGCACCAACAACCGAGCCTGCCATTGCAGCTCCTACGGACATTACTTTGGTTCCACCGGTAACATCAATGCCAATATGCTTGCCAGGGTGTCGACGATAAACCTCTTTGACTGCTCGGTATACTGAGACGGGATCTGCCTCATTGACCACCTGCTCTGCCTCTTCATACTCAATGCCTAATTCCCTGGTTGTGTCCTTAAACCGTGCAGCATAACTGTGCGAGCGTCCTGTGTATAGAAATACCGCAACCTGTGGGTGGTACAACTCAAGGTTTAGTATAACGGTATGTGGATTACTTACCGGGATAATCAACACATCGAACGGCTGCGGTGGAGCATTGCTTGCCATAAAGCGTCTACGAATCTCGGGAAATAAATGCTCCTCGTAAAACTGCTCTTTCTCTTCGCGCTGCAAGCCTGTCCATGTTTGCACGTCTTGGTCGAAAGTATCAGCCGGCATAGTTGCTCCTGATTATTCTGCAGACAGTTACTTTTTAGCTTGTCCGGACACTGGCCTCAGGAAGAGTATGGCACTACCGTCATCGCGACGTCTGATTTCGATGACTTCGACATTCAATTGATTGCCACGACTGTAACGTTTTCCTCCGAGGTCCTGGTTGCGAATCGCGCCGATTGCCTGTAACTCCTCTGGCAAACCCAGCGCTACAAACACCCCGCCCGGCGTGACTTCATCGACCCTGACGTTATTAATGCGTTGGCCTGGCTCAGGGAGCTGCGGTTTCGCTGGCTGAACCGCTGGAGTAGCGGCTTTCGGTGGCACCTGTGGTTTCGCTGGTACAGATGATGCGGGCGCAAAAGGAGAGGGTGTATCAAGCGCGTCCGGTACATTTTGGTAGTAGCGGAGCAGGCGAACGGCCCAACCAACCGTGGGCAACAGCAACTCCGGCTCCAGATGCTCCAAGTGATGTCGGCAAGCGTCAAGGATGGCGACATAATAGTCGCGCGTGCGGTTGCTACGAATAACAGCACGTGACCCTGGTCCAGCCACAAGCTCAAGCCAACGCCACCATTCTTCGACCGCCTGCGCTTGTGCTTGCTCGTTGCCCCGT
The DNA here is from genome assembly GCA_013821605.1 of Herpetosiphonaceae bacterium. Lineage (GTDB taxonomy): Bacteria > Chloroflexota > Chloroflexia > Chloroflexales > Kallotenuaceae > JACDGP01. The sequence continues at coordinate 4,027 of JACDGP010000145.1, forward strand.
TGAGGTTCAAGCGCAACGCGTAGCTGTGTAAAGCTCTTAGCAAACTCGTTTGGATCGATCTGGCGCTCCGCAAGCGTACGGGCTAGTGGATCGGCTATATCAATTGCATATTCACTCATCCTTCGTCTCCTTCTTTAGGTACGCCCTGTATTAATGTAATTGACGTTCGTATATTATTATTAAGCTCTAGACAAATAGATTTTACTCTACGATATTCTATGATATCAACTTCAAACGACTCTAAAATTTGGAGTTTTTGTAAATGCATATTTAAATCTTTATCTAGCTTAAACAGCGCTGATTCTTTGCTATCATTTCTATATCCATCAAGTCGATCAGATTCTTTTTCTACTTCTGTAAAAAACAGGGAAAGAAGAGCTCTACTCGCTTCGACCTCAAGTAAAATATATGTCGGATCCTCACTCTGTGTGATGGATCGTTCAACTGACGCTATACATTTATGGTACTCTCCTCCAGCATAATCAGCCTGATTCCTATGCTGGTATCTTCCTTGCATAAAATACGCCTGAGCAAGAACATAATAAAACTTGTGCTCATTACTTAATGGAGAATATCGTAAAGCATTTCTAATACGGTCTATTATAATTCTCCCCAGACTGAGTCTTTGATCGCTATCTTGGGGTAAAAGTTCAGCATCTTGGATTAACTCTTGGCAAATATTTAGAACTGCCTCTGCTTTTAAGCGATCTGCCACCATACCTAGAACTTCATTGATCATAAGCTCTTTAGTATAGCTGAGTCGTCTTGTCAACACCGTCGTTGCATGGGACAATAGGTGGGGCCTTATTTTTGGCATAATAGTCACTACGCACAACTTCTTGTCTTCGTACTGATAGTAATCTATAGAAACATCTGGTGGATTTTCACAGTAGTTATTAATTGCACTAACAATCTGGTGATCATAATCAATCTCATTACTAATATCTAATCCCGGTACAGCTGGGTGCCCTCTCTTTCTGGCCTTTTTATCACTAACACCAATAACTAAATATCCTCGCCTATCACCACAGTTGCTTATGGCGCACACATCTTTGGCAAGTTCAGCTTTATCACTGTCCTTATCTAAGTGCATCACTCGCTTGAAATCAATGTTATTACGCTCTGTTGCGGTGATAGCAAGATTCTTTAGGAATTCAGGCAATGGCTCTAGCATCGCTTTACCCTATCACTGACGCAGGAAGATTATAAATACCTAACGTTCTAGTAAGTGCCGCTCGGACAATCACGGTCGTTTGGCCACTTTAATGTCTCGACCACTGCTGCAAGTTGCGTTTGGAGCAGGAGTTGCTGAGCCTCATTAATCAAGCCCGCTATGTCCGCCTGGCTATCAGGTCCTGCATCCCACTGGAGATAGCGCTGCTCTACCGACACGACGTCCACTGCAACGTTGTCAACCCTTACTGAGCCATAACAGGCCGGTTTCGCACCGCCGAGCTTAAGAAAGAGAGGATAGTTCGGATGTTGTCCCAAGGCGACAAGCAGCAGGCCAAGCTGAGCACGGCTGAGATTCGTAAAGTCGATCTGGCCCGCGAAGCTGCTTCCTGTAGCACAAACCTCTATCGGACCATCCCCTTGCGCCTGCCGCGCACCATGCATATAGAACTTCCTACCTCGTACAGATCGTTGGAAAACATACGGACCTTCCTGCGGACGTGGCCGAAACAGTTGGGGCACAGTTGCGACTTCGACGTCTCCGGCTGTTTGGCGCATATCACTAAATCGGACCAACGCTTGGAGATCCTGTGCACCGAAGAGTTGGCAAGCGACACAAACTGACTCTTTACGGTTACAGCCTTGGAGCTTAGAAGGAACTTCACGTGATCGCGTGGCACGTACACACGAGCGGCTGATCGCCTCGACGACCGATCGTACACAGCCCTTAAAGGACGATCCCGGCACCACCGGCACACCATCGACTCGCACCAGTGCTTTAACCAGTGGCTGCCGTCGATCCTCGGTCAGTCGCAGCAGACCCGACGAAACATGCACCGACGATAATGCTTCGACATCAAAACGGACGCGCCCCGTTAGATATGACCCGTCGATCTTGGCATGGCCGACAGGCTGACTACGCGTAACAACGTTCGCATCTGGCAGGTCGATCAAGGTATACGGTTTGGGGGCCGGTGGCTGGTCACGATCCTGAAATGGCATATCTACCTCCCTGCGCTTTGTGGGTTCGAAATAAGGGCGACAAACTGCGGGGCTCCGTTCGGCGCCAAGAACAACGTTGCTACAGCTGGCTTTGTGAGGTTGTTCGCTGCTCGCGGGAGCTCCGATGGCATAGACGATGTTGTCCAAGGGCCACCCTCGGCTTGCAACTCCGTAAAGCCATCGAGTTGCTGGGGCTGCAGTGATAACACCAAAATGCCATACCCCTGACCCACGCGCCGCCAGCGTACCTCGGTTTCATCAATGCTCGCACGTCCCTCATCCGTCCCCAGCAAAGCGTCGTCCGTCAGTGAGCGTAGCAACTGCGCTGGTGACCAACATAAGCCATAGCTCTGGCCGTCGATCAGTCGGCGCAGTTGTTCAATTGTCGCGTTGGTGCAGCGATAAATAAAGCCTTCAGCCACGAGTCATCTCCTCGCGCCAGCGCCCGAGTGCAGCCCGGAAGACCGCTTGAACCTGCTCACTTCCCTCGGCTACAGCTTGCAGCGTGCCCCAGCCATCGTCTTCAAAATGGAGATCTGATGGTAGTTGAGCGCTATCATTCGGCGGAAAGCCATAGGCCTGGGATGCAGCATCGCCGGCTAACCGGCCAACGCCCCAAAGATCGACCGGCGTCGCTTGCGGCTGCTTCAACCCGGCCAGCGGATAGCGTAGTTCAAGCTTGCGCCAGTCGATGGTTACCCGTCCCATGCCCCGTGACTTCGCGAAGCCCAGGCCGATCCGCCCTTCACCCAAATCGCGTAGTGCTAAGCCGACAACCGCGAGCTGGGACAATGTAAAGTTTTTAAAGCTGATGCTGGTAAGAAATGTGCCGCGCGTCACGACTTCATAGTTGAATGGACCAACCGCCACCGACCCAAAGATTCGATCAATCGCGACACCATTCCGCTCTTCGATGAGCACCTTGTCCACGGGCAGGGCATCGGTAAAACGGATGCGACTGCTCACGACAGTATTGCCGAATAAGCGGCAAATGAAACATGATTGCCCATATTTTTGCTCTGATGCTGCGACACGTTCCCGTTCGATACGTTCGCCGCACGCCGCACGCCGATTAAGCGGATCACAAGCTCCGCGTCCATCCCGCGCTCCGGTTTGCAACGAGCGCACGATACGTTCGCAATGGGCGCGCACCACGCCTTTTAACGACGAGCCGGGAATAAAAACTTGATCAAGGGTGCGCACGAACTCCATATCTGGGTGGGTCGGATCGAGGCCCCCCGTTTCCCCGGCCTTGATCAGGATCGGACCATTGGGCCGAATGGCAAGCTCTAATATCGCTTCGTTGACAAGCTGTTTATGCATGAAGCACCTCGTCGAGTTTGGACCGCAAGGCCTGTTGCCAGGGAGTGGGATCAATGCTGATGATGCTTGGTCCATTGCGCAGCAGCTCGATAACTTTTTCGGGATGACCGGGTTCACCTGCCCAGCTACGCCATTCGCACTCAAGTAGTGTAACGTGTCCAAGCCCGCGTGATCGTGCGCCACCGAGACGCATTTCGCCCCGCAGAAACGGTTGCAGGCCCAGCCATAGCAAGCCGTTTTGCCACTCCCGCAGGTTATGAGCTTCGATCTCAAGATTAAAGCGTGTGCCGGGTGGGACCGTCTCGAAACTATAAAGCTGACCTTCACGCGCCGTTTCGGTATCACGATCCAGCGACACGCCTTGGCGTACCTCGAACTGCCCAAACCACAACGATGGCTCGACAGGAAGGTCACGAATGGCAACATGTGATGCGAGCGTGGTCGAACCGAAGGTTTGACAGATGAGGCACGTGTGTTGGATGATTGCTTCGCTTAATAAATGTGCCTGCTTAGGATCTGGATATTCTTGCCGAAGCTTATCTAACTCCCGGTCAGATATACAGCGCTCGCTGCTGCTAAGGACCATGCAAGCTAAGCGCCGTTGTTGGTCACTCGTAGCACCCAGCCCACGGAGCAGGGCCTCAAGCGACGAGCGTAAGACACCTTTAAAGGAGGCGCCAGGAATAAAGGGCCGGCCATTGGCATCGCGCATCACCGGCAGATCATTACCGGTGACATCGGTGTCCCGGCCGACGCCGATCCGCAATCCGGTTTGCGCAACCAGCTGCCCGCGAAACTGGAGGCGACTCAGCAGACAATCAAATGGCGCGACAGATTGACTCATATCGTGCCTCCCTTTGTCATCTGGTCAAGCTCCTTCCAGCGACCGGTACGGTCGGCGAAATAAAACATCCGGTTGAGGTAGCCGAGATATTGCCGCGCAAGCGCAATGTACGCACTATCAAAAAGCTCTTGCTGAGCGTCTGCGTTCAGCATATCACGTTGCTCACCCTTCGCCATGATCTCCATAGCCATGCTTTTAGCTGCCGTCGCCGCGTCACGCACCTCCCCGGTCATTAAATCCTTCACAACCTCGTCACCAAAGTTGCCGTACTGCCATTGGCGGCTATTTGTACTTCGTCCGAGCTGGTACAAAATAAATGCGGCGACTTCCTCGACGTGCTTTGCGCGAATAGCCACGTTAACAACATTGCGGAGTTGATTTTCGCGCATTCCACTGAGTTGGTCGTTAGCCGGCTGGAGGTGTTGGACGGTGAGCGCCCCGGCCTTAATAACCGTTCGTATTTGCTGCTGGACCCCGAGACGCACCGCCTGATCGAACAACAGTTGCTGCATCTCTTTTCTTTCTGCGGTCATCGTACATCTCCTGTGACTACGCCGTGGAACTCATCGCAACAATAAACCGCACCAAAGCCTTCGGCCCGGCGCTGGCCGATTCCTTCGGCTTCGAGTTGCTCCAAGGCCGTAATGACCTCAGCTTCGGACGCGTCTGTCCGGAAAAGATAGACCGAGCCGGCCGTTGCCGCAATGTTGGTTGGCTTGGGGCGGTTCCAGCGCACATTCCAGCCGCCCACGATCTGCGTGCTCGCTTGCACACGAACCAGATCGGCCTTAAGACCGGTCTGTGCTTCGAGCTGGGCGGACGAAAAAACCATCGTTGGCTGCCAGCCGTTTTCCAACAAGATGGCGTCGCTTTGCAACCCTACTGTGAAGACGCGCACGTGATCCGGGTGCCAATCCGGCGCGGCTTGCGGTGCCAGATCCGACGCGAACATATGCCACCGTTGGGCAAACTGCCGGTTAAAGATGTCCACTCGGTCTCCAAGCGTCGCAGTCACCGGGTCGGGCTCCACCGTGATATGCACCTGGCCCAGCCCGCTACTGGTACGACCACCGACTGCACGAACGTTACCTAAGGCCGCTTGTTCGTCCGCGCCAAGCTCCCATGCCCACCCCAGGAACCGAGTCTGTTCGGTCGTCGTGTTCTTTTGCTGCGTTTGTTGATCATAGCTTTGGAAGCTATTAGTTTCCGAGACCACAATCGGTGAATACAGCAACCCTTCGGCAGCAGTGCCTCGCATCCGGTCGATCGCAACCCGCGTCAGCATGCGAAGTTGAATCGAGCGCGTCTCATGCCGTCCATCCCGTTGCGTATAGACCCCACCATAGCCATCGGTACGCTGGAGGCAATTTGGGCAGCGGGGGTCATAGGTCAAAGCAGCCGGCTCAAGCAGCTCCGCGCAGCTCCGGTCGATCAGCGTGTCAAAAACGCCATGCGCCATGTCTGATTCGCCCGCCGCTCTTGGGTGCGGCAAGAACCCAGGGTGTCTTTTGCAACTGATGGCGGTCGCGGGCAGGACCCGCACCCATTCATCACCGTTGTGTGCAGGTAAAGCATGGCTAAAGCGTGCGTGTGGAATAGCATTGCGCTGACTACCCAGCGCCGCCCATAGAACGCCGCCCGGTACATAGCCGAGTGACTCGGTAAATTGATCACCGGGCTTGCGCACAGGAAATGCCAGTGGACTCTGAGCTTCGATTATGATGCGATGGCGCATAGCCGTTGCACCTCCTGCAGCAACATGTCGCGACTAAAGTGTTGACCTGCAATATGCACAGTTGCGCGGGTCGTCGCCCATCCCAACCCACGCGAAGAGCCGCCACCCCAGCGGGTCACACCTTCCAAAGCAACGACGAGCAAGCCGACCAGCCCGCGCACGCGTTCCGGCGTTGTATCCCGCCATTGTCCGCTGATCGCGCCATTGAGCACGATCCCCGGCTCCGTGGTTTCCACAAAGTACAGCGCGTTATCCTGGACAACGCCGCGTCGTCGATCAATGCCGATGCCGGGCCGCACGTGCTCTTCGATTGCGAACGGGCGACCGTCCACCTGATTCGGTGGGTAATACACGGCATCACCAAAAAACAGCGGGCTGGGATACACGGGCGAGCCAAAAATGGCACATGCCAGGCATTGGCGCGGCTCGATCTGATCCTGAAAGGCGCGATAACGATGAAACTCTTCCGTCGCCTGCGCCATCACCGGCGGCTGCCCTACATACTTTGGGCACATGGTATTGGCAACCGGCGCACGACAGATCGGCTGTTCGAGCGCCCGCAGTGTTTGCTCGGCCATATGGCGCAGCCGGCCCTTGATCTGCGACCCTGGGATCATCGGCCGGTTCCACCCATCACGGACGAGAGGCTTATCCGCTAAGCCACCACTGCTGCCCGCTGCGCCCACCGATAGCGGGGTATGCAGCGTGATCACCACATCAATCAGAACCGTGATCGCTTGAGGCGCTGCGCTCATGCTATACCGCCTTCTTCTGCAGCTACAAAAGGATAAAGCTCGATCAGATCAAGCAAGGGTGTATCATACGAGGATGTCCCCTCCTGTTTGCCACCCACTGTGCTTTGTGGCTTGTGCTCGCGCCATGGCAGCCATTCGTCGCCGCACAATTGCTTCAACCGCTGTTCAAAAGATACATAGGCTTGATCATGTTTGGAGGCACGTCGGCCCTTGCCACGCTCAATGAAGTAGCGGTAATCGATCATTGATTGCAGCAAATGCCCGTGCTGGATAATGTCGCGGAGTTGGTACAGTTGCGAACGGGGAAAGCTGGCTTGCTTAAGCTCTTTACAAGCTGCCAACAAGGCTCGCAAATTTGGCACCGTATATGGTCGCTGTGTTAGCGACAATGCAGGTTTAGGAACACGTGCCTTCGACTGTGCAGCGCGTTGAAACGCCGCCGCCTGATACGCTTCGACCTGTCCGCTGATCATCGTCACGGACTTAAGGGCCATGAAATCGATCGTCGAGCCGGTCGGCACGCCTGCCGGCTGTTTGGCCAGCTTTTTCGCCGTGTTCAGCAACTGTACAACCAGATTGTTGGCAAAGCGAACCGGCGTGTTTTCAGGCATCAGCAGCACACCGGCCGAGAGGGTGATCCCATGCTGTCGCATCCTGTCCTCGAACTGCTCGGCTATGTCGGCTGCAACCGCTAATGCCACATCTGCCGGCACAAATAAGAGCACATCGTCGCCACCAATGGTAATAACCTCGAAGGGCCACTGCCCGGCTGCCGCAACTTTCGGCTGAACGTGGCGGACGAGCGCCGCAGCAACGGCAGCCTCGTTGGCTTCAAGCATGTGCTGCGCGAAGCGACGATAGCCACTGATCGATGCCAGCTTTGCGACGGCAGCCCCCACATTGTTGCCATCCGCGTAGATCAGCCCAACAAAGCCCTTGCTGGAGCCGGCTGCCGCGCCAATCTCGGCCAAGTCATTCGCTGTCTTTTCCACCTGGACACCTGCACGCTTCTCCAGCCACTCGCCCCAAGACCGGAGCCAGGGATACTGGTGGCTCAGATCTCCCGCTTGCTCTCCTCCTTTTTTAGCCCATCTACCCGCAGCGCGCTTACGCACGCACGGCTCACAGAACAATGCTGTACTTTCGCCGATAGAGACGGTCTTAGTAGCGGGCCGTACATCACACGAGCCACATTTTTGATCGTCGCTCATCAATTCCACCAGCGCCGGAAAGCGCGGCTCGCCCGTATCATGACCATGACCTGCGCGTCGCCGGTGAGCACTGGCTGCCAAAACCGTCACAAGCTCCCCGAAGCCTTTGCCGCTCTGCCCCTGCTGGCCCCGGCAGTTGGTGACGAGCGCCTTTGCGCTGGAGCTCCCGTGAGCAAATAAAGTTTCGACATCATCATCCCAGAAGCGCGCGGCGTGACGACCGTACTGTAATTCTAAAAGACTGAAGGATTGCGCAACTGCAACGCTGTTGGCTACCAATGTGTCGCCCGTATAGCGGCGCTCAATAGCTGTAGCCAACCGCTGCCCCTGTCCTGCCGGTGCCAGTGCCAGAATATTGCCACCACTGGCATACAACACACACTCGGGTGCAACCAGCTTAAATGCTTCCTGCGTCTGAACGTCACCATGTCGCCTTCGCTCGGCATCACTTGGCTCATGTGGGAGTTGGCCCCATAGGGCTGGCAGGTCGAGGCGATTAATACTATCAAGCAGCGCCGATGCTCCCCGAATCTCGGGCAGTTTCGCCGACTCGAACACATACCCTTTAATTTTCGTCGCGCCTCCATAGACCAGATCAACGGCGCTCCCGGCTTTGAGTGGATGGCCTTCGAATTCTTCCCGCCGTTTAATAGTGCGCCGGCGCGAAGCCGCAAGATGGGCGAGCAGCAGCAGCCGCTCAACAGAGTCATCAGTTGGGATGGCCGTCTCACGACCAGCATCCAACTGCTCACCTTGTTGCCGGAGCAGCTCAACCCAGCCGTCAATCTGTGGCAAGCGATCCCCTACTACACGTTTGCATTCTTCATTAGGAAGATCGTGAACAAGCGCCGCTAGACGAAGGAGGTCACGCTCTTCTCGATCATATGCTAAACAGCAGATCAAGGCAGAGGTGGTCAGCAGATGATCTTCTAACGTTGTCTCTTGTTGTTCGGCTGCATGCGGCGGCGCAACACTCCTCGGCGCATCACGGCCCGCAGATCGCCAGAGCCATTCATCGACCAGTCGCCGGCACTGCTCCACGAGATCCATTGAAGCATCCATCCGGGTTCCTTCCCTTCGTCGTGTATTCGGGTACCATGCTACCGCCGTGCTTGCTATGTCATCGTAGAGTCTATATTCTCACTATTTTACAGGACAGCTCCACCCACAAATGTGGGATCTTTTGTAGCAATATAAGCTATCCACCAACCGATTGGCGCCCGCCATGAGCACAATATGCCGTCGTATGCTCTTTGCGATAGTGATGCTTGAAAAGCATAATGTAAAGACGCAACCACCGTCAAATCCGTGATTGACGTATTGACCAATGACCTGCTAAACTGACTCATCTTACATGACTCATCGCATTTACGTCGACAATCGCCAACGTGTTTGTTTAAGGTGGGCAATGGTCAAACCGGTTTATGCCTCTCTAAAGCCTTATATACGACAGCTCGTCATGCGGAAGCGTTAGGAGAACCGCCCCGAGGGACAGGGGATTGAAACAA
>JACDGP010000146.1 GCA_013821605.1 Herpetosiphonaceae bacterium
CAGTGATGCCATCATACGCATCCTGGCGGCAACAATCAGGCCGCAGGGCATTTATGAGCGAAGTGATGCCGATGTACGGGCTAAAGAAGGGCTGGAGCGTAGCGAGGGTTTGCGCTGGGGCACATTGCCGGCCGAGGGCCTAGACGTAGTGGAAAACGGTCTACACTACGGTATTAACCTAGCAGCCGGACAAAAAACCGGCGCGTATCTCGACCAGCGGGTTAATCGAGCACGGGTTGCGGCTTACTGCGCCGGTGCCGAAGTATTGTCATGCTTTTCATATACGGGTGGCTTTGAATTACATGCAGCGCGGGCCGGTGCGGAGCACCTTACTGCAATCGATAGCTCGGCCGACGCGCTAGCGCAGGCCCTTGAGAACATGCGCCGCAATCAGTGCATCGCGCCGATCGACCAGATCGCCGGTAACGTTTTCGGCGAGTTGCGCCGAATGCGCGCCGAGGAGCGACGCTTTGATGTGATCATCCTTGATCCGCCTAAGTTTGCCGCGAACGCGGCGCAGGTCGAGCGAGCTTGCCGCGGATACAAAGATATTAATCTGCTGGCGATGGGCCTGCTACGGCCCGGCGGCATCCTGGCGACCTTTTCGTGCTCGGGGCTGGTGAGCGCCGATTTGTTTCAAAAGGTGGTCTTCGGAGCGAGCGTCGATGCAGCACGGGATGTCCAAATTCTGGAACAGTTAAGTCAAGCGCCTGATCATCCCGTGCTCCTGTCGTTCCCGGAAAGCAGCTACCTTAAAGGGCTGCTGTGCCGCGTCTGGTAGCAGCCCCCACTGCATCAGTGATTGATCACCGGCATGGCACTCCGATCCAGGAGCCAGAGCAACCGGCCATTGGTCGGGGCAATGCGGGCTGCCGGCAATGGTGTGTGGTCATGCTGACCGTACAGGACGTGGCCTAACGCTTCCTGTTTCGCGGCACCAGCCACTAGAAAGACGACCTCCTGGGCGTTATTAATGACCGGGAAGGTTAGGGTGATGCGAGCGGTGTGGAGTTTAGGCACATAGTTGGCCACGACCCAGTGCTGCGTTTCGTCAAGCGCCGTCGTGTTAGGAAAGAGCGAGGCCGTATGACCTTCATCGCCCATTCCCAGGAGCACAAGGTCGAAACGAGGGAGCGCAGCCGAGCCGAAGAAGCGCTGGAGTTCGGCCTCGTACGCCGTAGCAGCCTCGGATGCCGGTAGTTCGGCCTGGATACGATGAATATTGGCTGCCGGGATCGGCACATGGTCGATCAACTCTTCACGCGCCGTGCGGAAGTTGCTATCAGCATGATCGGGGGGCACACTGCGCTCGTCTCCCCAAAAGAGCTGGACCTGTGGCCAAGGAATTTCGTCGCGCAGCGGCGGCTGCGCCAGCAGGCGATAGATCGCTTTGGGTGTCGAGCCACCGGATAGGACGAGCGTGAAGCGTTCGCTGCTCGCTTTGGCGCGGTCAACGATTAGTTGTGCGGCGGTCTGCGCCAGGATGGCCGCATCGTCAAGTACCTCTACATCCGGTTTCATAGGCTGCCTCGCAGCTTCTCGGCCAACGCGATGGTAAGATCGAGGGTCCGCGTATAAATCGGATCATTATTGCCCAAAGCGAGCTCTTCGCCAATGAGCATGGTCATGGGTAAGCGTAGGCGGGGCGTGACGCGCTCCAACGGTGCTGAGCCAGCTACTTCCATACGCGCTATGACGTTGACGCCATCCGGCAATAGTTCACAGGAAAACGATGTAGCAGCGGATGCAGCAGGATGTAAGCTGAGGCCGGTAATCCCATCACCCGGCCCCTGCGTCCGCAGCGCTAGGGTCATGGGACGACCAGCGGCTTGGAGTGGGATGGTCACGCCGGTTTGATCACGCAGTACGGGTCCGTCAGCCAGCTGCCACCCGAGGCTGCTCATTAACCAACCCGCTAGTAGCCAAGCCCCGACGACATACTGGGGGCCGTTGTAGCGGATCACAACCGCGTTGACCGCCGGCATGATCTCATGAACCATCTGCGCATCAAAGGCCTGGGCAATCTGCTGGCGCCAGGGCGTGATCGCAACCCATTGAAGATCGCTGAAGCGCAGATTGCCCATATAGTGCTTACGGATCTCAGCCAGTTGGCGCAGTGGGGCGTAGGGCTCCGGCCACGTACGTGAGTCGACCAACACATGATCGGCGGCATCGAGCAATGTCACAAACGGGCGACGAGCAAAAGCGGGTGGCCCATACCACCACAAGGCGACCGGCAAGCCCGGATGAAGGAGCGCGAGCGCCAGGCTTAGTAGCGCTTCGCCATCACTATCACCGCCCCGCAGCATAATCTGTTCGCTACAGGCCTCCGCACTACCACCAACGCGGCAGGCGACCGTTACTTCAGCGTGGGCCGGCCCCGCTTCGGGATGAATCGTAATCGTCCGGCCTGGATGAGCCAGAGCTACCCTAGCAATCTCGTTGCGGACTTCATCCGACGGAGTTTCGGGAACATAGATCAGCAGATTCAAGGTCCGCACGCGCGTGCGTGATGTGGGGTTAGATTTGTTGAGGTCATCCCAAATGGCATGCAGCATGCTCTCGATGGCTTCGTGGCTGAGCGTGCCAGTTGGGTCAGCATCAAGTTCCATCAATGGTATAGTAGTCATCGTTGCCTCGTCTTCCGCATTTATGGTCTGCGCCAGCGACGATGCTGACCTCCGAGTAAGTCATCTGCCGCGTCCGGTCCCCAGGTACCGGCATCATAGTTTGGGAATTCCTGAGCGGGCGTAGAGTTCCAGTAGCGCAGAATTGGATCGATAATGGTCCAGGCGGCTTCTACCTCGTCACGCCGGGCAAACAAGGTCGAGTCACCGAGCAGCACATCGAGCAGCAGGCGCTCGTAGGCATCGGCCGGCGCAACGTCAAAGGAAGTGCCATAGCGAAAATCCATGAGGACGGGGCGTTCGCGCATCGACTGGCCGGGCACTTTGGCGTCAAACTGTAAGGTCATACCTTCGTCGGGTTGAATCCGGATCGCCAGAACGTCGGCAGTACTATCTTGAAACAGACGATGAGGTACCGGCTTAAACTGGATCGCTATCTCGCTGACGCGTTTGGGCAAGCGCTTGCCAGAGCGCAGAAAAAAGGGCACGTCTTCCCAACGCCAGTTATCGATGAAGAACTTTACCGCAGCATAGGACTCGGTGTTGGAGGTTGGAGATACTTTGGCTTCCTGTCGGTAACCCGCCACCTTGCCGGCATCAATAAACCCCGGCGCGTATTGGCCACGGACCATATCGGTTTTCAAGCGACCGTCGCTAAAGGGCCGAACGGCACGTAAGACCTTAACCTTCTCATCGCGGACCGCATCGGCATCGAAGGCGACGGGAGGCTCCATGGCAACCAAGGTCAGCAATTGCAACATGTGATTGGCAATCATATCCCGGACCAGCCCAGCTTCTTCATAATAAGGGCCACGCTGTTCGACACCTAGAGACTCGGCCACGGTGATCTGCACGTTGTCAATATATTGACGGTTCCAGTTCGTCTCCCAGATTGTGTTGGCAAAGCGCAGTACCAACAAATTCTGCACCGTTTCTTTGCCGAGATAGTGGTCGATGCGATAGACTTGCTTCTCGTCAAAGACCTTCAGGACTGTTTGGTTAAGCTCCTTGGCACTCGCGAGATCCCGACCGAACGGCTTTTCTACGACGATCCGCGTCCAGCCGGAGCCGGTTGCATTGGGTGTGACTAAGCCCGCCCGGCCTAACTGCTCGACAATCTTCGGAAAAAACGAAGGCGAGGTCGAGCAGTAAAAGGCGCGGTTGCCTTCAGTGCCGCGCTCCTTATCGATTTGTTCAAGCAGGGCTTTGAGAGAGATGTACATGTTGGGGTCGTCAATGCTGCCAGAATGGTAGTAGAGCCCCTGTAAAAAGTTATCCAACACGGAAGGATCGACCGTTTTATCTGCGGCGGTTGTGTCGCGGAGTTGCTGGCGGAACTGCTCGTGGCTCATGGGAGTGCGAGCAATACCAACAACGCTGAAACCAGGCGGCAGTGACCGATCCTCGCATAAGGCCCACAGGGCCGGTAGTAGCTTGCGCTTCGTTAGATCACCCGATGCACCAAAAATGACCAGGACGGAAGGTGTCGGTGTGCGTTCGAGCCGTAATCCGGCGCGAAGTGGATTGGCGGCGGTATCAGTCATAGTTGTCCTGTACTCCTTCAGTGCGTAGGACATGGAGAGTTTTGATGCTCCAGATATCCGCATAGTCCGTATTGTCTATCGTAGCATAGCCCGCAAATACAGCGAAGGCCTAGCCAACAGAAAGGGGCACAGGTTGTCCTGCACCCCCTTTGGTCAGATAGCCGCTTCAATGCTAGATCAAAATCAGCATTGGGTGTTCCAGGATCTTTTTGAGAGCCTGCATATATTGGGCTGCGACGGCGCCATCGGCGACGCGATGATCAACCGAAATGGTCGCCTTCATGATCTGGCCCACGACGATTTGGCCGTCGCGGACGACCGGCATTTCACGAACCGCACCTACCGCTAAGATCGCTGCCTGCGGGGGGTTAATAATGGCGACAAAGTTCTCGACCGGGTACATCCCCAGGTTCGAGACGGTGAAGGTCCCACGACCTAGCTCGTCGGGCGTCGCCTTGCCGGTGCGTGTACGCTCGATCAGCTCCTTGGCTTCACTGCTCAACGTACCGAGCGACTTCTTATCCGCATCGGTCACCGCAGGAGCCAAAAGGCCGTTGTCGGTGGCAACTGCGATCGAAATGTTGATCGCATCGTGATACTCCAGCGCATCCTCGGCATAGGAGGCGTTCAGAACGGGGAACTGCTTGAGTGTTTGCGCGGCGGCTTTGACGATAAAATCGTTGACGGTGATGCGCGTTTCGGCCGTAGCATTCAGCTGCTTCCGCAGCTCCATCAAGGCACCCATGTCGATCTCGCTCGACACATAGAAGTGGGGCACGGGCCCCTTCGACTGCACTAGCCGGCGGGCGATGGTTTGGCGCAAGCGTGAAAGCGGCTCGCGACGCGTGCCGGCAGCAGCGGGCCTGGCAACAGGTGCAGGCTGGGGAGCCGGAGCAGCCGATGGTGCAGGAGCAGCAGGTTGAGCAGCGGGACGTGGGGCGGCCTGCGGCGCGGGAGCAGCGGTCGGTTTCTGCTGGGCAAAGGCCTCAACATCCTTGCGCACGATCCGACCACCAGGACCAGTGCCGGGAATCGCTTGCAATTGCAGGTTTTGCTCGCGCGCCAGTCGCTTGGCCATGGGCGAGGCAAAGACCGGGCCGTTCGCACCAAGCTGGATATTGCCGGGCTCGATATCATCACCGACTGCCCCACGGGGCGAGCCAGTTGGATTCATTTCGGGAGCACCGGGCACAAAATCCTCGGGTTGTTCGTCGGAACCATAACCGGGGCGCAGGTCTTGCATATCGCCGAACTGGGCGGCAGGCTTGGATGCACCGCTAGACACATCACTTTCCGCCGTGGCCAAGGCACTCTGCGGTGGTTGTGCATCTGCCGCTTGAGTGGCACCGTTCACCGGCGCAGATGTACCGGCCGGAGCTGCAGCAGGGCCATCTAGCACAGCGATGGGGGTGCCGACAGGCACAACCGTACCTTCGTCGGCCACAATCTGTGTCAGCTTACCCGAGTCGAACGCCTCGATCTCGATGGTCACCTTGTCGGTCTCGATCTCGGCGATAGCATCGCCTTTTTTGACGTCGTCACCGACCTTTTTAAGCCAGCGGACGATCGTGCCCTCGGTCATGTCGAAGCCCATCTTGGGCATCGTAATATCAGCCATACGGCATCCTTTGCTACATTAGCGCGTGGCAGGACAATGCAAGGTCCTTAGGCCAGCACCTTTTTGATCGCTGCCTTGATGCGGTCAGGCGTCACGACCACCTGTTGCTCAAGATTGCGGGCGTACGGGAACGGGACTTCTTTGAAGCCGACACGGGCGATAGGTGCGTCTAGATAATCGAAGCCGTGCTCATAGAGCTGAGCCGAGATTTCGGCAGTCATGCCGTGTGTTTCCCAATCTTCCGCGACCACGAGCGCATGGTTGGTTTTCCGGAAGCTTTCAAGCGCCTTTGACATATCCATAGGCCGGAGGGTACGCAAGTCAATAATCTCGCACTCGATGCCTTCCTTGGCCAAGTCGTCGGCCACAGCCATGCAGAGGTGCACGGGCCGTGAATAGGTCACAATCGTGATATCCTTGCCTTCACGCGCGAGCCGCGACTCACCAATTTTGACCTCATAGGGCTCGTCCGGCACCTCACCCTTGACGCCATACATCAAGGTGTGTTCGATAAAGATGACCGGATCGGGATCTTCGAAGGAGGCCTTGAACAGGGCCTTCATATCGGCGGGTGTCGCCGGAGCAACAACCTTTAAGCCCGGTACATAAGAAAACATCGAGTCAAACGACTGCGAGTGCGTGGCTGAAAGCTGAGTCCATCCATTGGTCGTGCGCAAGACCATTGGTACGTTGATCTGACCACCAAACATGTAGTGGATCTTGGCGGCATGGTTAATGATTTGGTCGAAAGCCAACAGCGAGAAGTTGACCGACATGATCTCGCAAATCGGGCGCATACCCAACATGGCGGCGCCAATGCCAATACCGATGATGCCGGATTCGGCGATGGGCGAGTCGCGAATACGTTCGGGGCCGTACTGCTCCAAAAAGCCGGCAGTCACACCATAGGTACTGCCATAATGACCAATATCTTCGCCAACGATGAAGGCGCGTTGATCGTCCATTGCTTCATGAAGCGCCGATTGGAGTGCTTCACGAACAGACATGATTGCCATAATATATGTATCCTCTACCTCTCGTTTAAGCCTGGGGTGGGATAGGATTGGCATAGGCCGATTGTGGATCGAGCCACTTTTCTTCGGCGACGGGGCTCTCATCGGCAAACTTAACCGCTTCGGCAACCTCTTGCTCGACCTCATGGAGCAACTGTTTGTCTTGATCTTCGTTCAATATGCCCTCATTGAGCAACTGCTGGCGGAAGGTGACGATCGGATCCTGAGCGCGGTGCTTTTCCACATCTTCTTTGGTACGGTACTTCTGTGTATCCTGGGCTGAGTGGCCGCGGAAGCGATAGCTCACCGCCTCGATCAACGACGGTCCACGACCTTCGAGCGCATAATCAAGCGCACGCTTTGTCGCCTCATATACTTCGATTGGATCGTTGCCATCAACCCGCTCTGAGCGTACGTCCGATGCACAGCCCTTGCGGTAGATTTCGGTCACAGCGCTATGAATCTCGATCGGTGTACCCATCGCGACCAGATTGTTCTCACACATGAAAATGACCGGTAGCTTACCGAGTTGCGCGAAGTTCATGGCCTCGTAAAACTCACCACCATTGGTCGAGCCATCACCGAAGTACACGATCACAACCTGCTTGTCGCCACGGATCTTGAGCGCCGTCCCCATGCCACAGGCCATCACCAGATGAGCGCCGATGATGGCGTAGCCACCCCAAAAGTTTTTGGAAACATCGACCAAGTGCATTGAGCCACCGAGACCCTGCGCGCAGCCAGTCGCTTTACCAAAGAGTTCGGCCATTAACGCTTTTGGATCGAGGCCGCGTGCGATGGCGTGACCATGGTCGCGGTAGTGGGTCAAAATATGATCTTCAGGGCGTAAGGCTGCCATAGAACCAACCGCAATCGCTTCCTCGCCAACATACAGGTGCAGAAAGCCACCGATCTGGGCGCGAGTATACCCTTCCTGGCATTTTTCTTCGAAGTTGCGAATCAAGACCATCTGCCGGTACATATCGAGCAACTGCTCGTTACTAAGCCCGGCGTGCTGTTCGGTAACATCAGGGGTGCTTGCCATTTTTGTTTCCTTTACTTGACCTCTATGACCCGTGTATGCTCGGCAATCTCAAGCGATAAACGAAAAACCGGTTCAGCATACGCTGTTCCATCAATGCCCGCGATCTGAAGGAGTGCCTGGGCCTCGTCGCGCGTGTAGGCACGTAGCACCGACAGCGGGCCATCATGCTTGGATAGTTCGTGGAATGGGCCGAGTGCCAACAAGCGTGCGCCCCAGTAGCCGCCCCAACAGCGCCGCAGATCACTCACAATCACGCCCACCCGCGCAACGCGGACCATCTCGCGGAGCAATATCACCGCAGCGTCATGCGTGAAATGGTGCAACGCTAAGGTACAAGTGACAATGTCGATAGCGCGGTCGGCAAACGGCATGGCCAGGGCATCATGCTGTACCAACACAACCGGTGCATTGCGCAGCGTGCGCGACGCGAGCTGGATGATGTTGTGCTCAATGTCACTCGCCACCATCCGCACTGTTCGACCATGTGTAGCGGCCCAGTGTGTAAGCACCTTTGGACCATCTGCAGCACCCGTCGCAATATCCAGAATGGTTGGGACGTACTTAGGTGGAAGCTCTTCGATCCAGTGTGCGACCCGTCGCAAAATCGCCATATTGCCGCCGAGATAGCGGTTAACCGCCGCCATATCGCGGAAATTAGCGGCCAGTAGGTCGAGGTCGCTCAGCGGTGCATCCAACAGTTCCGCGTCGAACCGTTGTCTAGGCACACGTCTCATGCAGCTTTCGTCTTCACCAGGGACATATTATGCATCAAAATGGGTTAACGCGCTAGCACGAAAGATACGTTCTGCGTAACGTCAACCGGTCGGCAAAGCCCGTCAATTGGAAGCGACAGGCTCATCACGGGGACAGTGAGCGGGGTATAATAAGGTGACGTAGGCAACGTTTCTTCCAAAGACCTAAGGCATCAGAGGTTTACTAGCGAGCGCGGCACCGCTTTAGTAACGCGCTGGCGAATGCTGCATGTCGTTGTATAGATGAGCCAGGATATGAGTATAAAAAAACATTATGTTGATGCACAACACTTTGAGCATGTTGGATGGGCATTTCAAGTACTAGGGTATATGACACCCGAGCCCGAAACACCGGGTGGGGGTGCTACGGTGGCAAGCATCATCGCGCAGTATCAAAAGAATATGAGCGAGGGTGATGCGTTGGACGTGGTCGCCTTTGG
This sequence comes from Herpetosiphonaceae bacterium, assembly GCA_013821605.1. Classification (GTDB taxonomy): domain Bacteria; phylum Chloroflexota; class Chloroflexia; order Chloroflexales; family Kallotenuaceae; genus JACDGP01. The sequence goes on from JACDGP010000146.1 coordinate 9,040, forward strand.
GTTGCTCACCAGCGACAACATGTTGGTGTACTACATGAACAACCGTGGCGGCAAAGGTAGCTTAGCATTAAAGGAAGTCAGGGGTAGCGCTGAACGTTGGGAACAGCGCTATGGAGATAAGGCCGCAGGCAGTAAGCGCTAACGAGTAGCTACCACCTTGGTAGGTGTACCCGACGCGATCAATTTGACAGTGGTCGGCGCGGGGCCGTATAATATGCGCATCGGGGAGAGCCCCGTTTGATGGGCGTGGAGCAAGCTCTGCGCTCTTTGTGTGTGAACATCTCCCGGCGGCGTAGCTGTGCCGGGCGTAAGGAGTCGCAGAGCATGAGCATAACCTGGAATCCAAAACGTATTCCGCGGCGCCGTAAACATGGCTTTTTGTCGCGGATGGCAACCAAAGATGGGCGGGCGGTCCTCAAGGCCCGGCGCAATAAAGGGCGCTGGAAATTGTCGGTTAGTGATGAGCACCGTAAGGTGCAGCGTGGGCACCGCTAGATCGTGCCCCTGCCACGACCAGCACGGCTGCGTCGGCCAGAGCAATTTGCACGGGTGCGCCGCGATGGTAAAACATGGGCGCATCCGTATTTTATTTTGAATGCCGCCCGCAATCGAGCCGGGCGCAGTCGGGCAGGTTTCGTGGTGCCGAAACGGTTTGGCAAAGCGCACGAACGCAATCTAGCCAAACGTCGCATGAGTGAAGCCATACGGCTGCTTTGGACGTATATAGTTCCAGGCTGGGATGTTGTTTTGGTCGTGCGAGCACCCGTCCTGACGGTAGCATTTCATGACCTCGAACGAGCACTCGCTGATATGCTGCGACGCGCACACTTGTGGGTCACGCCGCTCGAACAGGAAGCAACTCATGTTACGCCGGATCGCCCTGGCGACCATTCGCCTATATCAACGCTTCTCACGCCTGACACCTCCTAGTTGCATTTATACGCCAACGTGCTCACAATATGGCTATGAAGCGATCGAGAGCTTTGGCGTACTTTGGGGAAGCTGGCTGACACTTAAGCGCATTGCGCGCTGCCATCCGTGGGCTGCGGGTGGCTATGATCCGGTACCATATAAGGATATCTAAAGGAGAGCCGTCCATGTGGCAAGCTTTTGTAAACATTTTGACGAGCGTTCTGTTGTGGTTGACCCATCTAACGGGAAATCTGGGGTCTGCCATTATCTTATTCACGATCGTCACGCGTATTGCGTTGTTTCCCTTGACCTGGAAGCAGCTTAAGTCGTCCAAGAAAATGCAAGAGCTTCAGCCGATGATGGCGCAGCTCAAGCGCAAATACGGCAAGGATCAGCAGAAGCTGACGCAGGAGACGACCAAGCTTTATAAAGAATATGGTGTTAATCCGGTGGGTGGCTGTTTACCACTGGTGATTCAACTACCGATCTTCATCGGCGTGTACCGTGCGATCTCGGAATTGGCCTTGCACCATCCCGAATTACCGCACCAATTCCTGTGGCTGTCCGACCTTAGTAAGTATGATAGCTTGTTCATTTTGCCGGTCCTGACAATCATTTTGCAGCTGCTCAGCTCGGTGATGGCGATGCCAAAGATCCAGGACCCGAGTCAAAAAGCGACGAGCCAGGCGATGCTGATCATGCCGGTGATGTTCGGGATTATCTACCTGAAGTTCAATTCGGGTGCCGTGTTATACTGGGCGACCGGCGCGGTACTCCAAACTATTCAGCAGTTCTTTGTGACGGGCCTGGGTTCCTTGACCAATTACTTACCATTCCTGCCGGATCGTAAAGGCTTCTTTACGCCAACGCCGGTCAGCACGCCTCCAGAAGATGATGACAGCCCGGACAACGGAGCAAGCATGGTAGTCGAAGCAGAACCGGCACTGGCAGCAAACTTCTGGGCACCGCTCCAAAAACTGCAAACCAGCCCCGCAGTTGGAGCTGATGAGCCAACCGAGCGTGCCATTGTTGAAGCAAAGCAGCAGAATCGCCCACGCAAGGGCCGCTAAGCCTGCAGGCATTGAGGAGGAGTCCCGCATGCGGAGTATCGAAATCAGCGCCCGAACCGTCGCCGAGGCCACGCGCCTGGCGTTGGAGCAGCTCGGCGTTGACGAAGACGAAGCGATGATCGCCGTGCTACAAGTCGGCGATGAAGAAAATGAGGCTCTGGTGCGCGTGAGCGTCGACGATGCACCGGTCGAAGCCGCAACGACGCTCAGCGAGCCACGGCGGGCACGACCACCGTTCGATCCCCAAGCAGCCGGCGGGTATGCACGCGAGCTGCTCGAAGGCATTCTTGAACACATGGGCTTGGAAGGGTACGTGAATGTCGAGTACGCAATCGAGCCAGGGCCCGAGGGCGAGGACCAGCATTCTATTCAACTCGACGTGGAAGGGTTAGACGAGGAAACCGTTGGGCTGATGATTGGACGCCGAGGCGAGACGCTGCGCTCGTTGCAATTCCTGCTGAACACGATCGTTAACCGTTCGGCGGGACGCTGGCCACAGATCGTGGTCGATGTCGGCAATTATCGCCAGCGACGGCGCGATTCGTTGGAAGGACTAGCCCGCCGCGTGGCCGAACAGGTACGGACGACAGGACGCGCGCTGCCACTTGAGCCGATGCAGTCCTATGATCGCCGGATTGTCCACATGACTTTGCGCGATGATGGCTCGGTGTATACCGAGAGTAACGGTGAAGGTGAGAACCGGCGAATCGTGGTGCATCCGCGGAGGTAGACGTTTCGAGTATAATCAGTGGTGTGCGATGAGGCACTGGCTAGTTACGACTAGCCCTTGCGCCCGGTAGCGCAACGCCCTTGGTCGGATCGGCTGGGGGCGTTTTGTTATGCACGATGAACAGTTTGATAGACACTCCTTGTACCTTGTGACAGTATCTGTCGCACGTCCGTGCTACACTGGTAGCCAGTGAGACGATGGTTGACCGGGCAAGTTGTACAGGGAGGAAGCCATATGCAGCAGGGGATTATGAACGAGAGCAGCGAACCGGAGGTTAGAAGGACGTTTGGGCAGATGACGCGAAGCGGCGTGCCAGCGACGAACGATGGTTCTGCAACTCAGTTGGATACGAAGGATATTCGCCAGCGAGTGTTGCGGCTCGCATGGCCGGTTATCGGCGAGAATCTGCTGGAAACAACGCTGTTTGTGGTGGATACGTTGCTGGTCGCACGGCTGGGGGCGGACGCGATCGCTGGGGTCGGCAGCGCCATGCAAATTCTGTTCTTTTTGATCTCGATCCTCAGCGCGTTAGCGATCGGCAGTTCGGTCCTGGTCGCGCAGGCCATCGGCGGAGGCAACCTCCCACAGGCGAACAGTTTGGCACGCCAGTCTCTGGTATGGAGCGTCTTGTTGTCTGTGCCGTTGGCCGCCTGTGGTTTGCTGTTTTCCAGACCGATCATCGACGTCTTTGGACTAACGCCCGAGGTCGCGCGGATTGCGCTTGCATATATGCATGTGACGATGGGTACGGTGATCGTGCTGGTCGGGCTGATTATTGGTGGTGGCGTGTTGCGCGGTGCCGGCGACTCGCGCACGCCAATGCTCGTGACAGCGTTTGCGAATGTGATCAACGTTGGGCTGGCGTATGGCTTGATCTACGGACACTTTGGCTTGCCCGCCCTAGGAGCCGTCGGCAGCGCCTGGGCAACCTTTATCGCACGCGGGTTGGCACTGTTGCTGTTGCTGGCACTGTTATGGCGCGGGCGCAACGGCGTGACGATCAAGGGGATGGGCGGTTGGCTGCCGGATCTTAAGATCGCCCGTCAAGTGCTACAGCTCGGGGTTCCAGCCGCATTGGAACAGGTGCTTACGTCGGCCGGATTTCTGGTGCTAGGGATTATCGTTGCCCATTTGGGGACGACGATGCTGGCAGCATTTCGCTTGGCATTCACGGCCTTGTCGTTCGCGTTCTTGCCGGGCTTCGGTTTTGGCATTGCGGCGACAGCGCTGGTCGGGCAGAGCGTCGGCGCGCGACGGATGCGAGAGGGTGTAGTTGCAACGCACATCGCAACGGCATGGGCGGTGGCGTGGATGAGCGTCGGCGCGGTGTTATCGCTGCTGTTCGCCCCACAGTTGATCGCCGTGTTTTCCAGCGATTCCAGCGTTCAGCAAGCCGGAACGGGTGCACTGCGGATGGTCGCACTGTCGATGCCTTTCTGGGCAGTCTTGTTCGTGCAATCGGGCGGATTGCGCGGAGCGGGGAACACGCGCTTTCCGCTGCTGGTTTCGGGGAGCGGTATTTGGGCATCGGTGGGGATCGCTGCGCTCTTGATTGCGACCGTGGGCGGAGGCTTGATCTCGATCTGGGCCGCTTTCGTGCTCGTGTCGCCGTTTACGGCCACGCTAATGTGGCGGCAGTTCCACCGCACAGCGGCTAAGATCATAGATAGTGAGGCGAATGGGGCGCCAGCCTAGGGATCCCTCACCCCGGCCTGTGGGCCACCCCTCTCCCAG
>JACDGP010000021.1 GCA_013821605.1 Herpetosiphonaceae bacterium
CGGTATAATGCCGAGGCTCGGCGCTGGCGCTATGGCGGAGATATACCTGCACGTTAATTCCCCCTCTAAGGTGGCGAGTGCCAAACTATCAGGGGCACTCAGTCCTTCGTCAGGCAGATGTCACCGAGCAATCCGTATAATGGAACCAATCAGTTTATTCGTGTTATGGACCACCGGAGGTCCAGAAGGAATCTGTATGCGACGTCGAACCATTGGTGGACTGCTGCTAACATTGGTCGTGGCATTAGTCGTTTTGCCAAGCCGCTCCCAGGCTAGCCCACCCCCGCCGCAGGCCCAGTACTTCAAGGAAACTGGCCATTCGGCCCAGAACTGGTACTGGCAATTCTGGAAGAACACGCCCGACGCTCTCCGCGTTCTAGGCTATCCGATCTCGGAGCCTTTTGTGGAAGAAAGCTTTACCGAGCCGGGTAAGTTCTATCGGGTGCAATACTATGAGCGGGCCGTCCTCGAAGAGCATCCCGAGAACTTCGGCAAGGACAACAACAAGTTTTATATTCTTGGTCGCTTACTCGGTAACGAGCTGATCAAGAACCGCTTGGGCGAAGCGCCCTTCCAGAGCGTGCCATCCATCTCGGATACGGCGAATCAGCGCTACTTCTCCGAAACCGGCCACACATTGCGTAATGACGCAACGAAGGGACCGTTCCTGAGCTTCTGGAATAAATACGGCGGTTTGCCGGTCTTTGGCTTCCCGAAGTCGGAGTTATTCCAGGAAAAGAACCCTGACACGGGTGAGACCTATTGGGTGCAATACTTCGAGCGCAATCGCTTTGAGTTCCATCCCAGCGAGAAGGCAGACTTCCAAGTGTTGCTCGGTCGTCTCGGTGCTCAATACCAAGTGGATAATCCAACCACGGTCGATAAGCGCCCCTTCAACTACCGCCAGCCGTCTGACTCGCTACCAGAGGCATTCGTCTATGGTGCCAACATTGCTGGCTTCTATACCGACCATGACCGCGTTATGACGCTGGTGAACAACGCCTTCAAGGCGAACAACTACTCGGGTGGTCCCGCCTGGATTCGCCAGCAGGTGCCCTGGAAAGATACCGAGACTGCTGACCATCGGCTTGTACCCGGTGACCTTGATGCGATCGTGGATTCCGCCCACGCGGCAGGTGTCAATGTCTTCTTGAGCGTCGTTGCAGCACCTAGTTGGGCAACATCAGACGGCAAGAACGGCATGCCAAGCCCCAATCATTTCGGTGATTTCGCGAGCTTCCTGAGTCGCTTGGCACAGCGTTACCAAGGCAAGGTCCAGGCCTTTGAGATTTGGAACGAGCAGAACTACGCCGTAGAAAACGGCGGCAATGTGAAACCTGCCTCGTACTATGTCGATATGTTAGGCGCTGCCTATGATGCGCTGAAGGCAGTTGATCAAAACATCATCGTGGTGGCCGGTGCACCGACTCCCACCGCGACCAATCGGGTCGATATTGCCGTTGATGATCTAGCCTATTTCGACCAGATGTTCAGCAACCAGAAGTTCTGGGACAAGAGCGACGTGGTAGGCGCCCACTTCTCAGGCACGCTCAATCCACCGGATGCCTATGCGCCGAACGGCCCTGGACCGGGCTGGCAAGGCAACTCGGAGTTCTATTTCACGCGTGCCGAGGAGTTGCACCAACATATGATTAGCTCCGGTCACGGCGACCGCCAAGTCTGGCTGACCGAGTTCGGCTGGGCTACCAAGAACGTGACCCCCGGTTACGAATATGGACAATACAACTCACTGGATCAACAGGCGCAGTATGTGAAGCGTGCCTTGCTACGGGGTCGCTTTGACTACGCACCGTGGATCGGCGGTATGTTTGTCTGGAACCTGAACTTCTCGGTCACGGCCGGTCAGTCGTTCGACCTGCAGGATCAGAGCTCCGGCTTCAGTATCCTGAACGCGGACTGGAGCCCGCGCCCGGCATATTCGGCGATCCAGAATATGCCCAAGCCCTAGAAGCCGTACTCTCTCGTTAACTGGATGCCCGGCTGCGCTATCATCAAGGGATGGCGCAGCCGGTTCCTTTGGAGGTTCTTGTATGAAGCAACTTAAGCGTGCTCGATGGTGGGCTGCCGTTGGATTAATGCTGTGGCTGCCCTTCCTGGCAGCTTGTGGTGGTAATGCTTCCCCGTCCGCCTCGAATGCTACCGCCACGACAGTGGCTGGCATAACGGCAGTGGCATCGGCTGCCGCCACGGTATCCCCCGTCTCACCCGTTGCGTCGGCAAGCCCAGCCTTGACCACGACCTCGGCCCCAGCTACAACAGATACCGCCACGACGAGTGCCGAGCCGAGTGCTACCGGCGAAGCAACGACTTCCGTCGCTACCACCGATACCACCATCACGACGACCGCCAGCGCGGCCACGGCGACCACCGGCAGCCCTGCTCCCGCGAGCACGACGCAAACTGCACCATTGGGCAGTAAATCGCAACTTGAGTACGGCGTGGTCGCGCATCTGTATTACACCGACCGTGATCGCGTGCTCACGCTCGCTGGTTTTGGTAACTTTGATTGGATTCGCCAGCAAGTGCCCTGGAAGGACACTGAGAAGGCTGATCATACCTGTGGCTGTGAAGAGCTCGATCAGATCGTCGATGCGGTGAGCAATAAACACAAGAAATTGTTGTTAAGTATCGTCAAGGCCCCTGATTTCGCCACCGGACACAAGGGTGACAATGGTATGCCGCAAGATCCGCAGTCCTTTGCGCGCTTTGTGTCACTGCTGCTCAATCGTTACAAGGGCAAAGTGCAGGCCATCGAGGTATGGAACGAGCAGAACTTAGCGGTTGAAAATGCCGGCCATGTCACGCCCGCCGACGCCAGCCGCTATGTTGAGCTCCTGAAGGCCGGCTATACTGCTATCAAGGCTATCGATCCGTCTGTAATCGTGGTAGCGGGTGGTTTGTCCTCAACCGGCGTTAATGATCCTGCCATTGCGGTCGCTGACGGTGACTACCTCAAGGCGATGTACGCCTACCATAACGGCGAGATCAAAAACTACTTCGACGTACAAGGCTTCCATCCTTCTGACACGCTCCATAGTCCGGATGAGAAATTTGGTGAGCCTAGTACCACCAAGCCGCTTGGTGCGGGGTGGGACAATAGCACGACACATTACTTCCGGCATATCGAGGACGTGCGGGCGGTGATGGAGCAAGCCGGAATAGGTGACCACAAAATCTGGATCACCGAGATGGGCTGGGCTACTAAAAATACCACACTCGGCTATGAGTACGGCAACGATATTTCCCAGGAGCAGCAGGCCGAATTTTTGGAGGGTGCGTTGCAGCGCATCAAGGATAACTATGACTATGTCGGTGCCGCCTTCATCTGGAATCTGAACTTTGCGATCCCGTGGACGCAGCAGGGCAATTCGCTCCACGAACAAGCATCGTTTGGCTTGCTCAACGGCGACTGGTCACCACGTCCGGCCTTCACGCGGGTGCAAGGCTTTATTAGCAAAGCGAAGAGCGGCCAGTAAGCAGTCGCTCTCATAAGAGACAGCCGGAGGTCTTCCTCCGGCTGTTGTGTTTTCTGGTCATGGCTCAGCGCCGCCGCTAAAGCCTCCCGCGTGTCTTAAGCTCAAGATAGCGATTGATGACTGCAATCGATAGCTGGTCAGCCTGCACGTCGAGCGTTAACACTCCTGCGCGGTTCAAAGTATCAAGGATCACTTTACGCTCGTCTAGCAACTGCTCGGCGATGGCCCTGCTATATACCGCCTGAGACGTGTCAAGGGCTTGATCGGCCAGACGGGTCACGTTCGGGTCGCTCATTGTTACCAGTAGTGCCACATGCTGGCGTGCCAGACGGCCCATATAAGCAATGATCGGCTGGGCAGCATCCAGGGTTTGGAGATCGGTAAACAGAATAATCAAGGAGCGCCGTTTGTTTTTGACACCCAAATAGCTCAAAGCACGGCCATAGTCGGCTTCGACCGGCTCGGTTTCGAGGTTATACAGTAGCTCCAGCATCGCATAAAACTGCCCGCGACCCTTGCTCGGCGCGAGGTAGACCCCCACATCATCGGCAAAGGTGAGCATGCCAACCTGATCGCCACGCAGCGTGGCGACATAGCTGGTTAATAGCGCGGTGTTGACCGCATAGTCGAGCTTGGCCAGGTCACCGATCGGTGGCCGCATCAGTCGTCCGGTATCGAGCACACACATAATATGTTGGGAGCGCTCGGTCTCATATTCGACTGCGATCAATTTGTTGCGTCGTGCGGTCCCTTTCCAGTTAATGCGCCGAAACTCGTCGTCCGTCGTGTAATCGCGTAGCCGTTCAAACTCCGTGCCGCTACCAAACACATGGGCATTGCGTAGTCCTAACTCCGTCAGCAGTCCCTTGCGGGCCATGAGATCATACTTGCGCACGTCCAGCACATTCGGGTAGACCCGTACTGCTCCTTCCGTGGGATAGCCCACCTGCCGTTGGAAGGTACCAAGCGTCGAACGATAGCGCAGGTTGGTCGCGCCAAAGTGGTAGTCGCCCCGCGTCAACGGGCGCACATGGTAGCGTATGTCGTTGCTGCTGAACGGGGCGAACTGGCCCGTAGCGATCACATGGGCAGAAATAAACGGATCGGGATATTCATCGCGCATGGCGAGACGTAGCGGACGTGGGCTGTTGTTCGTGATGGTGACAACGATCAAATTTGGGACACCCAGGGACAATTTGGAGTCATGGGTTCGCGTAACCACGACCTGCTCGGGTTTCGTGCTGATCACAACATCCACGATCACCAATGTGAGCAACACGCCAAAATACATCACGGCAAGCCATACCAGCCCTGGAACGACACTGGCACCGATGATAACGACTGTGGCTAGCAGCAGGGTAGTGAGCAGCCCGCCCGTGGGAATCACCGCGGTACGTCTACGCGTGCGAGAATGCGATCAACCGCGCCGTCGGCTGACAGCCCCTCGATCTCGGCCTCCGGACGCAGGATAATACGGTGGCGGTAGACCGGCTTGGCCAGGAATTTGACATCGTCGGGCACGACAAACTCATGGCCCTGCATTGCAGCCCAACTCTTCGCTCCGAGCAGCAGATTGATCGAGGCCCGTGGCGAACCACCCAAGATCAGCTCCGCCATCTGCCGCGAGGCATTGGCGATGTCGGTGATATAGCGGAGAATCCCCGGCTCAACCTGCACTTGGCGAATCTCGTCACGACAGCGCCGCAGTACATCCGGGTTCACATCGGCTTGCAGTTTCACGTCGGCCACATCTTGCGCGCGGAAGCCCTGGTCGTAGCGCCGTAGCACCTCGATCTCGGCCTCAGCAGGCGGATAATCAACGATCACCTTGAACAAGAAGCGATCAAGCTGGGCTTCTGGCAGTGGATACGTGCCTTCATATTCAACCGGATTTTGAGTTGCGACTACAAAAAAAGGATCCCCGAGCTCGAGTCGCTCACCCTCGATCGTGACCTGATGCTCTTCCATGGCTTCCAGCAGTGCCGATTGTGTTTTGGCCGGGGCACGATTGATTTCGTCGGCCAGCAAGACCTGCGTGAAGATCGGGCCGCGCCGCAAGCGAAACTGACCACTTGCCAGTTCATAGATGGTGGTGCCTAGCACATCCGATGGCATAAGGTCGGGGGTGAACTGGATCCGCCGGAACTCAGCTTGGAGCAGCCGAGCTAGCGTCTTAGCCATCAAGGTTTTAGCGGTACCTGGTACCCCTTCCAGCAGCACATGCCCGCCGGTTAATAGGGCGATCAGCAGATGCGTAAACGGATCGTCCTGGGCAACCAAGACTTTTTTTGACTCACGACGAATGTGCTCAGTAACTTGTTGAACCAGCATGTGTGCTCCCTAGCTGTAGTAGCGCTGTCATCATGGTCAATGTAGAGACGTAGTCGCGCAGGTCTATAGGGGCTGGCGGGTACCCTCTGGATGTCCCTGCCCTCAATGTGGAGACGTGGTCGTCCAGGCGGTGATGCGCTGCTCAAGCGCAGCTCCTTCCCGCTCTACCTTGATGCGCAGATACAGCAGCGCCATCCAGATTGGCATGGGCGGCATTAATATGACCGCCGAAATAGCCCCGGTCACCGTCAGGATGGCTTGACCGGTGATGCCTTGAAAAAAAAGGGGCTGGCCGAAGAAGCTCTGCGCTAGCTGAGCAACGCCGAACGAGATGGTCCCGGTATACGCGGTAAGCATGGTCGCGAAGATCGCTCCGCCAATGATAAAACACAGCAGATTGCGCCGCGTCCGGTAGAACAAGAAGTCATTGAGCCGCGTGATCGAGTCACCGAAGCCTGCGGTATCGATCGCGAAGGCCTGTACTGCATAAATGGTGCTCATTGCTACTGCACTGAAGAGCAAAACATACGCAAAGAGGGCCAAGCCTCCGGCCAGTGCGAAAAAGGGACTGAGCGACAGGCCAAAGAATGACTGCCGAACGAGGCGGAACGTAATGGCCAGCGTACCACACAGCAAGATGACGCCACCAACTCCAAAACATAGGCTCGCAACCAGCGTAAAAACAACGGCATAGCAGCTCATGCCTAACACACGTATCAGCGACATACGTAGGGCGCTGCGCAAGCTTGGCGTACGCCCACTGGCTGCTTGCGCTGCCATGCGCGACAAGACCGCGACCATATAGCTAGAAAACGGGATACCGAGCAGCGCTACAACCAAGGACCCTACGAAACCCCAGCCGCTTCCAAGCTGATTGATCACAAGTGCGTTAACGAGAAAGCTGAGCAACGAGATCGGGACTATCAGCGCGGCGGTAGCTAAGGCAAAGCTGCTCCAATAACGGCGATACAACCGTAGGCCATCATCCAAAATATCGATCACCCATGGTAAGGCACGCGTCCGCTTCATTGCAGCCGTCCTTTACGATCAACGAGTTGGGTGCTGCTACGAGCCATGGCCAGCAAATCCGCTTCGCTGGGCTTGGCCTCGTGCAACCTTCCAAGCAGCGGGCGTAGCCTTGTGATCTGATCATCGTCTAGGTTGCCCCAGCGTTGGAGCTCGCTGATGAACTGCTCGTCGTCGACCGGTGGGGCAAAGCCGTAAGGCTGAGCGAGCCGTCGCTTCAACTGCGTGTGATAATGCTCTGCCATCTCGTGACGCTTCCCAGCTCGTCGCAAGAGCTGCGCCATTGAGGTAACATATTCTGCCGATGAGCGGCGCGCCAGTTCTTGACGCATGACCAGCGGGCGACCAAAGCGCTTTCCACTGAGGATCAGGTAGAGCGTCACGACCAGCAGTGTATATATCAGTGCCCAGCCCCACCATGATGTTGTGAGCAAGCCACCTGCACTCGGCGCAGCGTGAAAGCCGTGATGGAACTCGTCGAACAAAATGTGACCATGCACCGGCACACGACCAATGAGATTCAATATGAGCGGTCCGCTGCCCGGCTGCTTCAACCCCCCATTTGTAAAAGGTTGTGCGCTGGCACCTAAAAAGACATAACCACGCTCATACTGCCGTCCAACTAGTGACGGTCCATAACGCGTTTGTAGCAAGGTGACAAAGCCCGTGCTGCTGGGATCGGTGGTGTCAGCCTCGGCTAAGGCAATGCTATTTGCGGTCTCCATAGCAACACTGGCAACCGGCGGCGTCGTCAACAACGGCTGGACAGCTTCCGCCCGCTCAGCCACGGGCAATTGTTTAGTCGTTGAGACGATCACACTCGCGCCTAAAGCGCTCCACAAAGAATCTGGCGCGAGTGGCCGGGTTGGCTGTTCCAGAACCGATATCAAGGTGCCACCGTCCTGTACCCAGCGCAGAATCGCATCGCTCTGCGCTTTGGTCACCGGCTCTTTGTCGGTAGCTACCATGAACAGCGCATCTGTCGTCGCTGGTACCTGCCATTCGGTGTATTCGAGGTTGCCGGTCCGGTAGCCTAAGCTGTCGAGCCATAGTTGGAGCCCACGGCTGCCGTCGTCCTGGATCGAATGCGTCGAGCCGCGTACGCCTTGTGTGTCAGCTTGGTTACGTCCAGGGCCCCAGATCGTAAACGCGACCAAGACCGCAAAGAGCAGCAGCATGAGTCCCAGGTCGCGCAACTGTTTCATGCCGTCGTTTCCGAACTGGTCCGTAGCTGGGCAATCTGCGCTTCATAAGCCTGGAACTCGTCGGATGCGAGCGCATACTTGCCATACCAGACCCGGTCGAAGGTCTCGACGATCGGTGTCAGTTGCGCTTGCAGTGGCTTGCCTTCGAGTTGCTGCAGATACTCACGGTTCGTTAAGGCATGATCATAGCGTAACCGATGCTGTTCGGACAGCCATAAGAGCGAGGAAAGATACAGAAACCGTACAGCACTGCGGTAGTCGCCGCTCCTGGCCTCAGTTTCGGCGCGCTCTAATGCTGTGGTAGCCGTTAACTCTGCTTCGGCCTCGGCACTGGTACGGGCTTGGGTATCCCGTACCAATGAGTCTTTGACACCCCGCACGGCATAGACCACGATCATAATCACTAAGAGCAGCCCAAGCCCCAACCAAAACAGGCCCCAGCCTGATAAGCCGGTCCAGGCGGTTGACGGAGTAACAGGGCTCGTTGGCGTTGTTCGTGGTGTTGGGCTGCGGTTCGATGCACCGCCGAATAGCCAATCAAACAAGCGTTGGATCGTACGCCCGACAGCTCCCCAAAAGCTGCGCCATCCATTCGTAACGGCGGATGGTACTGCCCGATCTCGGAAAGGCGGTACGTTGAAAATGCCCTGTAATTTTTGCAATGCATCGGCGCTAGGCGGCGTATGCGGTTGGTTGATCGCTTCCAGAATTGCGCCGAGCTGTGCCGTAATCGTGGGGAACGGTGGTGGCTCCTGTGCCAGAGCTCGCTTAAGCCAACTATTGTTGACCGGTAACTCGGTTCCATCATCGAGCCTAACCGTCTGCGTGGCTTCTAGTGTGGTCGCCTGCTCATCAAGCCCAATCCGGTCCGAGCGCTGGGCGGCTGCATAGGCCGCCCGGATTTGCTCGTGATACGCCGTCAATGTTGGTGGCGTATCGGCACGGACCTGCTTGGTGAACAACAGGCTCAACACCAGTATGCTGAATGAGAGCAAACGACGCATATCATCTCTGGCTTAACGCAGAATGGGACGTAGGTGGATTATAACAGAGTGGTTATGTTCGCGGCGTTGTTGGCCCTAGTTGAGCAGGGCTGCAAGCACGCGTTCCCAGCTAAGTGTGGCGACACGCTGCGGATTGTTGTGCCCCAAGGCAGTCGCGCGCTCAGCGGTCAGGCTAGCGATACTGTTGGCAAGTACTCGCGCAGCCGGTGCCACCACCAAGCCACTCACACCATCGACCACGAACTCCAAAACTCCGCCTGCATCGGTCGTGGTAAGGACCGGTTTCGCAGCAGCGAAGGCTTCGACAGTCGCCAAGCCATAATCTTCATCGACCGGCGCATAAAAGACGCCCCGGCAGCCTGCATACAGCTCCACCAACTCCTGATCGTTCACATAGCCGGCGAAGTGCACACGCTCCCTGAGGCCCAGCTGCTGTGCCAGGGCTTCGAGCTGCCGGCGTTCGGGGCCGTCGCCGCTAATGATCACGTGTAAGGAACTGTCGGCCTGTGCTAAGGCATACAGCAGCAGATCGATCCGTTTGGCACGGTCCAGCCGCGCTGCTGACAGCAGATAATCACCATAAGGTCCAGTATGTAACAGTGGGGCGAGATGGCTCGGTGGGTAAAGCGTCGTCGCCTGTAAGCCATTATATTGTCTGAGCCGGTTCGCAACATTACGTGATATCGCATACAGACCCTGTGCTTCGCCGAGGGTCCGCCGGTCAAGTCGCATTAAGCGTGCACGGGCGGCTTGGTCGTCCGCTTGTGCGCCCCAATCACTAAGCGCTGTACCATACCAATCATAGGCCTGACGATGTTGGTGAACCAGCCATACCACCTTGCGCGGATGGCGCACCGCATACGACGGAAACTTGGTCGCGATGACCATGTCAATGGGCACGCCGTCAACCGCTTCGAGATCAAGTAAACGCCACGCCAGTGCGCCACGCAAGATATTAGCGCGCGGACTCCATTGAAACGGTAAGGCAACAACTTCGGCGGCGTGACCCGCCGTACGTAGTGCAGTGCAGAGCCCCTCGGTCAGTGTTTCAGTGCCCCCACGCACAAACGGTACCTGGGTGGTGCAGATCAGGATGCGCACTACTCCAAATAGTCCCGCAGTTTTTTACCGAGCTTGGGATGGCGCAGTTTGCGCAGCGCTTTCACTTCGATCTGCCGGATGCGTTCGCGGGTCACATCGAAGATTTTGCCGACATCTTCAAGCGTATTATGCCGGCCATTTTCTAGTGCGAGCTCGTTTTCACGCGGCTTGCTAGACACTGCGGATAGCTGTCTGCGCTCGTCCTCGTTGATTTGCAGCCCATAGCGTAGCTTGATCACGAGCCGCTCGCGCTCACTGAGTTGGTCCAAGACCTGCTCAACGGCTTCTTTGAGCATCTGGTTCGTAGCTGCATCCGAGGGTGCTTCGATCTTCGAGTCCTCGATAAAGTCGCCCAGATTCGAATCTTCTTCCTGTCCGACCGGCGTTTCCAGCGATACCGGCTCCAAGGCGGCCTTGTGGATGTCGCGCACCTTGTTAGCGGCCCGCTCCAAGGCTTGCCGCAGCAGTGGATCATGTTGTTTACACGTCGCTACCAGCGCTGCTGGCCCGCATTGCAGCCGGATCCGCAGTTCTTCGGCCAGAATCTCCGGGACGTGACACTCCAGCGCCAGCTCTTGCGAGGTCGGATTGCGCCGTAGCTGCGGCTTGAGGAGATCACGGCACTCGTTGATCCGGAGAAACAGGGGGTTCGCCTCATCGGCCTGCTCCATGATCGCCGCGACTTTCTCGCTCGCCTGGGCCAGCATCAACGCCAAGTAGGGATCATAGACCTCCTTGCAATCGGGGTCGATCGCCGCCGGATTGAGTTGGAGTTGCAGCCGCTGATTATCCGGTAGAATGCTCGTGATGCGACACTCCAGCGCCAGTTCTAACATACTTGGTTCGCGGTCAAGTTCCTGGGCCAGATGCCGCGATACCTTGGTCAACCGGTTGATCGTCTCAACCATATGTACCGGAATGCGAATGGTGCGCGCTTGATCGGCGATCGCGCGGGTGATTGCCTGGCGAATCCACCAGGTCGCGTATGTAGAGAATTTATAGCCCTTACGGTAGTCAAATTTCTCGACTGCCCGCAACAGGCCCATGTTGCCTTCTTGTACCAAATCCATCAGCGACAAACCACGGTTCATGTATTTTTTCGCAACCGAGACAACGAGCCGCAGGTTGGCTTCGGCCAGATGGTGCCGCGCATCCTCAGCGATCAGAATGGCGCGCTCGATCGCCTCGCGCTCGACCGAGGACAGATCGGCTTGCTTTTTGAGTTTGGCCTGTGCCTTCGCGCCCTGCTCGATCTGCTTCGCTAGGCGGTACTCCTGATCGCCTGAGAGCAGCGGCACACGGCCAATCTCGTGCAAGTACATGCGTACGGTGTCGCCAACGCCATTGTCACCGAAGTCGAGCCCATCATCCAGTACCACCATCGGCTCATTTTCGAACTCGATCGTAAAGGCATCTTCCTCGACCAGCCCATCCTCGATCATGATGCCTGCGCTGGCCAATGCCTCGTAAATCTCACCCAGCTTGTCTACATTCTCTTCGATCTGTGGTACAAGCTGCAAAATTTCTTCCTGCGTGATCATACCCCGCTGTTTCCCGCGCGCGATCAGCTCTTCCACAGAGTGAACAGCTTCGGCGGCAGAAATCTCTTCGAGGGCCTGAACGCCTACGCTCGGTAGCTCAAGCTCGACATCCTCAACCAACTCCATTGGCATGTCAGACATACGGGGCATCTCCTGGTGGCCTTGGGCATTCGTGTTCGTCTCAGACGGATCGGACGTGGGATAATGCTATCCCAGCGATTCTCGTCGCCAGAGTGGCTCAGGAAAATAGCTACTCTGGCGGGGGGTCGTAATCGCATTTTTGTAATCGTTCAGTGCCATGAGTTGCACCAGCAACTCGTGCTGTTCGGCCGGCTCCTCGACAGATTCGTACATAGCCTTAATCTGCTGCTGTCGCTGTTGTACAACCGTTTTGCGGAGTTCCAGTGCGATGGCTTCAGCGATCTCGGCGGCCCGAAAATGTGGTCCATATACGGGTAACGGTGGCGTGTCATGCCATTGTACCAGAGTTAGGGCATGCTTGCGCAACGCGGGCGCTAGTGATGTGGCCCATTCCTCAAGCACCACTTGGTCTATACCCACCTGTTCATTCCATAGATCCCAGATCCAGCGATTTTCAGTTCGTTGGAGTGCCTCGCGAATATCGCCCCGAATAATCTCTTGGAGCGGTGGGAAGCGTGCGAGTTCACCTTTGAGAGCTGCCTCAACGCCCGGACGGATGGTTGGAAAGCGCAAAAGTAGGGACACCAACTCATCCTCGCGAGCGTATTTCGCTTCGGGCGAACTTTCCTGCTCGCTCGGGATGACCATCAGTTTCGCTCGACCCCGCCGAGCAGACTCGACCGCTGCTCCGATGACGGCTTCGCTCAGCCCCACCAGTCCTGCCAGCTTTTGAACGTAATGCGCCCGCTCCGTATCATGCTTGAGCAGCGCTATGATCGGTGCCAGCCGGTCAACGGCGATGGCGCGGCCTTTGCCGCTCGTTAAGTCGAGATCACCGGTCGAGGCATGCAGGTGATAGTCGAGCAGCGGCTCGGCCCGCGCGATTAACTGCCGCCAGCTGTGTGGATCATGCTGAATAACGTCGTCGGGATCCTGTCCCGGCGGTAAGGTTGCGATCTTAAGCGTACCTTCGAGATTTTGCTCCCAGCGAATACCACCTCGTGGTGTTATAAGCGGAGTATTGCTTGCTGTGTCAAGCGTATTCTGTAGTGCGTCGAGGCCCTTGGTCGTCGCATTTTCGCCGGCAGCGTCGGCGTCAAGGGCTAGGATTACGGTGCGGGTCAGTTTTTTAATTAAGCCTGCTTGATCTAGGGTGAGAGCCGTGCCCATTGGTGCCACCACATTGCGGAAGCCGAACTTGTGCGCGGTGATCACATCAAGGTAGCCTTCAACGACGACCACCGCATCCTCCTCCCGGATCGCTTCCCGGCCCTCATAAAAGCCGAACAGCAAACTGCCTTTATGAAACAGCGCGGTCTCGGGCGTGTTAAGGTATTTGGCGTGATCATCACCGATGGCCCGCCCACCGAAGCCAACAATGATCCCTTTTGCGTTACGAATCGGGAAGATCAGTCGATTGCGAAAGCGGTCGTAATAGCCACCACCCTCGCGGTGAATGATCAAGCCAGCTGCTTCGATCTCTTCGGGTGTATGGCCCTTACGGTCCGTCAAGTAGACGAGGAGGTTACTCCATTCGTCGGCAGCGTAGCCGATTTGCCACTGTTCGATCGTTGCTTCATCCAAGCTACGGCTTGCGGCATAGAGTCGCCCAGCTTCGCCCCGTTGGGCCTTACGTAGAATATGGCTCCAATACACAGCGGCATCTTCATTGATCTGCCGGATCGTCGCTTGGCGGCTATCTTCGGTCGCCTGCTCGGGTGTATGCGGCTGGAGTTGGACGCCCGTGCGCCCCGCCAGCTGTTCGAGTGCCCCGGCGAAATCCAGCCCCTGGCGTTGCATCACGAAGTTAAATGCATCGCCCGCCGCATGGCAGCCAAAGCAGTAGTAGCTTTGTGTGTCGGTGAAGACGTAAAAAGCGGGGGTGCGCGTGTTGGGATGGAACGGGCAAAACCCGCTCCAATTGCGCCCCGCTTTGCGCAATGCCACGCCGCTCCCGGTAATTAGATCGACCAGGTCAAGGCGTTGCTTGATGTCGTCGGTGACGCTCACATGCTCCACATGCGCGGGACATAGATGGCATTAAACGTTTTAAGCGCATACCGATCAGTCATGCCGGCGATATAGTCAACGACGGCACACTCAATCGGCTCGTTATGCTGCTCGTTGATTGCTCGCAACTCGCCGGGGATTTCTTCGGGATGCGTCTTGAAGTGTACGAACAGTTGCTCGATGACGAAGCGCACCTTATGATCATCGGTCTTGGCCGAGCTATTTTGATACACATGGTTGAACATGAATTCGCGGAGCGCATTCGTCGCTGCGAGCACGGTGGGGCTCATGGTCATAATCGGTTGCTCAGGCACCGGTGCCTCACCGGTTGCCCACCAGTTCTGATCGACCAGATCACAGACCATGGTGTTAATCCGCGCCGCAGGCGTATCGCCCAGCACGTTCAGAGCATCAGTCGGCAGATCCGCTTGTTGCAGGATACCGGCCCGGATTGCATCATCGATATCATGGTTAATATACGCGACGCTATCTGCGACCTTGATAATCTGACCCTCAAGCGTTGACGCTACACCCCACCCACGCGCACTAATATCTTTGCGGACCTTGGAATGGAGTGCGATCCCTTCGCGTACCACGAAAGTCAGGTTGAGGCCGGCACCCTGTTTTTCTAGCATCTCGACGATGCGGCGACTTTGCTCGTTATGCCGAAATGAATGACCCAGCGCATGCGATAAGGCACTCTCGCCAGCATGGCCGAACGGTGTATGGCCGATATCATGCCCTAGCCCGATCGCCTCGACCAAGTCTTCATTAAGGCGTAATGCCCGCCCGATGGTACGTGCGATCTGTGTAACTTCCAGTGTGTGGGTGAGCCGGGTACGATAATGATCGCCTTCGGGGGCGATAAAGACCTGAGTTTTATGCTCAAGCCGGCGAAAGGCTTTCGTATGGAGGATGCGATCACGGTCACGTTGGAAGCGGGTACGCACCGGCGACTCCACTTCAGGCCGATCACGATCGGCTGTCGCGCTTTGCGCCGCCAGCGGGGAAAGCGCCCTGCGTTCAGCAGCTTCTAAAGTCTCCCGTACACGGCTATGACGCCCCTGCTCCATCTGCCTGCTCCTCCTGGGATCCGTTGCTGGGTGTGGGCTGCATTGTACCCCGCATGCGTGCCTCCTGCAACGCGGCGACGAGCGCTGCCAAGAGGTTAAGCCCAATCGTCAACTGGAAATACAGGCGGTGTCCGTTCCGCGTCGCTACATCAGCTCCTTGCAGCAGCCGCTCGATCCGGGCAGCCGTGAAGATGCTGAAAAAATAGATCATAAAGCACCAGAATGCGGCTTGCCATCCGTGCTCGCGGCGCGCCAGCAGCCAGCCCCAGTAGGTGACGAAAGGTGTGCCAAAGACCGTCCACACGAGGGCACGTACGACCTCACTATTACGAACATCGTGACTTCCGGCACTGGCATAAGCCGCCAACGCTGTCGCCGCTCCAATAACGGCACAGCCGGCGATCAGCAGGAAGATGCGGAGATTAAAGGACCTGCGTTGCATCAAGTATTACCTTATTAACACACATGGCGCTAATCCGCCCAGAAGGGGCGAGCGAAGCCACGCTCTACGAGTTCGGCGCGCAGATCCAACATTGCCGTATATGTTGGTAGCAGGTAGAGGGTATCGCCGGCTCCTAATTCAGCCAGCGCTCTATCGAGTGCCGTCGCACCATCAGCAATTGTCTCCATGTGATCCGGTGGAACACCGGCATATTTCAAGCGTACTGCCATATCGGTAGCCCGCGTGCCGGTCACAATCGCATGCGCAACATGACCACCGAGCTGCTCCCAGTCAGCATCCCACAACCAGCTTACATCGGTACCATCGGCAATCCGATCATTGATCGCGATCAACAGGTGCAGCCCCTGCGCAGCCTCCGCTGTTCCCACGACCATGCGCACGGTTTCGCTGGCCCCTACCGGGTTTTTGATCAAGGCCATCAGGATCTCATGCGCCCCGGCGCTGATCCGCTCGATTCGACCAAAGGCCGCCGCAAACCCTTCCAGCGCGTCGCGCATCTTCACGGGCGCGACCGGTAGTTGCAAGGCAGTTGCAATCGCGGCGGTGGCATTAATCGCATTGTACAAGCCCGGTAGCGGCAGCGTGAGGTCAAAACCTCCGTGCGGCTCGCGGATCGTTAGCTGCGAAGCGGCGGTTCCGGCGAGCCTCAGATGTTGCAAAGCGACATCCGTGGCGGGACGCGTGTTTCCGCAGTTGGGACAGTGCCAGTGGCCCATATGTCCATAAAAGTTGGGTGCGTAGTCCAGCGCCGTTCCACAGCGGCTACAAAAGGCCGAGTCTGCTGTGTGCCGCGCCGCACCAATCCCATGTGACACATCTTCAAGGCCGTAATAAACCACCTTGCAGGCAAGACCGGCTCCCAAGTTCGCTACTGCCGGATCGTCGGCGTTCAGCACCACTGTCGAGCTTCCGGGCAAGCTCGCGAAGGCCGCTCGCCAACGCCGTGCAATCGTGTCGACTTCCCCGTACCGGTCTAGTTGGTCACGAAACAAATTCAGAACCAGCACAATCCGTGGCTGGGTCTCGATGACTGCCGCCGGCACGTGTGCCTCATCGGTTTCAAACAGCGCGATGTCGGCCTGCGGGCGACCCCATAAATCGGTATTGGCAACCGCGGTCGTTGTCAGACCACTAAGCAGATTAGCACCGGCCCGATTATGCAACACGCGCCGACCATCAGCCCTCAGGATCGCGGCTACCATCCGAGCCGTAGTTGTTTTGCCATTCGTCCCTGTCACTAGGATTACCCCTTGCGGCAGGGCTTGCACCACATCCTGCAGCACGTGCGGCGCAACCCGTCGTGCTACCAAACCCGGCAGCGTCGTGCCACCACCCGCATGCAAACGCTGGCTTAGTTGTTGCGCAGTTTTACCAGCCAGTGTTGCTGCTGCTTGCCGAATCCGTAGTGCCACGACTTCTCCAGAGGCGTTAAACGGCAGCATTATAGCAGCGATGCGAGGCTCGCGTCGGCGCAGGCGCAGCTCCAGCGCACCCTCAACCTCTTGCATTGGGAATGTAGCCAATTAGTGTCGTAAAAGTGAGCAGAACATTAAGCCTACCTTAACAAAGGTACGGTATACTCCCTGCCGTCTCGCGTTCCCCCTCTCGTACGCGTTCATAAGCAAGTGCCATGAAGGAGAAGTGTGTGAAGCAACATAGGGTAGCCGGTTTTAGCCTGTTCGCATTAGTGGCAAGTCTGTTGGCCGGTTGGTGGGCGGCACCTACCAGCGCTTTGTCAACCTCGCTTGTTATCAGCCAAGTCTACGGGGGTGGTGGGGCTACAAGCGGTAGTCCCACCTACAAAAACGATTTCATCGAACTCTTTAACACCAGCAACGTTACCGTCTCGTTGAATGGCTATTCTGTTCAATATGGCAGTGCCACCGGGAGCAGCTGGCAGGCTACCAGCCTGACTGGGGCGGTTGACCCTGGCCACTATTTCCTTGTCCAGGAGGGTGGTGGTACTGTCGGCGGTACCCTACCGCCGGCCGATGCCATTGGCACGCTTAACATGAGTGCTACCGCTGGTAAAGTGGCGTTGGTTAACAGCGCTACAGCGTTGACTGGTGGCTGCCCGACAGTGCCAGTCGTTGATCTGCTTGGCTATGGCACGGCTAATTGTTCGGAGGGTAGCCCAACTGCTGCTTTGACCAACGTCACGGCGGCTACGCGCACGAATAGCTGCGTTGACACTGATCAGAACTCTACTGACTTCACTGTAATCACAGCCAGCGCTCGCAACTCGAGCACGCCCGCTAATCCCTGCTCGCCTCTTCCCACGGCCACCAACACCCTTATACCGCCGACGGCGACCGATACGGCCGTTCCGACCGCCACTGCTACCTCGGACCCGAATAGTACTCCGACGGCGACCAGCATTGCGACGGCGACATCTACGGCAAGCCCGACCAATACATCCACAAGCACGCCGACGAATACTGGTGTGCCGCCAACCGCAACTGCAACGAGTGCTCCACTCACGCCCATCTATACCATCCAGGGAGCAGCGCAACGTAGCTCATTGACTGGCAAACCTGTGACGACCCAAGGCGTCGTGACCGGTGTGAAAGTTCAGACGAGTAGCAGTGGTGCGCAAACCTTCGGCTTTTTCCTTCAGGATGCGGTCGGTGATGGCAATATTGCTACCTCAGATGCGATCCTTGTCTATACCGGTAGCAGCCGTCCTGTTGCAACGCTCCGTAGCTACGTTGGTCATAGCCTGCAGGTAGCAGGGACTATTTCTGAATACGTGGCAGGCACAGGTAGCTCACCCGTAACCGAGCTAGGCGGCAGCCTGATCATTACCGATCTTGGCCAAGGACCAGCAATCACACCGGTGGTCATTGGAATGGGTGGCTGGATGCCACCAACCACGGTAATCGATGACGACAATAATACAACCTACGACCCAACCACCGACGGTCTGGATTTCTACGAGTCGCTGGAAAGTATGCTTGTCCAGGTTAATAACGGCCTGGTCGTAGGTCCAACAAACCAATACGGTGAGTTTGTGGTGGTGGCTGACCGCGGTGCAAATGCGACTGGCCTCACCGCCCAGCGCTCGCTAGCCATTAGCCCCAATGATTTTAACCCAGAGCGCATCATGATTGGCCAGGATAATATCGATGTTGCACCCGCCACAGGTGGAAACGGTAATCCCGCGCTCACGGTAGGCGACGTCACGAGCGGTGCGGTCATTGGCCCCCTCGACTATAATTTCAACAATTACAAGATCGAGCGGCCGGCGACACCACTCGTCATCGATACGACAACTGAGACGACGCCCGAGGTGACCGCGCCCCTTACGAGCAACAGTCAACTGCGAGTCGCTAGCTTCAACGTCGAAAACTTTTTCAATATCGGTGACCCGGGCGAGCCACAACGTATCCAGCGGGTTGCGGACGATATCCGCGTCAACTTGGGTGCCCCCGATGTGCTCGTGGTCGATGAGATCCAGGATGACAGTGGGCGTACCGATGATGGTACGGTCACTGCTGAGAGTCACCTCACCACGCTGACCGATATGATCAAGAGCGGCGGCGGACCCCAGTATCAGTGGCGGTATATCAATCCGGTGAACGATCAAGATGGTGGCGAGCCAGGTGGCAACATTCGTGTGGTCTTCTTGTTTCGCGCCGATCGTGGGCTAACCTTTGTCGATAAGCCCGGTGGTGGCCCGACCATTGCGGATAGTGTTAATCCGGATGGTACACTGGCCCAAAGCCCGGGCCGCGTCGATCCCAATAACCCTGCTTTCACCTCTAGCCGCAAGCCGCTGGCCGGCGAATTCTTATTCAACGGTCATGACATCATTATCATCGGTAACCATTGGAACTCCAAGGGTGGCGATCAACCATTGTATGGTTCGACCCAGCCCCCTGTTCAAAGTTCGCAGACCCAGCGCGATCAACAGGCGACGGTCGTGCGTAGCTTCGTTGATCAAATCTTTGCCGGCAATCCTAACGCCAACGTTGTTGTGGCGGGTGATCTGAACGACTTCCAGTTCTCGCCCCCGCTCACGATTGTGAAAGGGAGTGGATCAACGGCGCTGATGGATCTCGTCGAGCGACCGGAGGTGGCTAACGAAGTCTATACCTATAATTATGAGGGCAATGCGCAGGTACTAGATCATATCCTGTATAGCCAAGCTCTGGCGCAGCAGCTAACCACCGTCGACATCGTCCATCTCGACTCGAGCTTCCCAGTCGGTGTTCGGGCGAGCGACCATGATCCTGATGTCGCGAATTTTGATCTTCCGGCGTCTGCGACGCCAACGCCAACCTCAACCAACACGTCTGTGCCGACGGCCACGAATACCCCGTCACCGACGAATACCCCGACGGCCACGAATACTGCGGTGCCGACAGCTACCAACACCCCCTCACCGACGAGTACCCCGACGGCCACGAACACATCCTTACCGACGGCGACCAATACACCGCTCCCAACAGCGACGAATACCCCAAGCCCAATGCCAACCGATGCTACCCCATCTGTCACTGCAAATGCAGCCACCGTCGTGGCCAACGAAGGGAAACTCGCGACGTTGACAGGCACATACTCCGATGCGGATGCAGGCGACAAGGTCACACTGACGGTGTCGGTCGGAATGGTAACCAAGAATGGAACCAATAGCGGTACGTGGCGCTGGTTCTTCCCAACTACGGATGGCCCAGCCGATGGTCAAATTGTTACGCTAACTGCTACTGATAGCGAGGGTGCCACAGCTACTACGTCGTGGAGCCTCACCGTACGCAATGTGGCCCCTACTGCCACCTTGACCAACAGCGGTCCTGTCTCGCCGGGGGATACGGTCTTCGTTTCCTTCACGAATACCAGCGATCCATCCTCTGCCGATACGAGTGCTGGCTTTCACTACGCCTTTGCGTGTGGCGATCCGACGCAGTTCTACCAGTCTACCTATGCCAACAGTAGCACCACGCCGGGAACCAGCTGTAGCTTCGACAGTCCAGGCGCGCATAGCGTGCTCGGTCGTATTATCGATAAGGATGGTGGCTATGCCGACTATAGCACCGTCGTGAGGGTCCGTAGGCACTAAGCGCACCAATCATCACTCGCGCACCCGGCGAGTCATTCACAAGCACGCCAAACGCCGCTTCGATGTTATTCGAGGCGGCGTTTGGCGTGACATAATGTTTCGGTTTGAGAACGAGGTGGACATGGCTTCTGCTATAATCGATCATCTTTCAACACGGAGCAGCATTGATGACCCCTGACGCATTTATTACAGCCTTTGTTGCCCGCCTGGCACCCGTTGATCGTGCTCTTCAGTTGGCTTGGTGGGATAGCAATACGGAAAATAATCCGGAGGCAATCGAGCGCCTACAAACACTAAGTGAGCAGCGCATGGCGTTGTTTACCGATCCAGCGGAGTGGCAGAAAGTCCAACATTGGTATGCGACCCGTGAGCAGCTAACCGATCCTGATTTACGTCGGCAAATCGAACTGCTCTATCTTGATTTTGCCGCGAACCAACGCACACCCGAGCAAATTGCGCATGTTGCCCACCTGGAAAGCAGCCTTGAAGCGACCTATGCCGCTTTTCGTGGGACACTCGTCGGCAAGCCCCAATCCGACAATGAGCTGCTTGATGTGTTACTGCATAGCCGTGATAGCGCGACAGTGCAGGCGGCCTGGGAAGCAAGCAAGCAGATTGGCCCTCAAGTTCAGCCAGACTTGCTCGAATTGGTACGACTCCGTAACACGATCGCACAGGAGCACGGCTATCCTGATTACTACGTCCAGCAGCTGTTCTTGCAGGAGATCGACCCTGGAGTTCTCACAACTCTTTTAGACGAAGTCGATCAAGTCACTGCCGGACCGTTTGCTGCCGCTAAGGCCGACCTTGACCGACAGCTTGCGCAGCGCTTTGGTATTGCTCCCGCCGAGCTGCGACCCTGGCACTACGGTGACCCTTTTTTCCAGAGCGCCCCGCCAAGCGAGGGTAACGAATCAGACACACCCTATGCCGAGCAAGATGTTGTTGCCCTCGGGATCGAGTCCTTTGCAGCACAGGGTTTCGATGTCGGCGATATTATCGAGAGTTCTGACCTGTTTGAGCGACCGGGCAAGAACCAGCATGCCTTTTGTACGCAGATTGATCGCCAAGTCAATGATGTGCGTGTGTTGTGTAACCTGCGTCCGACCGCCCGCTGGATGGACACGATGCTGCACGAACTCGGACATGCAGTCTATGACAAGTATATTCCGAGCGATCTGCCCTATTTGTTGCGTGCAGTAGCGCACATTAATACGACTGAAGCGATCGCCATGCTAATGGGCCGTCAGGCGCTTAATGGACGTTGGCTCACGACGGTCCGTAAGCTCGATCTCGAGGCAGCCAATCAGCTTGAACTGGGCGCCAAGACTGAGCAACGCCTCGGCATGTTAATCTTTGCCCGCTGGGTCCTGGTGATGGCACACTTTGAACGTGAGCTCTATGCTAACCCCGACCGGCGCGATCTCAACACACTGTGGTGGGATTTGGTGGAACGCTTCCAACTCCTTCATCGCCCCGATGGCCGCGACCAGCCGGACTGGGCCGCCAAAATTCATCTCGCCGTTGCGCCGGTGTATTACCATAACTACCTGTTGGGCGAGTTGACTGCATCTCAGCTCGAACACTATATCGAGCGCGAGGTCATCGGCAATGCTGTCGTCGCCAATCCTGCCGTCGGTCCATTCCTACGCGAAAAGCTGTTTGCTCTTGGTGCTCGCTATCCGTGGAATGAGGCCCTAGAGCGCGTGACAGGCGAGCGATTAACGGCTCGCCACTTCGTTGAGCAATTTGTGGCGTAAGCTGTAGCCCTGGCGGGTATGATCTGTTGCCTGATCGATAAGCTATAGCCAGCGGCGGACACGAGCCTTGTATTCGGTATACTCTTTGCCAAACACGCGCTCAAGGTACTGCTCCTCACGGCTGATCACCCCCTGATTCATCACCGCTAGTACCCCTGGCAACAAGAGCAGAGCCCACAGTGCATTCGCGAAGGTGGCGATGCCAATGTACATAACGGTGAACGACAGGTAGATCGGATTACGAGTATAGCGGTACGGCCCCGTTGTAACAATCGCCGTCGTTGGTGTGGCTGGATTTGGACTAGTGCCAGCCCGCCGCATATTCATAAATGCCGGCATGCCAACCAGGAAGTTTAAACCGATCAGCAGCGCACCAACTCGGCGTGCCACATTACGCGGCAAAAAGGCCACAGGTAACAGGCGATTGAGTAGCAACCCAACGATCAGTGTACCGCCATAGATTAACGGGGGCGGCGCCACGATGCCAGCTGTATCACGCTTTTCAGTCATTGAAGCCCTCCTTTTTGAGGTAGTGGGCACTATCGTAGCTACACAACACTCGGTCGTCAAGGCTGCGGCTGCGCATTTTGCCCGCTTCCCACCCCTCCCAGAATCACTCCCACTGCTGCCGGCAAGTCGGCGACGATCTCGAGCACTCCCTGCTTTTCCAGTTCCAAGGCAGTTTTCTCGCCGTACCCGGTGCGAACGAGGATACTGCGGCAGCCGGCCGCCTTCCCGGCCTCAATATCACCCTGGGTATCGCCGATCATCCAGCTTGCTCGCAGATCGATCTTAAGATCGGAAGCAGCTTGGAGTAGCATCCCTGGGAGGGGTTTCCGGCAGCTACAAGCAGGCGTAAAGTCGGGGTGATGGGGACAGAAATACCAGCCGTCAATCTGCGCTCCGTGCTGTTGCAAGAGCATCGTCATGTGCGCGTGGACGGCCGCTACATCGCTGACATCATAGAAGCCACGTGCGATGCCGGCTTGGTTGGTCACGACGACGACCAACAGACCGGCACGGTTGAGCTGCGCAATCGCCTGCCCTACTCCAGGAATGAGTTCGACATCGTCAGCGCGGTGTAGGTAATTAACTTCGACGTTGATCGTGCCATCGCGATCAAGAAAGACGGCCGGGCGTAGCATAGTGCTTGTAATCGGCATCAAGCTAAGATGAGCCTTCTTCCTTTCGGCTCTGGAATAGGGTCGTTGAACTCGTGCACTGTATCAATCCACAATTGCATCGCAAGTTCCGCATTGTGTAATGTACTGGTCGGTGTATCACCGTGCGCCATACAGCCCGGTAGCTCTGGGATGTCGGCAATGAAACATTGATCCTCATTACTCCAGTAGATAATAATTTCATATTTATACATTTGTGTGATCATTCATCGGTCAAAGCCTCTGGACCAAACATCGCTTGCTCAACCTGATCGCACAGGAAGTGGCCGACGACCATATACACTTCCTGGATCACGAACGATGGTTGAGCCGGTACGATCAAGGCATGATCACACAGTGGTGCCACGATGCCGCCGTCACGCCCTAACAAGCCAAGCACTTCGCAACCTTTGCGGCGCGCAACTTCCGCTGCGCGCACGATGCTCAAAGAATGGCCGCTAGTCGTCATACAGATGAGTACGTCGCCCGGTACGAGATGCGCCTCGGCCTGACGCGCGAAGGCGTGTTCATAGCCATAGTCGTTGGCAATCCCCGTCAAAGCCGAGGTGTCGGTATGCAGTGCCAAAGCCGGTAGGGGTGGCCGGTCCAGCAGATAGCGTCCAACGAATTCGGCGGCGAGATGCTGCGCATCGGCCGCCGAGCCGCCGTTACCGCACCAGATCGATTTGTTGCCGCGTTGATAGCAAGCTACGAGCACTTCGGTTTGCCGCGCGACTACCGGCAGTTGCTCATCGATGATGCGTTGCACCATCTGTTGGTGGGCTTGGAACTGTGCTCGTGCTGCTGCTTCGTAGGTGATTGTCCTGGTCATGATGATGGTGGTCCTTGGGGAGTAGCCAGGCACTCGCGGTAAACGTCGAGCATGCGCCCAACCATATGCTCCGGCGTATAGTTAGTTAGCACCTCGCGTCGGCCTGCCTGACCAAAACGAGCGCGCAGGTCAGGATTGGCGACGAGCACGCTAATTGCTCGTGCCAGCGCCTGGGGATTGGCGGGTGGGACGACAAAACCGCTCCGCCCATGTTGATTAATAAAGCTCGT
The DNA here is from genome assembly GCA_013821605.1 of Herpetosiphonaceae bacterium. Classification (GTDB taxonomy): domain Bacteria; phylum Chloroflexota; class Chloroflexia; order Chloroflexales; family Kallotenuaceae; genus JACDGP01. Next base: position 24,434 of record JACDGP010000021.1, read on the forward strand.
GCCGGTACCAAGTTCGGTCGTCACCAATGGTAGACCGGCTGCCATCGCTTCCAGTAGCACGATCCCAAAGGCTTCGGAGCGTAGATGCGACGGCAGCACGAACAGGTCGGCAGCATGATAATAAGCTGGCAGATCACGGTTGGCCATGCCGCCCACGAAAAAGACGCGTTCATGTAGCCCCAAGCGAGCAGCTTCCTCCCGTAGTGCAGCTTCTTCCGGTCCCGCACCAACGATCAACAGCGTGGCCTTGACCTGTTGCATCGCCTCGATCAGAAAGTGCAGCCCTTTATAGTAGCGCAACACTCCGACAGTGAGCAGGAGCGGACCCGGCCAGCGCCGGCGGATATCGCTAACTTGCTCACCATCGAAGGTCGCAAAGCGTTGTACGTCGATGCCATATGGCACGACGCGACACTTTGCGGCATGTGGCCGTAAAAATGGCGACGATTCGATATACGGCTTGCTGGTCGCGACGATGCGTGTCGCGTGCCGTAGTGTGCGTTCCAGCACCGGCCGGTAGATCCGTAGCAACCGTTGCTGTCGGACAACATCGCTATGGTAGCTCACCACCAACGGGGGTCGCCCTGGGACAGCGCGGGCCACGATGTCGCCCGGTGGGTAGGGCATATGGAGGTTCACGATGTCGGCCTTGATAGTGCGAGCCATGATCGCCATGCCAATGCTGAAGGGTGTGGAGGCCATGTGCAGGTCGCGTGCTGTCCGAATGACCTGAACTCCTTGCTCCTGATCGATCACCGTCTCGGCTGTGGTATTCGTAACGAGCACGGTCGCCGTATGGCCCTGCTGTACCAGTCCTTCGGCCAACACTTGGATGTGGCCCTCGATGCCTCCGACCACCGGGTAATAGTCTTTATAAATGTGTAAAACGTGCACGCACTCTTCCTATGCGGACCACCGCAGCCAGATTATAGCATGCGGCACTTAGCGCATCGGCTAGCGCTGGCCCGGCTTGCTTTGACAGTGGCGGAGCACCATGGGACAATGGCTACATGCCCGAATTACCCGAAGTCGAAACGGTTCGTCGTTCATTAGCGACACAGCTCATTGGTCTGCGCATTACCGGTTGCCCGCACCTTGATTGGCCCCGTACGATTGCCGCTCCCGCCGCCGCCCAATTTTGTGCACTGCTTCAGGATCGACCGATCACAGCGGTTGAGCGCCGTGCTAAGTACCTGATCCTGCGTCTCGACCAGGGTGAAGCCTTGGTCATTCACCTGCGGATGACCGGCCAGCTGACGGTCCAACCCGCCGGAACGCTCCCCGATAGCCATACCCATGTGATCTTTGATTTGGATGACGGACGTCGCCTCCGGTTCCGTGACGCACGCAAGTTCGGTCGTGTGTGGCTGCTAGACGCGCCTGGCCTCGCCCTGCTTCACCGGCACCTTGGCCCTGAGCCGCTTGACGAAGCGCTAACCGCCGCCGAGTTTGCCCTGCTATTACGCCGGCGCAAAGGCGCACTCAAACCGATCTTGTTAAACCAGCAGGTCATCGCCGGGCTGGGCAATATTTATGTGGATGAGGCTTTGTGGCAAGCCCGGCTGCATCCCTTGCGCACGGTCCCTTCACTCACTGACGACGATGTGCAACAGCTGTTTCAAGCGATCCAGTCGGTGCTGCGCTCGGCCATCGAACACCGTGGCACCACCTTTGGTCAGTACGTGGATGGTTTGGGCCAAGCCGGTGCTAACCAGCATCACCTCAATGTCTACGGCCGACAAGGTGAGCCTTGCTCGCGCTGTGGTACACCTATCGAGAAGTTGACCGTTGCCCAGCGTGGCACCCATGTTTGTCCCCATTGCCAGCTCCGCCCATGAACGTTTCATTGATCGCGACCGTCAAAAACGAGGCTGACAACATTGTTGATCTCCTAGTTTCAATGCTGCGGCAGACCTTGCCGCCCGACGAGATCGTAATTAATGATAATGGCAGTACCGATGATACCGTTACGCTGATCGAAAGCTTCATCCGCGCTGGCTATCCAATTCGGCTGGTGCATGGTGGTCATAATATTCCCTCGGGCCGCAACCATGCGATTCAGCATGCGCTAAGTCCCATCATCGCCTCGTGTGATGCCGGTCTGACCCTGCCTCCGCATTGGCTCGCTACCATCACGGCTCCGCTGCTCAATGGTGAGGCCGATGTCGTGGGTGGTTTCTACGAGCCTGATCCACGCTCGCTTTGGGAAGTGGCCCTAGGTGCCGCTAACTACCCTGATGTGGCCGAAGTTGATCCCGCTACCTTTTTACCTGCCGGTCAGTCGATGGCCTTTACCAAGCAGGCCTGGGCCACCGTTGGTGGGTATCCTGAATGGGCCGATACCTGTGAGGATTTGATTTTCGATCAAGCACTGCAGCAACATGGCTTTCGCTTTCGCTTCGCTCCCGCTGCGGCGGTGCGCTTTCGTCCACGCTCGACCCCTCAAGCCTATGTTCGCCAGTACTTCACCTATGCTCGGGGCGATGGTCAGGCCAATCTATGGCCGCGGCGCCATGCCATCCGTTATGCGACCTATATCGGTCTGGGCTTGGTTATTTGGTTAGCGCGGTGCTGGCATCGGGCCGTCTTGTTGCTGTTGCCACCAGCTATCGCCATATACCTGCACAAACCTGTGCGGCGCGCCTGGTTGCGCACGCAGACGTTTACGCTGCCTGATCGGGCGCTTGTCCTGCTGCTACTGCCGGTAATTCGCCTGCTTGGCGACGTGGCCAAGTTGCTTGGCTACCCCGTGGGGCTATGGCGTCGCGTCCGTTGGCAGAGTGAAGAACAGTATGGATGAAACCTAGCGCCCGTGAAACCATTGCGGATCGCCTTCATTGATTCGTGGCTGCAGGCTCCTGCCGCTGGTAGCGGTACTGCTGTGGCCATTGGGGGTTTAGAGGCCGCGTTGCGCGAACGGGGCCACCTCGTTGATCGTCTTGCTCCCGTACCGGATCGGTGGCCGCTTACGTTGCGGCGCCTGCGCTTCAACCTGCTCTTGTCTCGCCACTTACAACGCTCCACCTATGATCTGGTTGTCGGTTTCGATATTGATGGCTGTGGCTTTGCGGTCGCGCCCAATAAGCCCTATGTGTGCAGCATCAAAGGCGTAATTGCCGAGGAACTGCAACATGAGCGTGGTCGTGTCTGGCTCTTGTTTCAAATCATGGCCCGCATCGAGGGTTGGAATGCACGCCGTGCCCATCGCGTACTAACCGATAGTGCCTATGCTCGCGCTGCAGTTCATCAGCACTACCGCGTGCCATTAAATCGCCTTGGCCTCGTTCCCGAGGGTATTGACCTTGCGCACTGGCAAGCCACAGCGGCAGAGCTACATGCTAAACCACATCCCCATCCCACTATTCTCTGTGTGGCCCGCCAATATCATCGCAAGCATGTTGACGATCTGCTGTCAGCTGCCGCCCTGCTGCGCCGCCATCTTCCCGAGGTCAACATCAGGATTGTGGGCGATGGACCGGAGCATTCGGCTCTGTTGCAACAGGCAGACGAGCTAGGCTTAGCTGATTGTGTCACCTTTCTCCAAGACCTCTCCTTTCATGAACTGGTCCTTGAATACATCCAGGCCGATCTCTTCTGCTTACCCAGTCGCCAGGAGGGTTTTGGCATCGTTTTTTTGGAGGCGATGGCCTGCTGTAAGCCGATCGTCAGCACCAATTGCACCGCTATTCCCGAACTCGTCGTGCACGGCGAGACCGGCATTCTGGTTGCACCCGGCGATGTTGAGGCGCTGGCCGGTGCATTGTTTCTGCTGCTGACCGATGATGCGCGGCGTGTTGCGTATGGTCGTGCCGGTCGTGACCGTGTTGCTGCCTATACCTGGCAGCATAGTGCCGACCGGTTTTTGAGTGAAATTACACCCTTATTGGATACTACATAGGAGACGAAGATGCCGAAGTTAACCGCCGAAGAGGTCCGGGCGCAAGTTGCCGATCTTACCGGTTGGAACGTCGATACCATGCTACGCAAGCACTACCACTTTCCCGATTTTCAAACCGCGATTGCTTGGGTCGTCCGTGTGGCCTTTTTGGCCGAAGCACACGCCCACCATCCGGATCTGACCATTCGCTATAATCGCGTGGACGTCGCGCTAGAAACGCACGATCTCGGCGGTTTATCGGAAAAAGATGTCGCCTTAGCGCACGCCATTGATGGTCTTGGTGGCTAAGTGAAGCCGGCCTTACCGGCTAGGATCGTAGCGCGAGTGCAAGAATAGATAGTCACCACTGCGGTGCAAGCTCAGCAGCTTGCTTTGTGGTGGCTGCTCGGGTGAAAAGGCGATGCCTTCGACTAGGCTTGGTCGTGGTTCCTTGGGACTATTGCCGATCAAGATCGGGCTGAGTGTCACAAATTCGTCGTTAACCATCCCCGCTGCATGCAGACTGCCGTAGACCTGCGGTCCCCCTTCGCACAACAATGTGTTCACGCCGTAGTTGCGATGCAGCTGGCGTAGGAGTTGCTCCATGTCGAGCGTGTCGTCGGGCGCATAGACTTCGACGTGGGGCGCACAGTGCAATAGCTCTGCTGCGGCTTGCACTCCTGCCCGGGTTGTTGCCAGCAGTACGCGTAGGCCGGGTGTGCGGAAGGTTGGTGCGTCGAGTGCCGTAACTGTGCCACTGCGTGTCATGATCACGGTCATCGGTGTGCGACTTCGTCCTTCCTGTTCCCGCAGCGTCTGCCAGGCCGCGCTATCTTCGGTGAAGACAGCATCAGGCGTCCAGATGTGATTGCCGGCGTTTGCCAGCGAACTGCCGCCTATGAGTACCGCATCGGCGCGCGCTCGGAGCAGCCCCATCAGCCAGCGATCATGCACGTTGCGCCGACTGACATCGCCCCCGCCCATATGCCTAGGTATATTGAACGAAACCCGGCCGTCACGTGACATGACGAAGTTCGCATAAACATACGGGCAACCGGCGGGTGGCAGCAGGGGCCAACTGCTATATAGCTTGGCGAACGTGGGCGGGAGCATGTCGTCTCCTGTCTGTTCGTCAAACAACGTAATGAATGGTGTGCCCGGACCGTTCGGCGGACTCATACAGCCCCAGTGGGATGCCTAAGGATCGCGCTAGCCCCGACTACGTCCATGTCCAACCAATTCCATGAACTCGGCCCGTGTGCGAGCATCAGTTTTGAAATCACCACGCAGCGCGCTCGTGACCATATTGGCATTTTCTTTCCGCACGCCGCGCATCATTGAGCACATATGGACGCCCTCAACGACGACTGCGACGCCATGCGCGTCCGTCGCTTTTTCCATAAACTCAGCGATCTGCTGGGTCAGCCGTTCCTGCACCTGCAGTCGGCGCGCAAACATGTCAACAATGCGCGGAATCTTGGACAGGCCGATCACTTTGCCATGGGGGAGATAGGCGACGTGCGCTCGTCCAAAAAAGGGCAGCGTATGGTGCTCACACAAACTATAATATTGGATATCGCGCACCAGCACCATCTCGTCATAATGCACCGTAAAAACGGCGTCATTAATCAGCGCTTGGGGATCGACATGATATCCCGCCGTCAGCTCGGCATACATCGTCGCCACGCGCTGAGGTGTACCGCTCAGCCCTTCACGATCCGGATCTTCGCCGATCTCGGTCAAAATCGTACGGACTGCCGCTTCGGTGCGCGGATTGGATTGGAACTGCAGCTGCTCCATTTTGCCGATACCGTTTGCGATGTCGAAGGTGGTATCTTCCAGACCCTCATCCATCCCCGGGTCGGTGTATTTCAGGATGCTCATGGCTCGCTTACTCCATACTCAAACATATTGTTGGCCGTTTCCCATAGCCTGATCCAGTGTAAGCGAGTACCAAGTACCTGCTCCAGACACTCCCAAAGATACAGCACGACATTTTCGGCGGTGGATGGACGGTCACGAAAGGCAGCTTGCTCACGATCAAGATGGGTATGATCGAGCTCGTCCAGCAGCGGCTGTACGGCCCGGTCAAGATCAACGATGTTCATGACCCTACCCGTTACCCGATCAACCGTTCCGCTGATTGTTACCTCAAAGCGATAATCATGACCATGCCCACTCTCGTTATTGCACTTGCCATACAACTGCTGATTCTCGCCGGGGCTCAACTGTGCACTATGCAAGCGGTGCGCCGCCGAAAAACTGTACGAGCGGCTGAAGTTTGCAGTCCCCCCCCCGTAAAAGTCGGCAAAGATGGCGGACGTTGCATACAGCCGCAAGCGGTGCAGGCGAATCGTGTGGGGTAATGCTGGCACGATGAGTGACCACAGGACTTGGACCAGATTCTCCGTCGTCGGCTGGCGGTCACGAAAATACGGCGTGTCCTCGTTCAGATGTTTGTGATCGAAGCGGTCCAGGACCACTTCTACAATCCGTTTGAGTTCGACGATGTTGATGACCATGCCCGTCCGGTCATCCACCGGCCCGGCTACCGTCACTTCCAAAACATAATTATGGCCGTGCCCAAACGGTGTAGTAGCTTTGCCGAAAACTGCTTGATTTTGTCCTTCATTCCAGTCGGCATTCCAGCAGCGGTGGGCCGCCGAAAACTCAAACCGCTTGGTCGTCAATACTTCCATAGTAGTTGTCCATCAGTGCCATGCTTCTTTGAATTGCGCCCTAGCCACAGCATACCATAGGTGGTGGAGGGGTGCAGGTTGCCATAATTCGGTCCCAGGAGCAGTGATTGTGCTACACTAGGTATACGCATTCCACTTTCGCTTGAGAGGGAAAGCGAAAGGCTAGGTGGAGGTTAAAAAATGTTCGAGCGTTTTAAACAAAAGCATGATCGTACCCCCAAGGGTGCTACTGACCGTGTGCCGCCCGGTCAATATGTGACCGAAAAATTCCCGGTGCTACAATACGGTTCGGTGCCGAGCTATCAAGCGCTCGAGCAGACGTGGGACTTGCGGGTGTGGGGCGAGATTGAAAGTCCCCAAACCTTTTCGTTCGCTGAATTTCGCGCCTTGCCAGCAATCACGATCAAGACCGATATTCACTGTGTCACGCGCTGGAGTAAACTCGATACAACCTGGACTGGCGTACAGTTCAAAGAGTTTTTGAAACATATTCCTGCCTTGAAACCAAGCGCGAAGTTTTTGTTGGCGCACTGTGAGCAGGGCTATACCGCGAATGTGCCGCTCGAAGTCATGGAGGACGACGAGGCTATGCTGGCATACAAGTTCGAAGCGCAAGAGCTCGAACCTGAGCATGGTTTTCCACTACGGCTGTTCGTGCCCCACAAGTATTTCTGGAAGTCGGCCAAGTGGTTGCGTGGCCTCGAATTCTTGCCCGAGGATAAGCTCGGCTTTTGGGAACGCTACGGCTATAATAATCACGCCGATCCCTGGCAGGAAGAGCGTTACAGCGACGAATAGGGCTACCGGTAGTACGTATTTCGCGCTGCAGTGTGCTAGAATACGCGGACGAGGTGAGTTATGCAGCATGAGGCACCATCCCAAACATCCCACCGGCAGGGACAAACGACCGGCGTTGAGCTCCGTGCCTTATTAGTCGGCGTAGAGATATACCGTGAGCATAGCCCATGGAGTGCTGCTGACTCGCTGGACGAACTGGCACGGCTGGCAGACACTGCCGGTCTTGTTACCGTCGCTCAAGTATCGCAAAAGCTTTCTCGCCCGTTCCCTAAACACTATATTGGCCCGGGCAAGGTACAAGAAATCCGCGATCTGCGTGACTCCCTCAACTATGATGTCGTGGTCTTTGACGATGAGTTGACCGGCTCCCAAACCCGTAATTTAGAGGAAGACCTCCAGGCGCGGGTCATTGATCGTACCCAGTTGATCTTGGACATTTTTGCCCAGCATGCGGCGACCCGTGAAGGGCGCTTACAGGTCGAGTTGGCACAACACCAGTATCTGCTACCACGCCTGCGCGGTCAGTGGGGTCACCTGTCACGTCAAACTGCAGCCAGCGTTGGTGGTGGTGCAATTGGTGTCCGCGGACCCGGCGAAACGCAGTTGGAAACCGACCGGCGCTTGGTCGGGCGGCGTATCGCATTTCTGAAAGCGCAGCTTGAAGAGGTTCGTGCCCACCGTGAGCGTTATCGTGAACGACGGCGGCAAACGGGCATTCCCGTGGTCTCGTTAGTTGGTTATACCAACGCCGGTAAGTCAACCCTCCTCAATGCGCTTTCTGGTGCAGCCGTTAAAGCTGAAAACCAACTGTTTGCTACGCTCGACCCTACGACACGCCAGGTTCAACTCCCTGGTAGCCGTACGATCTTGTTGACTGATACGGTCGGCTTTATTCAACGCTTGCCCACCTCGCTGGTCGCTTCGTTTCGCGCCACCCTGGAAGAGATCGCTGAAGCCGATTTGTTATTACACGTTGTCGATATCACTCATCCCAACGCCGAGGAACAATCCGAAACGGTGCTTGAAACGCTGGCCGATCTCAATCTTGACGAGACGCCGGTTCTAACGGTGCTTAACAAGATCGATCAGCTTGAGGGCGTGACCCACGAAGAAAATCGTCACTTGCCCGAGGCGATGCATCTATCCCCTGACCATATTCCGGTCTCGGCCGAGCTTGGCTGGGGGCTAACGACGTTAAAGGCTCGGATTGAGGCGGCCCTGGCCGGCCAAATGACCGATTTACAGGTTGTATTACCATATTCGCGTAGTGATCTAGTTGCTCAATGGCGGCAGTATGGTACGCTCGAACAAGAAGAGTACACCGCAGATGGCGTCCGCCTCAGTGGCAAGCTCCCGATCCAGCTGTTGAGCCAGTATACTGCTTATCGCCCGCTGCCAGCCAAGATGGTGGGGGTATAAATCCCCCATCTCAAGAGACAAAAAACTCTCCTGGCAACGCTAAACTTCGCCACAGATACCACGAACCTACACTCCGATAAGGCTGCCAAGGCTCTGCAATGTCGCGGATACGTGGTCCTTTAGGCAGTTCATCGAGCCGGTAGGCACGTTGCACAGCCTGGCGAATGCCAAGATCATCGACTGGCAAAACATCAGGTCGCAGCAAGGCGAAGATCAAATACATCTCGGCGGTCCAGCGTCCGATCCCTTTGACCTGCACCAGTTGCTCAATAATCGCTTCGTCATCAAGCTGTGAGAGCAGAGCGAGATCAAGGAGTCCACGATGGACCTTGCCGGCCAGATCCAAGATGTACCGGGCCTTTTGGTTCGATAGCCCAGCTTCGCGTAAGCTTTCGGGCGTGTGTGCGAGTAAAGCAGTGGGCGTTAACGATCCAACGTGCTCGGTTAGACGTCGCAGGATCGCTATACTCGCCTTAACCGAGATTTGCTGGGACACGATGGCATCAACTAAGGCGTCGAAGCCTTGGACTGCAGGCTCGAGTGTGAATGGACCAACACGGTCGATAATGCGCCCGAGTGTTGGATCGCATGCTTGCAGATGGACCAAGGCATGCTCGGGGTCGAAGCTATAATCAATGGCCACGAGGTAGTTCCTTCCTATTATGAGAGTGCGCCTGATGAACCGGCTGTGGACACATGTACTCGATCTTTTGTTCCCGCCGCGCTGTGCCGGTTGTGGCACGTACGGGGCCTGGTTCTGCCAGCCCTGCATAGCGCGTTGCCAACCCCTCACATCCACCGAGAATGCTCGTGAGCATGCCGTTTTACGCTCGACTTCATTAACAAGTAGTGCCGGCGTCTTTCGCTTTAGTTCACCATTACGCGAAGCAATCCACAACTTGAAGTATAAGCGCCATTCGGTCCTCGCGGATCCCTTAGCGGAGTTGGCGGTACAAATTGCTGGGAGTGCCATCCCACTCGTCGATGCCATCGTGCCGGTTCCGTTATATGCCCGGCGTCAGCGTGAGCGTGGTTTTAATCAAGCCGAACTATTAGCCCAGGGCATCGGCCTGCGCCTCGATCTGCCGCTGCTCGCCCAAGGACTATGCCGCAAGCGTCCGACTCACCAACAGGTTGGACTTGATCGCACCGAACGCCGGGCGAATATGGTTGGTGCGTTTCGCTGGCAAGGATCTCCACCACCTCGTCGTGTGCTACTCCTTGATGATGTGGTAACGACTGGCGCAACCATGGAAGCGTGTGCCGCCGCACTCCGGTTGGCGGGGGCGGCGGAGGTGCATGGGTGGGCTATTGCTCGCGATGGCGTCTGAATTAGCGATCTTTTGGTTGTCGATCCCTCGCTGGTCAAAGGTCCCCACCAGACCTATCATTTCAGTGGACTGCACGGGATAGCTAAGTCGGTCGGATTCTAGTTTGAATGTGATGGCGTAGCAGCTATTGGATAAGCGTACTGTCAGCCGGGCAACAGTCATAACCCATGGCTTACAACTGGTAAGCCAGGTATAGTGCAACCGTTCCTGCCGTGGTGTTGTATCCGGCACGTGAAAGGACTGCAATGTACCATCGTCAACCTCTGCGTCTTGCCGCCCTGCTGCTCGCTTTGTTCGTACCCGTGCTGCTCGTACACGCTCCGGTTGCTCACGCTGCCGATGCTCAATGCTTCCAGGAGACGGGCCAGTGTATCAGTGGCCAGTTCCAGAGTTACTGGCAGGCCAATGGCGGGCTGCCGGTCTTCGGCTTTCCCATTACTGCATCGGCGAGTGAGATCAACCGCGATACAGGCCAGAGCTATAGCACACAGTGGTTTGAGCGCAACCGCTTCGAAATCCATCCTGAAAATGCGGCACCCTACAATGTCTTGCTGGGACGGCTCGGCGATGACCGGCTACGACAAGAAGACCGCGACTGGCGTACCTTTCCCAAGGCCGACCCTAGCTCCCCCCATTATTATGCCTTAACCGGCCATGCTATCGCGCCACAGTTTTGGAGCTACTGGCGCGGTCATGGCTTAGAACTAGGCGACCCTGCCATTAGCGAACGCGAGTCACTGGCCTTGTTTGGCCTGCCCCTCTCCGAGCCCGCCATGGAGACGAACTCATCGGGCGATACCGTGCTGACGCAGTGGTTCGAGCGCGCCCGCTTCGAGTACCATCCCGACAAGCCCGCGCCCTACATCGTTCTGCTCGGTTTGCTGGGTGATGAAATTCGTGCTGCCCGCACACCTCAGATCATTACCAAAACTGCCTCGGTAGCTCCGCCGGTCGTTGCAGGCCACTACGTCTTCTGGGACGACATTCGCAACCAACCCGCTGGTACTACTGAACTTGTACAGCTGTATGGTCGCGATCTTGATACCAAGACTGAGTTTCTGATCACGCCCACGCCTGGTACCTATGGCAACGTGGCCAGCGATGGTGCCACCCTCGTGTGGGAAGACCCGGTCTTTGGCACCCAGCACCATGATCGGATCACGGGCTATAACCTGCAGACCAAGCAAACCTTTACGGTCCTTGAAGTCAGTTCACTGAATGTTTTGGGCAGCATAGCCATGAGCAACGGTGTGCTGTACTACGTCGATAACAGTGCGAGTCATCGTGGTATCTATAGTCGTACATTAGCAACCAATCAAGAACACCAAATCACGCAGGCTATAGGGAATAACCTTGTGGCCGCTGATGGGACGCTCTTATGGTACGACACCCAAGGGTGCCAGCCGATGCAATGTCCCGAACAAGTTCGTTTACACATGTTCAAGCTCGATGGCAGCCGTGGTGATACGATCATTGCGCAGCAGGAAGGTGAAGGCCTGCCGAGTGGCTATGGGGTTTCGGGTAACTATATTGCCTGGGCCTTCTTGCCACCTGCTATCGACTCGCGTGTCCACCTGTATCGCATCAGCGATCAGCAGAACCTTACGCTTTCCCCGGCCAGCAGTTACTTGATTCAGAACGTCGTCATCAACGGCAATCGTGTTGTGTGGGCGGCCGGACCAGGTACCTGGACGCTGAACGACTACAAGATCGTCGAGGGCTCGACCAGGATACTCGCGCAAGGTCAAGGTGCAGAAAGACCTTTCGGCATCGCTGAAGGCACAATCTTGGTCTATATGACTGGCCAGAATGAAATATCCATCGTCAATTTGGAGTAACAGGCGATGAATGAGGGGTAACAACCAGAGCTTGCTGGAGTGAGTTGACATAAAGTATGCTGGGCTTGAGCCACACTCAACCCCAGCTGTTGTTTAAGATGGTGTGGTAGTTGTCTACGGTTTCGCTGCCGTTGCTTGGCCCAGTACAGGCAATGGAATATGCGGCGGCTGCTCGCCTGTCGTCAGCAGCTTGAGTGCCCAGGAGAGCTGCGAGTCGCTGGTTTTGTCAGGATCAGTAGCCTTGACCTTAGGCAACGGCACCTGGTATCGCTCAGCGTTATCGAAGGGCACATACCAAGTCGGTGGAATGCCCTTTTTATGGATTTGGTCTTTGTTAGGCGTCAGCCAATGTGCAATCGTAATGCGCGCCGATGAGTCATCATCCAGCTTCGAGACCGTTTGCACCGATCCTTTGCCGAAGCTTTTTTCGCCAAGCAGCGTCGCACGTCCTCGATCTCGCAGCGCACCGGCGACGATCTCGGAGGCACTGGCGGAGTTGCTATTGATTAGGACGATCATCGGGATGTCGAACGTACTCGGTGCTCCCATCGAACGCTGGACCTCAAACCGTGTTTCAGCCCCGTCGCCGAACTGTTCATACAACGCCGTACCGTCCTTCAAAAAGCGCCCAAGTACGTTCTGCGCGGTGTCGAGCAATCCGCCCGGATCGTTGCGCAGATCGAGAATGATGCCATGTGGATGCTGGGGCAGCAGTTGCTTGAGTGCTTTGTCGAGTTGCGCGGTCGTTGTGCCCTCGAACTGCGTGAGTTGAATATAGGCGATATTGCCCTGGAGCATCTTGCTGTGGATCGTGATCAGCGGAATGGCCTCCCGAACCAGATTGAACTCCAGCGTTTGCTTGGTTGCAGGGCGTGAGATCAAGAGTTTGATGGGTGTGCCACGTGGACCACGAATCAGCGCAGCAGCTTGTTTTGCCATCCCATCCGCGTCCAGGTTGACCAGCTTTGGCGCAACTTCGGCGTCGTTGATCTTAAGCACGATGTCGCCAGCTTGCAGCCCTGCTTTCTCAGCCGGTGACCCTTCGACCGGTGCCGTGATCACTAGTTGGCCGTTGTGGAACTCAAGGTATGCCCCGATCCCTTCGAACTGGCCATCCATTTGCTCGCGTGTTTTCGTCGCTTCTTCCGGCTCTTGAAAAAAGGTGTAATCATCACCTAACGAATGCATCATTGCCGACAATGAAGCGTACATCATTTTGTGATAATCGAGCGGTTTATCGCGGTAGAAGTGCTGATCGACCAGGTCCCAGGCTTGCCAGTAGATTTCAAAATCTTTGCTGACATTGTCCGGCGTGGAACGCCGCACTGCACCGGTTGGACCAAGCACCCGCGAAAATGGCAGGTCGGCTCCCCAATAGAGCGCGACGGAAACTCCACTCATAAAGGCGACGATGCCGACCAGTATCGCCGTGAGCGCACCCCACCAGAAGGCACGCGAGCTACGAACCAAACTGGGTTCCTTGCGAACCATTGATCAGCTCCTAATTTGATGATGATACTACGAATCCGCACCGCTGTGTAGCGCTAATCCAGATCGCCTGCGGTATACAGTACCGCCGTAGCCGCTACAAGCGGTGCTGTTTCAGCGCGGAGCGTGCGTGGTCCTAATGACACGAGCGTGATGCCAGCATTAACGGCAAGATTGTGCTCGTCGTCGCTCCAACCACCTTCTGGACCACTAAAAATGGTTGATAACTGAGGTCCGCGCGTCAAACGTGATCGCAGACTTTCAACGCCACTTTTTTCCCACAAGAGCACGGCTTGCTCTGGCTCATGGAGGCTAGTGCAGACCGGTCCGAAGGCTTGCGGCGGCTGAAGGCTGGGCAACCGTCCCCGCCTGGCTTGTTCCGCTGCCTCACGAATAATGCGCTGCCAGCGCTCCAGCTTAGCCGGCGTGATTGCATCTGCGCCGCTCAACAGACTACGTTCACACAGCAGTGGCACAAAGCTCCGAATACCCAGTTCGGTGCCCTTCTGTAACACCCACTCGAAACGCTCACTGCGTACCAACGCCATATAAAGCGTCAGCTCTAGCTGTGGCTCTCCACCGGCAGCAGCTTGCTCGACGACCGTCCCGCGCACAACATGCTTGTCGATCTGATCGAGCAGCACCGTATACGCTCGGCCCGCGTTATCTAGCAAGGTAATACATTGCTCCGGTTGGAGCCGAAGCACGCTGCCCAGCTGGTGGACAAGCCCACGGTCAGTCAGCTCAACCACGTCACCATGAATAACGGCAGGATCGACAAAGAAGCGATATGTATTGCTATCGGTTGTCCGTCGGCTCGGTGCCCGCTTTCCCATTGGCGCATAGCATACGTGCAGCGCGTGGGCGGCGTCAAACGCCGGGCTGGCGATGAACGAGCGCAACCCATTCTCCGGCTTGCAGGCGCTCCACAGGTTGCAGTCCTACGGACTCAAAGGCTGCGACGACCTCCGCCTCGCGATCTGCGATGATACCGGAGGTCACCAGGAGACCCCCCGGCTTCAGTGCCTGGGCTAATGATGGCGCCAGCAAGACATGCACGTTTGCCAGGATGTTGGCGGCGATCAGATCTAGTTCGTGGTCAGGTTGGAGGCTGACTGGACCCTCCGGATGTGTGGCTGCATGCCGCGCCCGAAGCGCGCTACCCCAATCACTGCCCAGCCAATGACCCAGCGACATGCCCGGTCCGAGGCTACCTTCGACCACCGTTACTGCCCCCTCTACCCCATTGCGCGTGACGTTTTCGGCCGTCGCCTCAACAGCAATCGGATCGTTATCGACCGCTAACACCGGCCCGGCCCCGCGTTTCGCTAGCCCAATCGCCAGAATACCCGAGCCACAGCCGAGATCGAGGGCATGCTGGCCGGCCTGCACATAACGTTCGAGCAGCACCAGGCATAATTGAGTGGTCGGATGCAGACCTGTCCCGAAGGCCATGCCCGGATCGAGTTGCAGGACGACATCACCGGGCAGCGGGTCGTAGGTCAACCAGGAAGGCACGATCATCCAGTGCTCGCCGATCCGCCGGATCGGATAATGAACCTTCCAAGCATTCGCCCAGTCCTCTTCAGCCAGCTGCTTGATCTGCAGTGCGCCGACCGGACGCATCATCCCCAGTGCCCACAGTCCTTGCTCCACCCGTAGACGCGCGGCCTCGGCATGCTCGTCCGCTGGAACGTAGGTACGCACGCTGACCTTCTGCGACGTGTCGATGCTATATTCTGGGCCATCCGGCGAGCCAACGAATGGCTGATCGATTGCCACCCCGCTGTTATAGCCGACTTCGGCCAACAACTCCGAGACCGACTCGACGGCTTCTTGGTCGATCTCAACACTTAACTCTAACCAATCCAATAGCTGCTGCCTTTTACGTTACGTGGGGCTTGGCGGCCATATTTAGCCCCAATGCCAGGTTGTGCCTTGTGGCCCATCTTCGAGCACGACGCCACGCTCGGCTAATTCCTTGCGGACAGTGTCGGCCAGTGCCCATTGTTTGGCTTTGCGTAGCTCCGTGCGTGTCGTAATCAACAGCTCGATGAACGGTGACGCACCGTGGTCGTCGGCCTCTCCATCTTCAACCAGTTGCAAGCCGAGCACGCCGGCCAGATCGCGTAGGGTTGCCTGCGCACGCTCGAATGCGTGCCCACCCTGGCCCGCATCACGCGCACTATTGAGCGTACGCACGAGGTCGAACAAGGCTCCTAGCGCCCCGGCACTATTAAAGTCGTCATCCATCGCCGCTTCGAACCGTCCTTGAGCTTGTTCGGCAGCGGCTGCCAGCATAGTCTCTTGGTCGGTCGCACTGCCCGTGGCCGGTTTGAGCGCGCCACGTAGCCGGTCAAGCTTGCGTTCATTCTCGGCGACGAGCGCCTCATCATAGGTCAGTGGCGCACGGTAGGAGGAGCCAAGCACCATCAGCCGCAATACATCCGCCTGATGCGTCGCCAGGAAATCTTTGATCCTGACGATGTTGCCCAGCGACTTCGACATCTTTTCGCCCCGCAGTTGCAACATGCCATTGTGCATCCAGTAGCGTGCGAAAGTCTCGCCGGTTACGCTTTCGGTCTGCGCGATCTCATTTTCATGATGAGGGAAGATCAAATCATTACCGCCACCATGAATATCGATCTGCGTCCCCAACGTTGCCAGATTCATGGCCGAGCACTCGATATGCCAGCCGGGACGACCCTCGGACCACGGTGATGACCACGCCGGTTCGCCGGGCTTAGCCTTTTTCCACAGGGCAAAATCGAGCGGATCGTCTTTGCGCTCGTCGGGGGCAATCCGCGTGCCCGAGCGCATGTCATCAACGTTCCGTCCCGACAGCTTGCCATAGTCAGGATCGTTCCGCACCCGAAAATACACGTCACCGTCCACCTCATACGCGCTGTTGCGATCCACGAGCGCGCCGATCAGGGCGATGATCTCGTCCATCGTTTGGGTAGCGCGTGGATAGCTAGTCGCTGGCTCGACGTTGAGCTCGCGCAGGTGATCATGGAAGGCGTCAATATACTGCTCGGCCAGGGCAACCGGGTCCCGACCTTGGGCATTAGCCCGGTTAATAATCTTGTCATCGACATCCGTGAAGTTCTGTACGTGTTGGACGGTGTAGCCGCGATACTCAAGATAACGTCGGACGACGTCAAAGACTAGCGCCGACATAGCATGGCCAATATGAGCATCGTCATAAACCGTCGGGCCGCAGACATACAGTCGCACCTTGCCCGGCTCGAGCGTCTTAAACGGCTCTTTCTGGTGTGTCAGCGTGTTATAAACTGTCAGTGTCATGTTCACCACTCGCAACGTATTAGGTATTGTATGCCCCTCAACCAATCGCTGCCGGATACCCTGTTATCTTCTGGATCTCCTGGTACAACGGCCGGAGTTTGCGATACATACCCAGATAGACCTGACGGTACAGCCGGTCGTAGATCGCATGGGCTGCCGGATCGGGTGTGAAGACCCGTTCAACCCGTGTCATCGCACGGACCGCACTCGGGAAGTCGGGATACAGCTTCAATCCAACCGCCGCATCAATTGCCGCCCCGAGCCCCGATGTCTCATAGGTATGTGCCCGGGCGGTAGGTAGACCGAAAACGTCGGCGGTCAGTTGCAGAGCGGCATCCGAGCGCGAGCCGCCACCCGAAACGCGCAATTCGGTAATCGTTACGCCGCTCCGCCGCTCGGTTTGTTCCTTGCCTTCGCGCAAAGAGTACGCGAGCCCTTCCAAAATCGCTCGGTATACATGTGCCCGTGTATGGACGCCGCCAAAGCCAATAATCGCCCCTTTTGCTTCGGGTCCCGGCGCATTGCCGCTCGGCGACCAGTAGGGCTGCAGCATCAGGCCCAGTGCGCCGGGTGGTACCTGGTTGACCAGTTCGTCAAACAGCTCCTCCGGCTCGATGCCACGCTCTTCGGCAATCTGCTGTTCGTAATGCGCGAACTGTTGCTTAAACCAGCTGACCATCCAGTAGCCGCGATTAACTGCGATCTCAGGATGGTAGCCACCGGGCGTGGCAGCCGGATACGGCGGCACAGGTGGCACAACCTCCAAGTACTTCGGCTGGAGGGTATTAAACGTGGCGGCAGTGCCATAGCTCAGACAGCCGATCTGCTGGCTCAAACAGCCTACCCCCAGCACCTCACATGCTTTGTCGGCGGCAGCGGCAATGACTGGGAGGCCCACTGGCAGGCCCGTCCCCCTAGCCGCTTCGGCCGTGAGTACCCCTAAAGGCTGTGCCGGTGGCACCAAGTCAGGCAATAGGCTCCGGTCCATAGGTGCTGCTTGCCAGCGCCAATTACCCCGTCCAGCCCAACCCTGCCGCCGCGCATCATAGGGAATATAGCCGACTTGACTGCCGATCGAATCCACGAAGCGCCCGGTGAGCCGGTAACTCAGGTAGCCGGAGAGCAACAGAAATTTATACGTTTGCTGCCATATCTCAGGTTGGTTAAGGCGAATCCAGTTCGCTTCGGCGTCGGCCTGAAACTGGGCCACGCGCTCCTCAACACGGCCCAGCTTGAACAGCAACCCCCACCTGCCACGCACCGGTGCGACACCTTTAGCCTGACGCTGATCCAGCCAGATGATCGCGGGACGCAGTGGCTGACCGTTGTGGTCAACATTAATCACCGTCCCCCGTTGCGTCGTCAAGGCGACGCCCCGCACAGCACTCGGGGGTATCTCGGTCATGTGCCACAGCTGCTGGCAGGCTTGGCACAGCACCTCCCAAAAATACTCGGGACGTTGCTCGGCCCAGCCCGGCTGTACAGCAACATACGGCTCAATGGCGATTCGTGATCGCGCGACGAGCGTACCGTGCAAATCCCACAGCAGTCCCCGCACACTTTGCGTACCGCAATCAATGGCTAGGATGTGATCTTCGGCCATCCTGGCATCCTGTATTTCAGATGCCCCATCCCGGCCCGCCATCATACCCGTCGCTCTGGTCGAGTGCCAGGAACAGCTCTTCATTCAAAGGCTGCCGTGGGAGTTGGTGATGCTCACTGTGGTGCTGTGCTGCTTCGGTTTCGAGCTCGTAAAGGCGCTCCTCCATCTCGCAGAGCTTGGTGTGCAGGGATTGCAGCATTGCACCTTCCGGGTCGGGCATGTGTTCTAATCGACGTGTGGTACCGGTGTGCGGGTCCCGCGTCTGGACGACTCGTGCCGGAATGCCGGTTGCAGTACTATACGGCGGTACATCTTTCAGGACCACCGAGCCCGCCCCAATTCTGGCGCCGTCGCCGATCTGAATCGCGCCGAGCACGCTGGCACCCACCCCGACCACGATGTCATTGCCCAGCGTCGGGTGACGCTTACCGCCTTGCTTCCCCGTGCCGCCCAGTGTCACTTGCTGGTACAGCGTGACATGATCACCGACCTCGGCAGTTTCGCCAATAACCACTGCCATGCCGTGATCAATAAAAAACGCCTTCCCAATTCGTGCGCCTGGGTGGATTTCAATGCCGGTCAGCCACCGTGCGATTTGCGACAGCAGCCGTGGCACAAACGGTATACCTGCGGTCCATAACCGGTGTGATATGCGGTGGAGCACAATGGCATGTAGCCCCGGATACAGCAGAACTTCCCAAATATTGCGTGCCGCCGGATCAATGCGCTGAATCGCGCGAATATCGGCTCCTAATGTTTCAAGCGCCTGCGCCATACCGTCCTCCTCTTCCTTTAGCTACGAAACCGTCGAAATCAACGAATCACATGTGCAGGGAGTGCCTCAGCGACACTCCCTAACGACAAAGTGCTTCGCTGTTCCCGGCTCGTTGTGCCCGGAAGAAGGGAATCTCAAAGTGGCGAGCGCTCAGCGTCATTCGGCGTTGGCAGCTGGCTTAGTAGCGGGCGCAGCCGGTTTGGTGGCTGTATCTGCTTTCGGTGTATCCGATTTAGGAGCATCCGCTTTGCCAGTATCGCCCTCTTTCTTTGGCGTGGCTTCGGTCCCCTCACTGCCTGACTTCCCGTCGCCGGCCTCCGCCGTCTCCTTTTTGGCGCCGTTGCCGTTGCCCGCTCGCTCAGCACGCGAGTCGGTGCTATACCAGCCCGTTCCTTTGAAGACGATCCCGGCCGGCTGAAAGATACGCCGTATCCGTGCCCCGCATTCCGGGCAAGTAACCAGCGCCGCATCCTGGAATTTTTGAATTTGTTCGAACCCGTGGCCGCAAGCATCGCAGCCGTACACATACGTTGGCATAAGTTTGTATTAGCTCGCTTTTCCCGATGATTTACTTGGTAATTTTACCTTGCTTCCCCCACAGCCGCAAACGGGCTGGCAGAAAAGAATCTGCTGCAAGCAGGTCGGGCAGGGCAAGCCCTGGGCAGCGGCTTTCTAGGGCGGGCTTTTATCCCATGGTAGCAGAGCAAACGCAAATTATGTGAAACTTTGTACAAGCGAGGTCACATGCGCTCACTCATGCTTGTGATTACGTCGTTCAGCTACGATAGTCTTCTCTCATATAGGCAATGCTAACAGGCTGTTGATCCATTCTTCAGCTGCCGATGCTGCCCAGACCAGTATTAACTCTTCAATCGCCACTCGCACATCAGTCTTCTGCCCAATGATGAACAGGCCGGGACTGGTCGCCGTGGCATTGTCTTCCGATCATGTGAAACCAGCACTCTTCCTTGGCTTGCTGCATAGGCCAGTACATCCGGATCAGCCATACTTGACAAGCTAGCTTCGTCTGCCGTTTGAAAGTCAATCAACGCCTCACGACGTCGAATACCTGAAACGATGTCCACGTTCAGATCGGCATCCGCTTGAAAGCGTATTTTCAAAGGACGCTCGTTTCGTCATGTTTGTGTGCTGCTTCAAGACGATCATACAACCCGGGCTTTGTGTTACGGAGTTCGGCGTGTACAGCCTCGCGCAGTGTGTCAAATTCAACTTCACCTTGCCGCAGGTAGTCGTTGATTGCTTGTTTGTTGGCAAGGTAATACGCAATGGTGCCGTAAACATGTTCAAGTGTCAGCGATGGGAACGAGCGCACAATCGACTCCGGCGCAGCCCCACGCTGAAAGGCATACACCACAGAATCGAGCGAAATGCGGGTGCCACGAATCCAGTAGCCCTCATCATGCTGTTCAATATATTCTTTACAATGTCGGCCCATATATAGCATCATAGGCTGCACTATACCATAACCAACATGCATAATACGGGTGCCCGTCAAAGTTTTGTAGCGAGCGTGCGGATATATTGGCCTCGTGTTCGAGTGCACCGTAAGCATCATTCGCGAAATCAAGAAAGCGGCGCGTATTGCCCGCTACTACTCCGACTTATGTAGCACGTAGCTTCGCCCAGGCACCATTCCCACATGCCTGCTCGACGGCTTGGTTGAACTCTGCATCTGTAATGCCGTCACGCTTACACTCGATCACGGCAAATGGTCGTTTCTGCGCTGCGTCCTCGAAGATCACAATGTCAGCCCGATCTTTTGGGGTACGGTCTGGAACAGTCAATTCGATGCCAATGCGGTCGGCTGCATACTGGTATTGGTAGATCAACTCAGCCCAAAACTCGGCTCGTACTCGCTCTTCCGGATCGGCATATTTTTCGATGTGATTGGCTGCAATGTACTTAATCTTTTGCTGCTTGCCTTCACCGATCAGTTCGGCGTGTCCATCTTTAAGAGCATGTTGGAGGTGGGTCATGCTGAAGCTATCCTTCACTGTTGCTTAGATAAAAAGGGAACGAAAAAAGAAAACCACCTGCCACAATGAGCAGGTGGTCTGTAGTCTATCATATATGTTCTGCTTGGAGTGAACTGCTTCTTTCCCCTCGCCCGCGCACTGGGAGAGGGGTGACCCGCAGGTCGGGGTGAGGGCCGTCCTGCACACCTCACAAAACTTTTACGGCCACCCCGAGACGAGATACCTAGGGAATGCCTCATTTTAAGTGCCTCCTACCGCGCCCACCACCGCCTCGCGTCGCACATTACGTTGCTCCCCGCTCCTTAAATCGCGGACGACCACTTCGCCCTTAGCCAATTCGTCGGGACCTACGATCAACGCGAACGGGATCGTCTTGACCGCCGCTTCTTTAAGCTGTTTTCCAAGTTTATCAGGAGCCAGGGCCGTAATCGTTGCTATGCCGGCCCGTCGCAGTTCGCTGGCCAGACGCAGCGCCTCGCCTGCTAGCTCCGCACTAAAAATGGTGACATAGGCGGTGACTGCACCCTGACTTTGTGGTCCTAGCCCAAGCTCTGTCATCACGATCTGCAAACGTTCAATGCCGAAGGCGGTCCCAACCGTCGGCACCGCGCGATCTGCGAAGGTGCCGATCAAGTTGTCATAACGCCCTCCACCCAGCAGCGACCCAATCGGCGGTTGCTCGATCACCGCCTCGAAGACCGTGCCTGTATAATAGGACAGGCCACGCGCTAACCGCGGTGCAACGTCATATGTGGCCGGATCGATCCCCAGGTCTTGCAAGTAGCCGACGACGGCGCGTAACTCTTGCACTGCTGCCGCGCCCCGTGCATCACTGCCAAGCTGCGCTGCGACAGCCTCTAGCACTTCTGCCGTAGGACCGTCGAGTTGCGTAAAGCGTATAATCTCCTCGGCTGCTTCCGCTGCGATGCCACCCTGCAGCAACTGTTCGCGCACGCCTTGCGCCCCAATCTTGTCAAACTTGTCGATGGCACGATATACACCACCCGCCGCCGCTTCGTCCACGCCCACCACCCGCGCCAGTGCGCTTAAGATTTCGCGGTTGTTCAACAGGACACGGAACCCTCTGAAGCCCAGGGCTTGGAGCGCTTCGCTGATCACCGCGATAATTTCGGCATCGGCCAGCGGACCACCCGCTCCCACCGTGTCGAGGTCGAACTGGTAGAACTCGCGGAAGCGTCCTCGCTGCTGTCGTTCGCCGCGGTACGAGGGTCCGACCGCCCAGCGCCGGAACGGCAGTGTGATCTCGTTCGGGTACTGTGCGATCACACGCGCCAGTGATACTGTCTGATCATAGCGCAAGGCCAACCGGTCATCGCCATATTGCAACCGGTAGATCAACTTCTCGTCGTCACCCAGCTTGCCCGCGATTGTATCTTCGTACTCGACAATCGGCGTTTGCATCGGCTCGAAACCATATCTTGTGGCGACCGCAGTCAAGGTGCTAATAATATACTGCCGCAGGCGCATGTCGCCCGGCAGATAATCTTTCATCCCTTTATAGGTTTGTGCTTTGGCTGGCATCAGAACCCCTTACCCTCTTATGACTTCAACTTCTTAATATCGTAGCCCAGCCAGTGCAACGCCGAAGGATCGCTCCGCCAATCCTTCCGTACCTTGACCCACAAATCCAGAAACACTGGTCGGCCCAGCAGCCGTTCGATCTCATAACGCGCCGCTGCCCCAATCTTCTTGAGCATCTGGCCCCGGTCGCCAATGATGATGCCTTTATGCCCATCGCGCTCGACATTGACCGTTGCACGAATATACAGCCGTTCGCCGCGCTCTTCCCATTCCTCGACTTCGACCGCCACGCCATGCGGCACTTCTTGTTGTGTATTCAGCAGCACCTTTTCACGCACCAGTTCAGCGACTTGCTCGCGTGGCGACAAATCGGTTTGCTGATCCTCTGGAAAAAGCCTGGGACCCATCGGCAAGCGTTGGATGATCTCCTCCAGCAGCCCTTCGATGCCCTCGGCTTCTTTCGCCGAAACGGCGACCTCCATCTCCCACGGTCCCATCTCCTGAAACGCTTGCAAATAGAGATCGACATGGTGGGCGATATCGACCTTGTTTAGAACCAGGATCGTCGGCTTATGTGCTTTTTTGATCGACTCGGCAATTATGCGATCCTGGGATGTCGGCGGCTCGGTTGCATCAACCACGAAGCAGATCACATCAGCGTCTGGGATCGAGCGCCGTGCCGCTTCGACCATGTATTCACCCAACTGTGACTGTGGTTTATGCAAACCGGGCGTGTCGACAAAGACGATCTGTGCCTGAGGACGATTCAAGATTCCGCGTACCACAATCCGCGTCGTCTGTGGCTTGGGCGATACAATCGAAAGCTTGGCACCGAAGTAGGCGTTCAGCAATGTAGACTTGCCGACATTGGGCTTCCCCACCAGGGCTACCAGTCCCACCCGTACCTCTTCATCCGAAATCCGTGGTGGTGCTGCTACCTCGTCGTGTTCGACCTCGTCCTCACGTGCGCCTGCGTCGCTGGTGACCTCCGTGGCAAAGACTGCCGCTCCTTCGGTCCCCTCCTCATCTGATCCAAACACTTCGACGATCGAGGGCTGGAGCCAGCGCAGTCGCTGCGCGATCTCGAACTCCATATCCGCGATAAACTCAATCCCCAAGGCTCGACCCGTCCGGTCCCGATCAATGATCGCTTGGTAGGGCAAATCGACATGCGTATCCGGCGTCTCCTGGCTGAAAGTCAGCCGGAGTACGGTGTCGTCATGATCCAGATGAACCTCAGGATGCGTGAGCGCATCGCGCAACGCCGTGACCGGTAGGTCTTTGCCGATCTCAACATGAAACGCGACGATTTGTCCCGCCGCGTCCAGTAAAAACATCCCTGGAAACTCAGCCTGATCGCTATCTTCGCCTTCGTCGATTGGCGTGAAGTAGGCATACAGTGTGCGTGCATCCGGATCAAAGGTCAATTCAAGCATAGTTATCCTTATTGTGTGCCGGTCTGTGGTGCAGCCGGCGGTGGCGGCAGTGGTGCTCCGCCGGGCAATGTACATACGCCCGCTTGTGTTTTCACTGTCACCTGCGTAAATTTCAAGTTCTTCAGGAGCACTTCCATCTGGTGTTGCCCATTAATATTGGCCTGGTCGATAACACCGCCATCACAGGCTGCCCGCAAAATTTCTTGCTCGGCGATGCGGCGCGCCTCGGTTTCCAGCCCCGCGTTACCTTTGGTCGCAACCCCAGTTTGGCGTTCGTACACCACCGTTTTACTGTTGTCGAGCTTATAGCTCAAAACCTCGGCCGGCGGCAGCGTCAAGGTAACGCTGGTGCCATCGGCACCGACCAGAATATCTTGATCCCGCAACTTAGACAGATCAAAGCCGGCGATCACGTCGCCATGCGCGATCAACAACAGCTTATCGCCCAGAAACAGGTTATATACTGCATTCCCCTGTTGTCCGGCCTGAATCACCTTTTCGGCAATATAGGTCGTCGTTTCAAGCTTATTGAGTGCTTTAATCGACTGAATAACTGCCGGTCGGCTCGCGTCCACTGCGGTTGGTCGGGCTGCGATCGGGTTAGAAATGGTTGGAAAGAGATTTTTGGTCGCTTTGTTAACCGAAAAATAAAAAAAGCCCGCGATTGCGATACCTACGAGCGCCAAGATCAGCGCGCCGCGTACACAACCACTGCCTTGTGAAACATCATCATCATAATACATACTGATCCTCGCGGCACTATCCGCTCCTAGCTCCTCTTAAGCAAGTGCATATGGGAGCGAAGTATAGCACGTGCCCTCTGCTCTTACGGCTTTTGCTCCTCCTCGGATGCAAGCAGCGAACCCGTGCCATGTGTTGCCGGTAGGCTCAAATTAATCCACAACCGTTGACCATTACTGCCCTCAATCTTTAGTTCACCACCATGCCGTTCGACGATGGCTTGCATGATCTGTAAGCCCAGACTCATTTCGGCTTGGCCAGTTGTAGCTGGGACCGGTCGCTGTGTGAGCGCTGCCTCCGGCGGATCGGTAACCAGCTGCTCAGCGAGGATGACCTCGACCATGCGCCCGCGCTGTACCAGGATCTCGATTGCACTTCCCTCACCGGCAAACTTTCTGATGCTGCGCACGATACTACGCATGACCTGTTCAATCCGGTCGAGATCGGCATCGACCCATGCCGTCGCTGCCCCATACATATGGAGCGGCGGTCTCGATGTTTTGTGCTGCTCGGCTTGTAGCACCTCGCGTAGCACCTCAACCAGATCGAAGCGGGCAATATCAAGTTCTAGCCGGCCTGCATGAATACTGCTCACATCCAACAGTTGACTCACCAGCCGTGTAATCCGATCCGCTTGATCATCGATCGTCTGGAGTGAGCGCCGGACCGGCTCCATATCGGGCAGATTGGCAATGCGTTTGAGTGCAAGTTGAGCATACCCTTTGAGTGTCGTGACGGGCGTCTTAAGCTCGTGGGCCGCCACCGACAGAAACTCTTCTTTAAGTCGCACAGCCATCCGTTCCTCAGTCGCGTCATGCACCACCGCAACGGCTCCCAACGCGGTCCCGTCCTCAGCCCGTACGGGCCGTGCTTCGATCTGTAGGATGCGTTCGCCGTCCTCTCGATGCATTTGGCACTCACCCTGCACCACACTATCGGCAATCGCCCGATCCAGTCCTAGTTGGTCATAGGGTGCCGGTATGCCTAACTGCTTGGGTAGTAGACTGATCACCGGCCCGAGCACGTTGGGTACATACTGGAACAAGCGCTCGGCTGCCTCGTTGGCGAGCACGATCTGTCCCTGCTGGTCGCATAAGATCACGCTATCGCCCATCGCTCGTAATGTCGCGATCAACTGGGCATTGCGTGCCGCCACGATTGCCCCCTGCCGGCTCAGTTCGTCCTGCAATATGCGATGAGCGGTGAAGTCATGGCTGGTAAAGGCTGCCCCAATGATCTCGTCCTGCTCGTTGACCAGTGGCGTTATGACCGTGTGGAGGACGCAGCGGCTGTCTTCAGTCGAGTAGTCGTGCATCGCTTCGTGCCGTGGCAGTTGTCGCTCAAAGATCGCCCGGCACAGTGCTTCAGTTTCCGATCGCCAGGGTTCGCGCATCACCTCAAGCAGGTTGGTACCCTGGATCCGCTGCTGGAGCAATGGCTCGCTCTGATTCCCGCGCGTGAATTGCTCCCACGCAGCATTAACAGCCACGATACGAAAGTCTGGATCGATGGTGTAGATCAGTGCTGTGCTTGCATCCCATGCTCCCCGTCGATGTAACATAACGAGGTCATGATCCAGTTTCGCCTGCTCCATAAACGTTTGCCCTACCCTTCCTGTCGCCGCTCAAACGATCCTTTCGCGTGACGTCTGATGATGCGTTGGCAAGGATTGGGCCACAAAGGTAAAAATAGCTATGGCGCTGGACTCCCCTGCGCAAGCTCCCGCACGATCTGGACGATCAGTGGCCGCTCGACCTGCTTAATCCGCTCGTGCAAGCTTGCTTCGGTATCATCGGGCAAAATCGGGACGCGAACCTGCGCCAATATCGGACCGACATCAACCTCTTCTGTCACTCGGTGGATCGTACAACCGGTTACCGGCAGACCCAGCATGAGCGCATCACGGACCGCATGTGCTCCGCGAATAACTGGGATCACCTGTCCGTCGGATAGGGGCATCGTTGCTGCGCCATCGCTAGGCAGCAGTGCAGGATGCTGGTTAATCATTCGATCGGCAAACTGTGCCACGAACCGGCTCGACATAACCCGCATCCAGCCTGCCATCACGACCAGATCAGGGGCAAAGGCCGCGATAACGCGTGCCACGACCTCCTCCCACGCGTGCCGCGCTTCGCTGTCTTTTGGGTGCCGCAGTGGCAAGCAAACGGTAGCTACATTCGCCCGCAGACCGCGCTCAATACCCGCCGCCTTACTTCGGTCCGCCACGACTGCCACCACCTCATAACCTGTCTGGTCA
Organism: Herpetosiphonaceae bacterium; assembly: GCA_013821605.1. GTDB lineage: Bacteria > Chloroflexota > Chloroflexia > Chloroflexales > Kallotenuaceae > JACDGP01. The sequence continues at coordinate 51,541 of JACDGP010000021.1, forward strand.
TCCAATAATGCCTGTAGATTCGACCCACTGCCGGAAACGAGCACCACGACCCGGAATGCTGCGTCTGTCATCTTCAGTGATGCTCAACCGTTAGGCCGCGCTGGCCGATATCGCTACGCATCTGCTTGCCTGCGAACGCTACCTGCTGCGCAAGGGCATACGCCCGCTCGGCTGCCTCGGCTAGCGTCGGCGCTTGACCCACCACCGTCAGGACCCGACCGCCAGCGGTAACCAAGCCCTCGCCTGCGAGTGCCGTACCCCCTTGAAAGATCAAACCATCACCCACCGCCGCTGGCAGATCGATCCGATCCCCTTTACGCGGCGCTTCGGGATAGCCCGCTGCTGCCAGTACCACCCCCAGCGCAGCTCCTGCGTACCAACGCACCATATCGGCCTGGAGGCGTCCCTCGACACACGCCAGCATAATCTCTAGCAAGTCACCGTCGAGCAGCGGCAGCAACGCTTGTGTTTCGGGATCGCCAAAGCGCGCATTAAACTCCAGCACCTGCACGCCTGTTGGTGTCAACATCAGCCCGGCATACAATACGCCCACCAATGGCGTGCCCTCTGCTGCCAGCGCGCGCAATACCGGCTCAAAAATGCGTCCTTGTAATGACCCAACGAGCGTCTCGTCAACTTGGGGGAGTGGTGCATACGCCCCCATACCGCCGGTGTTAGGTCCCTGATCACCATCCAGCAGCCGCTTGTGATCCTGGGCCGGCAAAAGTGGTACCGCCTTCACACCATCGCATAGCGCCAGCAACGACAGCTCTTCGCCGCTCAGCGGCTCCTCCAAAATGAGCGGCATGCCCGTGCTGCCGAAGCTATCGATCGCGGCATGTAGCTCCTCTGCGCTCTGCGCTACTACGACGCCTTTGCCCGCTGCTAGGCCATCCAGCTTGATCACCCGCCACTGCTCCCACGGCTCGCTGCGCAGGAAAGCATGCGCCGCTGCACCATCTCCGAAGCTCCGAAAGCGAGCCGTGGGAATGCCGACCCGCTGCATCAACTGCTTGCTCCAAACCTTGCTCGACTCGATCCGTGCCGCCGCCTTGGTCGGACCAAAGCAGCGTATACCCACTGTCGCCAGTGCGTCGGCCAGCCCCGCTTCCAGGGCCGCTTCGGGCCCAATCACGACCAGATCGACTCGGGCCTCCTGCGCAACTGCGACCAGGCCTCCCACATCATCGGCTGCCACAGCCACATTTTGCCCAAGCGTTGCCGTCCCCGGATTACCGGGCGCAATCAGCAGCTTGTCGGTGCGCGGCGATTGGCGTAACTTCCAGGCTAGCGCATGCTCCCGCCCGCCGCTACCGACGACCAATACATTCATTCGGCTTCACCTGTCGCTGACTCGATCTGGAGCAAACAAGGTTGCAACTGTGCTCTACGCTGCTGCCACCCGCACACCGCCAGGCCGCGATCGCGCACCGCGATAATCACCACCGGAACGTCATCCCACATCATTGCCCGGTCAGTTAGTGAAGGAAAGGGAGCCTGGTTGGGATGGCTGTGGTAAAAGCCGATGATCTCCGAACCTTGTGCTCGGGCATCGTGATCGGCCCGCAGCAAGGTGGCTGCGTCAAGCATAAAACGGTGTGCCGGCTCGGTTGCCACATTCTGACCGACCACGACCTGCCCGACGCTCTGCTCCCCTGGCGCACCGACCAGCACACCGCACACTTCGTGCTCCCCGTCACGCCGGGCATGTTCGCACATCTGCTCAAACAGCAGAAGGGGCATCCGTAACATGCCCTACGGCTGGTTGGTCAGATGCGTCGGTTGATCAGCCGATGGTGATGCCGCTGCCTTGCCGCCCAAGCGGATGTTCGTACTATCGAGTTCACTCACCTCTGCAAACGGAATAGTTTGATCACCGACCAGCACTGCTTGCGGAAGCCCAGTGTCGGTTATGAGCCCATGAAACGTACCATCCCCACCAACCTTGGTACTCGAAGTTAGGACCACCGCCGTCTCCGCGACCGTTGACGTCGTCGTCGTGACATCAATCAACGTTGGATCGGCTAACCCCGCATTAACATCCGGTGCCGAGGCAATCGGCAAACCATCGACAAGTGTCGGTTGTTCTTCGCTGTGGGTCGTCATCTTGAAGGCGTTATAAGCCTTCCACTCTGACTCGTCACACTTCAGCATAATAGCTTCTGGCGTCGACTCGGTCACATCGCTAATCGGAACAACCCGTTCCGGTCCACCGAACAAACCAGGGTTCACGACGAGCTGATTAGCCACGCCGTTATCCACGACGATCCGCGTCAGCTTCCCGAACTGACGATCCTCGCATCCCACCGAGGCACCTAGCACAAGCGTATGTTTCATCGCTGTTCCTCCTGCATCAAGGCTATCGCTGCAAGCTTCATTCCACTACTGGAAGTGAGCCGCTCCCACCGTCGGTTTCCGTACTCCACGCAGTCCTTAGTCCTCAGCACTCGGAGCTTCGTGAACGCTGCTCCATACGCTTGCTGCATTGTCCATATTTGATGATCAAGCCTCGCTTCCTCTGCGATTGTAAGCGCTGCTCGGAAGGAGAGCGTTGCAGAATTCGGCCTAGGAATTCCCGCTACCAAGTTTGGAGGATTTTTGACGTGGAGCAGGCGGCGGCGGGCCGCGTGAGCGGACCGAAACACCACGCCAGGCCGTGCGAGAGGCCCTGGAGTCGCCCGAGACGGGCTGCTGCGACCAGTGCTGGGGGAGAGAGTGCTGGAAACACCTTCACACCCCTCCTAAAAGATGATGGAACGCAGTCGTTTTGTCAAGTCCTGCCGCCACTTTCGAATTCTGCAAAGCTCGGAAGGAGAGCTTTGCAGAATTAGGTCTAGGAGTTCCCGCCACCAATTCGGAAGGATTTTTCAAGAGGAGCAGGCAGTGGAGCACTAC
>JACDGP010000250.1 GCA_013821605.1 Herpetosiphonaceae bacterium
ACGCCTGAAGCTCTTGAAGCGCCAAATGTACGGGCGCGCTAAGCTCGATTTGCTGCGACAGCGAGTGTTACTTGCCGCCTGAACGATGCCCTGCTACCCGCTTCACGAACTTTGGACATGAGCCAAAAACGCGTCACTTATCTTGCAAATTCACATACAGCACGCGCAGGTCGCCCGTCGCAAGCTTGCGCCGTTCACGCACATGTAGGCGTTTCCCCGCCGGGCATTCTAGCGTGTCAGCGTCAAGCATCCGAAAGTCCTGCGCTGAGAAGCGTTGGCGCGCTTTGGCCCACGGTTGGGCTAACTCCAGCGGACCATAGCTTGCCACCATCTCCTCGGCACGTGGTGCGTCGCTCTGCGCGGCAGTCGCCATGGGGAGCACTGGCACTGCTTGCACGTCCGGCTGCGGCGCTGACCAACTTGTCCAGCGCAGCGGCTGCTCCTCAACGACCGCACCCAACTCCAACCGCAGGTTCCACACCCACTGACTCACGATCTGCCAAAACTCTTGTCCGTATGGCGTGTGTGAACACCAGCGATCCGGGTCCTGCTCCTGATCCTCGTCACTCAGCACCTGTTCGAAGGAGCCGCGGTGGTGATACAGCTCAACGATCATCGTCGCTGGCAGACACACGGCCGGATGCGAGGTCAGAAAGATCTCGTAGACGTACGCGCCGCGCACTTTACCCACGGCGACGGTTGTGTGATCGGTGGGCGCAGCGCGCCGGGTGACGATGACGCGGGAGCTCACCAACTGCTCGGGATGGTCCTCCAGCCAGTCGGTCATGAAGCCAGCGTCGAAGACCTCCCGCCGCACCTGCGTCTCGGGGTGGGTCACCTCCCCATCACTCGGCTGCTGGAGACGGGCCTGCACCGTGGCGTGATCCAGCAGCTGATAGTTGCGCCCCCGTATCAAAAACCCAAGCTGGTACTGGTGGATGTGGCCCAGAAAGGCGGTCGTGCCATACAAGCCATCAAGCCGCAGCACCGCGTGGGAAGGGTTCACGCCCTGGGCCGTGAGATAGGCGACCGTGACGCGGCAGGCGGCGTCCAACTCGGCCTGATAGTCGCCGTTGCCCGCGCCGGAGAAGGTGCCCAACCACTCCTGCGTGTGTGCCTGCAGGATGGTAGTGCGGGTGCGCACGACCTCGCCGCGTTTACGTCCCGTGTAGCCGGGAGCACAGACCGGTTGCAGGCGGCGCTGAGGCGTGGGAAAATCGCTGCCGGTCACCAGTGCCCGTTGGCGGGCGGCTTGGCGCGTCCCATCCACATCAACGACGATGAGACGATGCCCTTGACCATCAAGGAGGCCACCGATGTGCTCGCCTGCGAAGCCGTGCTGGTGGAGGTGGTCTTGGACAAGTTGACGGAGCGCGGTCACGCACGTAGCATCAACGTCGGCAAGAAAGCGGCTGAGGGTCGAGCGATGGGGCAGCTGGTCACGCCCGAAGAGCGCCATGAAGGGACGGGCAAAGGGACGGAGACGGGCAAAGAAGGCTTCCACGGTCGGCTCGTTACTTGCTGCATACGCCAATAGCAGGGCGACGAAGTCAAGCACCTCGTAGCGCCCAGCGCGGCCACGGGCGAGGTGCACCCGCGCGTAGATCGCGTCGAGGAGGCCCCGCTGTGTCAAATGGCGTGCGAGCACAACGACCTCGGCGAACCACGGCGGGATGGACGGAACGTCTCGTGGGGAGGTATGAACATCAACGGCGGGCGCAATGAGTGTGCGCATCTGCAACTCCTGAAGAGAAAGAGCGAAAATCTTCTCGCCAAGAGCATTGTGGATGAATGGAGGGCGGGGCTACCGTATCAGGCAAACCTCGTTGCGCATCTCGTGGGGGGGCAGTTCTAATTGTCGCTTAACACCAAGCGTGTTAAGCAGCAGGCCAGGATCATCGGGATCAAGATGCCCCTGTCCGGCGTCTATCAGCACATACTTCCCTCCCGTTTCCACCAGCAATATATTGCGGCTCATTAGACGAAGTTCAGAAGGTTGTCATAATGTTCAAAATGAAACGCAAACAAAAAGGCCAGGACGAGTGCAAGCACCACCCCCAGTCGTGCCTGCGCCTGTCCTGGTAACACCAAATGCTACCACGCAGGAAACTCTGGTTCAGTTGTACCCGCAACTTTTGATGACGAGCACCGTTTCTAGGAGTACACATGCTTCCACCATCCGGTGAAGCGTTCTCGTCCATGGGTGTATTGGACACTCTGGAAATCGACATCGGAGGTCAATGATGAAGCGACGATGGACACGGATGTGGCTCACGCTGGTCGTTGCCGCCCTGCTCGGGATAAGTATGGCGACTACTCCCGTCTCGGCTGCTGGCGGTACATTCACGGCTGCCTATAGTGGGGGCTTTACCTTATCGAACTGTCCGCTGCTCGGCATTCTCCGCACCGCGTGTAAATTGAACCTGAATGCTAGCGGAACCGCCAAGTTTCTCGGTCCCTCCCGCGAAACGGGAAACTTTGTCGCGAACTTGAATTTGCTCCCGTTACAGTGTGGCTCAATGACAGGGACGACCAAGCTCACCTCGCTAGCGACGCCGACCAACTCAGTTACGGCAGTCCTCAATGGCCAAGTGTGTGCCCCATTGTTGGGCGGGCTCTTGGGAGGCACTGCGCCATTCACGCTGAACTATCGCATTGTGGGAGGGACGGGTGCGTTTAGCAATGCGCGTGGGCAGGGTACAGTGAAGGGCACCCTGCAGCTCCATCTGCTATCTGGGAATGGGCAGTACAGTGACCATTGGAGCGG
>JACDGP010000147.1 GCA_013821605.1 Herpetosiphonaceae bacterium
GCTTACGGGTGCGGTCCGCGACCAGCAACTCGCCTACTGGCAGCAGCAGTTGGCTGGTCCGCTGCCCGTGCTCGACCTGCCCACCGACCATCCCCGCCCAGCCATCCAGACTTTCCACGGAGCCACCGTCAGCCTGATGTTGCCCCCGGCTTTGGCCACTGCCCTTACCCAGTTCAGCCAGGAGGCAGAAGCGACCCTGTTCATGACGCTGCTGGCAGCATTTCAGACCTTGCTCTACCGCTATAGCGGCCAAACCGACTTGCTGATCGGCTCGCCGATTGCCGGTCGTACCCGTGCTGAAACCGAAGGCTTGATCGGCTTTTTCGTCAACACGCTCGTGCTGCGTACCGACCTTGGCGGCAATCCGTCCTTCCGCGAGCTGCTGGCCCGAGTCCGGGACATGGCGCTTCAGGCCTATGCTCATCAAGACTTGCCCTTCGAGATGGTAGTTGAGGCCGTCCAGCCCGCCCGTGATCTGAGCCGCTCGCCGCTCTTCCAGGTCATGGTTGTCTTCCAAAATCTGCCACCAACCACGCTGAACTTGCCCGACCTCCAGCTTACGCAGCTTGCTGTCATCCCGCCCATCGCGAAGTTTGACCTGACACTGACCCTCACGGAAAATCAGGAGGGACTGGGAGCACACCTCGAATACAACACGGAGCTGTTTGAGGCTGCCACGATGGAGCGTCTGCTCACGCACTTCCACACGCTCCTTGATGGCATCGTGGCCGACCCGGACCAGCGGCTTGCCAGCTTACCCCTCCTCCCGCAGGCCCAGTGGGAGCAGGTCGTCCACAGCTGGAACGACACCGCTGTCCCGTATCCGCCGGCCTTTATCCACCGGCTGTTCGAGCAGCAGGTCGAGCAGACACCCGACGCCGTGGCGCTGGTCTTCGAGACGCAGCAGTTGAGCTACCGCGAACTGAATAGGCGTGCCAACCGGCTTGCCCATTATCTGCAGGCACGTGGCGTTGGCCCCGAGGTCCGCGTTGGCATCTGTATGCACCGCTCCTGTGAATTGGTCATCGGCTTACTGGCGATCCTCAAAGCAGGAGGAGCCTATGTCCCGCTTGACCCCAGTTATCCCGCCGAGCGCCTTGCCTATATGCTCGCTGATAGCCACGTAGCGGTGATCCTCACGCAGCAGGAACTCGTTGCCGTTCTCCCAACCCAGACTGCGCCGGTAGTTTGTTTGGATACGGACGCGTCCCTCCGCGCGGACCTCTCTGCTACCAATCCCACCCCGCCCCTCGCGCCCAACAACCTGGCGTATGTCATCTATACCTCGGGCTCAACTGGACAACCTAAAGGAGCGATGAACACGCATCGGGCCATCAGCAATCGACTGCAATGGATGCAAGCAGCCTATCACATCGACGCCACTGATCGGGTGCTGCAGAAAACACCCTGTAGCTTCGATGTATCGGTCTGGGAGTTCTTCTGGCCACTGATGACCGGTGCCTGTCTGGTCATTGCGAAGCCCGAGGGCCATAAAGATAGTGCCTACCTCGTTGCTCTCATCCAAACAACTGCCATTACAACGCTTCACTTCGTGCCCTCGATGTTGCAGGTGTTTCTCGATGAACCACAGGTTACGCAGTGCACCTCCTTACGGCAGGTGATCTGTAGTGGCGAGGCGCTGTCGCTCGAACAGCAGACCCGTTGTTTAGGCCAAGTGCCACAAGCTGCCTTGCACAATCTGTATGGCCCAACGGAAGCGGCGGTCGATGTGACGTGGTGGACCTGTGACGTCAAGGAACAACATAACAGCGTGCCCATTGGTCGCCCAATCAGCAACACCCAGATCTATGTCCTGGACCAGCATTTCCAGCCAATGCCAGCAGGGGTGCCGGGTGAACTGTATATCGGTGGGGTCAACCTGGGACGTGGCTACTTTGACCAGCCCACTCTGACGGCCGAGCGTTTCGTGCCTGATCCCTTCAGCACGACTCTCGGAGCGCGGCTCTACCGCACAGGCGACTTGGCGCGCTGGTTGCCCGATGGAGTGGTGGAGTACTTGGGACGGCTTGACCATCAAGTGAAGCTGCGTGGTTTCCGCATCGAACTGGGCGAGATCGAAACACTGCTCTTAGCACACCCCAACGTTCAAGCCTGCGTGGTCGTGGCACGCGAAGACCGGCCCGGCGATCAGCGGTTGGTCGCCTATGTCGTGACCCAACCCGGGCAGAGCTTGATCGACGAGCAGGCTCTGCGCGAATGGCTCCAAACCACCTTGCCCGAGTATATGCTGCCCAGTGCCTTTGTGGTGCTTGACCAACTGCCCCTCACGCCCAATGGCAAGCTTGATCGCCGCGCCTTACCTGCACCGGCGGAAACCGCTCCCGCTGCGTCCTTTGTGGCTCCACGCACACCACTCGAACAGCAACTTGCCAACATGTGGGGTGAGGTGTTGGACCGAAGCCCAATCGGTGTAACAGACAATTTCTTCGCGTTAGGTGGTCATTCGTTGCTGGCAACCCAGCTCGTCCAGCGCCTCCGCACAGCACTCAAGGTGGAGGTCCCACTGCGCGCTTTGTTCGAGCATCCGACCATTGCAGCTCTCGCCGCGCACCTCGCGCTGCTCCACACCCTCACGCTTGAGCCGTCGCTCCAGCCGGTCCCGCGCGATGGCGTGCTGCCGTTGTCGTTCGCGCAACAACGCTTGTGGTTTCTCGACCAACTGGAGCCTGGCACGGCCACCTATACGATCCCGGCGGCTCTGCGCCTCCACGGACAGCTGGACGACGCCGCGCTTGAGCACAGCTTTACCACGCTCGTCGCCCGCCACGAAGTCTTGCGCACGACCTTTCCGCTGGTCGATGGTCAGCCCGTCCAGTACATTGCGCCGCCCGCACCCTGCCCTATCAGCCGCGTTGATCTTCAAGCTGTGCCGGCGGAGCAACGTGAGGCCGAAGCCCACCGCTTAGCACAGGTGGAGATCCAAAGGCCCTTCGACTTAGCCCAGGGGCCACTCATCCGCATTGCCCTGCTCCGGCTCAGTTCCGATGACCACGTGTTGGTGCTCGCGTTGCACCATAGCATCTCGGATGGCTGGTCTACCAGCGTGCTCGTCCGTGAACTAGCCATCGCTTACCTCGCCTTTCATCAGGGGCAAGTACCTGAGCTGCCACCTTTGCCGATCCAGTACGCCGATTATGCCGTCTGGCAACGGGGCTGGCTTACGGGTGCGGTCCGCGACCAGCAACTCGCCTACTGGCAGCAGCAGTTGCGGGGTCCGCTGCCCGTGCTCGACCTGCCCACCGACCATCCTCGCCCCCCTATCCAGACTTTCCACGGGGCCACGGTCACCCTGATGTTGCCCCCGGCTTTGGCCACTGCCCTCAGCCAGTTCAGCCAGGAGGCAGAAGCCACCTTGTTTATGACGCTACTGGCAGCCTTTCAGACGTTGTTGTATCGCTATACCGGTCAGACCGACCTGCTGATCGGCTCGCCGATTGCCGGTCGTACCCGTGCTGAAACCGAAGGCTTGATCGGCTTTTTCGTCAACACGCTCGTACTGCGCACCGACCTCGGCGGCAATCCGCCCTTCCGCGAACTGCTCGCCCGCACGCGCGACACCGCGCTCCAAGCATACGACCATCAAGACCTGCCCTTCGAGATGGTGGTCGAGGCGGTTCAGCCCGCACGTGACCTCAGCCGCTCGCCGCTCTTCCAGGTCATGCTGGTGCTCCAAAATCTGCCACCAGCAACCCTGGAATTGCCCCAACTGCAACTTACATCCCTTCAACTAGAAACTGGAGTGGCGAAGTTTGATCTGACGCTCGGGATGGTGGATAGCTTGACGGGGTTGGAAGCTACGCTTGAATACAACACGGAGCTATTTGAGGCGGCGACCATGGAGCGTCTGCTTACGCACTTCCACACGCTCCTCGATGGCATCGTGGCCGACCCTGAGCAACGGATTACCGACCTGCCGCTCCTGCCGCAGGCGCAGTGGGAGCAGGTCGTCCACAGCTGGAACGACACCGCTGTGCCGTATCCGCCAGCCTTCATCCACCGGCTGTTCGAGCAGCAGGTCGAGCAGACACCGGATGCGACAGCAGTCGTTTTCGAGACGCAGCAACTGAGCTACCGTGACCTCAACACCCGTGCCAACCAGCTTGCCCATTACCTCCAAACACGTGGCGTTGGCCCCGACGTGCGTGTCGGCATTTGTATGCACCGCTCCTGTGACTTGGTCATCGGCTTACTGGCGATCCTCAAAGCAGGAGGAGCGTATGTGCCGCTTGACCCCAGCTATCCCGCCGAGCGCCTTGCCTATATGCTCGCCGATAGCCATGTGGCGGTGATCCTTACTCAGGAAGAGCTCGTTGCGGCTCTCGCAACCCATAGCGCGCCGGTGGTTTGTTTGGATACGGATGCGTCCATCCGCACGGATCTCTCCGCTACCAATCCCACCCCGCCCCTCGCGCCCGACAACTTGGCCTATGTGATCTATACATCGGGCTCGACCGGTCAGCCTAAAGGCAGCATGGTGCCGCATCGTGGGTTGGTAAACTACGTGCTCTGGTCGACGCAGGCGTATCAGCTGGCCGCAGGCACGGGCACGGTGGTCCACTCCTCCATCGCCTTTGATCTGACGGTTACCGGCCTCTTTGGTCCGCTGCTCGTCGGTCAGACCGTGTTTCTTGCCGCTGAAGAGCAGGGCATCGAAGCCCTCGGTGCTGCTATGCGCCAGCGCACCAATTTGAGTTTGCTCAAGATTACCCCGGCGCACCTGGAACTGCTCAAGCAGCAACTCACTGCTGCTGAGGCTCGGGATAGGACGCGGGCCTTCATCATCGGTGGTGAACAACTCCGGGCCGAACAGGTGGCCTGGTGGCAAACCCACGCACCTGCCACCGTGCTGGTGAACGAATACGGGCCGACGGAGACGGTCGTGGGCTGCTGTGTGTATGTGGTGCCGCACGACCACGCCCAGAGCGGCGCGCTGCCTATCGGTCGGCCGATCGCCAACACGCAGTTGTATGTGCTGGATCAACAAGGGCAGCCGGCGCCGGTTGGGGTACCGGGTGAAGTGTATATTGGTGGTGTCCAGGTCACGCGTGGCTACCTTAATCGCCCCGACCTGACGGCCGAGCGTTTCGTGCCTGATCCCTTCAGCATGGCCCTGGGGGCACGGCTCTACCGTACGGGCGACATGGCGCGCTGGTTACCGGACGGCATTATCGAATATCTGGGACGACTTGACCATCAAGTGAAACTGCGTGGTTTCCGCATCGAGCTAGGAGAGATCGAAGCGGTGCTCTTGGCGCACCCCAACGTACAGGCCTGCGTAGTCGCGGTGCGGGAAGACCGGCCCGGCGACCAGCGGCTGGTGGCATACTTGGTGCCGCACGATCATGCTGTATCCCACGCCGCCTATCGTGATTGGCTCGCGACCCGAGTGCCTGATTATATGATCCCAGCCATGTTTATGTGCTTGGCGGCCCTGCCCCTCACTCCCAACGGGAAGCTTGATCGACGTGCTCTGCCGGCCCCTGAGTATCAACGTCAGGCACATGATCATGGTAACGTTGTCCCACGCGATCACTATGAACTCCGGCTTATACACATTTGGGAGGAGCTCCTGGGAGTGGAGACGCCCAGCGTCACCGACGACTTTTTTGCACTAGGTGGACATTCCCTGCTCGCCCTGCGGTTGATGACCCAGGTGGAGCAGGCCTTTGGTCGCAAACTCCCGCTCGCGAGTTTATTTCAGTATGCGACGATCGAACGCTTGGCCGAGCTGCTACGCCACCAGCCCGACCACCAGCCGTGGTCACCCTTGGTCGCGATTCAGCCGAATGGTACCCGGCCACCGCTCTTTTGCGTCCACCCAATTGGTGGCACTGTCTTGTGCTACCGCGAGTTGGCCCAGCTCTTGGGAGCAGACCAGCCCTGCTACGGACTACAGGCGCCAGGCATTGATGACCAGCAGCCGCCGATTGCAGACATCACGGAGCTAGCACGGTTATATATTGCGGCCCTGCGTACGCTTCAGCCACATGGCCCATATTACCTGAGCGGCTGGTCGTTCGGCGGGGTCGTGGCCTTTGAGATGGCACAGCAACTGCAGCAGCAGGCCGAAGTGGTCGCGCTGCTGGCTGTGATTGACAGCACGGCCCCGACCGCCAACGAGGCTCCATTGGATGATACGACGTTGCTTGCCTACTTTGCGCAAGATCTCGGCGCCTTGTTTGGGCAACACCTACCGATCACGGTTGAAACCCTGCGGAGGTTACCGGTCGACCAGCAGCTCGCATATGTACTTGCGCAAGTGCGGGAGCACAACGTTGTGCCTCCAGACATCGATCCCCAAGACATCGCTCGCCATTTTGCGGGGTTCAAAGCACATATGGAGGCGGCCCGCAGCTATGTACCTCAGCCCTACCCTGGGCACCTGGCGTTTTTCCAAGCACACGATTCACTGCTCGCCGAAGCCGACGACACCGCAGCTTGGGACGTCTTAGCACATGGAGGAATCAGCCGGTATAAGGTAGCGGGCAACCATTATACCTTGTTGCATCAGCCACAAGTCCAAACGCTCGCTGACTATCTGACCGCCTCCTTGACGAAGCCGGGTTTCGTTGGGGAGGAATAGCGGGTTGTGTTGAAAAGCGCTTTGACCTACCGCTGATGAGCACGGCGCTATCTTGACAAGCACAGCTACTCGTACATACAATGTAGTTACGTTCTATGAGCGCGACGTATAGTATGAGGGCATCATGAGTACGGTCCTAAAAACACGTATCGTCAAAATTGGCAATTCACAAGGTGTCCGCATCCCGAAACTCTTTTTGGAACAGACCAAGCTCCATGATGACGTCGAACTGGAAGTGCAGGCGAACCAAATTGTGATTCGCTCTGCTCGTCATGGGCGCGAAGGCTGGGATGCTGCATTTCAAGCGATGGCCGAACTGGGGGATGATCAGTTGCTTGATGCGGATACCGTATTACCAACAGCGTGGGACGAGGATGAGTGGGCATGGTAGTCAAGCGCTTCGATGTGTACTTGGTGAATCTCGATCCCACCCTCGGCAGTGAAATCAAGAAAACGCGGCCTTGCCTGGTTATTTCACCCGATGTAATGAATCGCTATATTGCAACCGTGATTGTGGCACCGATGACCACAAAAGGGCGCCCGTATCCAACACGCGTTGAGTGTTCATTCCAGGGCAAAGACGGGCAAATCGTATTGGATCAGATTCGTACGGTTGATAAAGTGCGTTTGGTCCGACAGCTTGGGAACATTGATATGCAAACACAAGCTGAGGTGCTGACCGTCTTGTCCCAGATGTTTGCCGAATGAGGATGCCTGTTGGCCTCAGCATGGCACAGATCATAGCTCAACTGTGGTCACGTTAGCGGGGCTAAACCAGATCATTGGGGTAATCGACGCATCGAGACGCACAAGTGCGCCTGGCATGATCGAGTGGAAAATGAGGCCGGTATCAGAATATGCCGGTGGTAGGAGAGCCATGAAGAAAGCGGTCGTGCGAGGGGAGTGCCAGGCGGCAGTGGTTGAGGCGCCCGAGCTGACGCCGGTAGAGAATTGGGTCGTGGTCAAGGTACACGCGGCACCGATGTGCGCTGAGTATAAGAGCTTCGTCGCGGGGACACCGACGGCAGTCCTGGGGCATGAAGCGGCCGGTGAGGTCGTGGCCGTCGCGCAGCCGGGGAAGGTCAAGGTGGGCGACCGGGTGGTGGCGATGCCACTTTATGGGTGCGGACGGTGTGCACTCTGCCACAGTGGCGATTATATCCACTGCCAGCAACAGCCCGACTTCGTCGCGGCAACCGGGCAGAGCGAGGGGCAAGCTACGATGGCGCAATACATCCTTAAGCAGGACTGGCTGTTGATGCCGCTGCCAGACGGCGTTCCATACGAGCGGGGTGCCTTAGCCTGCTGTGGAATCGGCCCGTCCTTCGGTGCGCTGCAAAGCATGGGCGTCTCGGCCTTTGACACGCTCCTGATCACCGGGCTCGGGCCGGTCGGCTTGGGCGCGATCGTCAACGCTCGCTTCCGTGGCACGCGCGTAATCGCGGTCGAGACGGTACCCTGGCGAGCAGAACGTGCATTGGCGATGGGCGCGGCGGCGGTGATCGACCCACGTGACGAAGGTGTGCTTGCCCAGATCCTGGAACTGACCGGTGGCCGGGGTGTGGATTGCGCGCTCGACTGCTCCGGCAATGTGCAGGCCGAGCGCCTGTGTGTTGACGCGACGCGGCGCAAAGGAAAGGTGGCCTTCGTGGGTGAGTGCTATGACGATCTCCATCTCCAGATCAGTCCGGACATGATCCGCAAGGGGCTGACGCTGCTCGGTTCGTGGCACTACAACCTGAACGAGTATCCCAAGATTATGCAGGTGATCCAGGAATCGCCGCTGCTCGACCAGTTGATCAGCCACGTTATGCCCCTGAGCGAGATCCAGGCCGCGTTCGAGCTCTCAGCGTCGCATGAGACGGCGAAGATCGTGCTGCAGCCGTGGACGTCGGGCGAGCATACATAAGCGACTAAGCTGACAATACCTAAACACTGATGAGGATCACCTCAAATCAAGGTTCGGTCTCGATGAACCGTGTGAGCCACTCAGCAAAGAGGGCGCATTCCGCAGCGGTAAACGGACGTGCATCTCGCGACAAGGACGCTTTGAGGGCCACCGCGTGGTGGGTGGCATCGCTGCGGGGAGAGGGCCGAGCATGCGCGGAGGCGGTGTTCTGATCGGTGGTGATCGCTGCGAGGATCGCCTCACGGGTAGCAACCGAGAGTGTCCGGTCACGACTCGCACCACCTTGCGCGATCAGTACGAAGACGACTCCGGCCCCGGCGGCGGACAGCATGTCCGCCGCGTGCTCGATGCCGACACGCAGGCGACCAGCCTCGGCGACCCGCCGCACCAGATCGAGGAGTACATCCTGCAACTCGGCAGCGGCGGGGTGCGGCGTATCCGGGCGGGGATTGCCGTACATCAGCATGTACAGGGCGGGGTTGGCCAACCCGAAATCGACGTGTAGATTCCAGCCGCGGCGCAGGTCTTCCACAGGGTCTTGGTCAGTCTCGCGCGCTCGATGGCTTGCGAGGTAGGTGGCGTAGCCGTGGCTGGCGACCACGTCGAGCAAGCCCTGCATGTCGCCGAACTGGCGGTAGATCGTCGGGGCTTGCACACCAGCAGCACTACTGACGGCCCGAGTGGACACTGCCTCGCGTCCTCCCTCAGCGAGCAGACGCGCCGCCGCCTGCAGGATGCGATCACGGGGATTCATGCCGGTCATGCTTTCCATGTTGACCATGATAACATAGATCGGTTAGCGATGTTCGTGTTATCGTTGAAAACGTGTTATAGTTATCATTGTAATCGCGCCGACTGTTGGCGAGATGTGCGCAAAGGTGAAACTATGACTACCATCGCTATTACCGGTGCAACTGGGCACCTCGGCCGGCTCGTCGTCGACCGCCTGCTCGCGCGCGGCATTGCGGCCGATCACGTCGTTGCCGTCGTCCGCAACCCGACCAAGGCTGCCGACCTCGCGGCCCGTGGCGTCGACGTCCGCCGCGGAGACTACACCGATCCTGCCGCCCTTCCGGCAGCCCTGGCCGGCGTCGACGTCCTGCTGCTCGTCTCGGGCAGTGGCAGTTTCTCGCCCAGCACGTTGCGGTGATCGACGCGGCGAAGCAGGCTGGCGTCCGGCGTGTCGTCTACACGAGCTCGCTGCGCGCCGGCTTCCCCCAGTTCGCGAGCGCCTCTCAGCACCTGGGGACCGAGCAGCATCTCCAGGAGTCCGGCCTGGAGTACACGATCCTGCGCAACGGCCAGTACATTGAGAACCACACCAGCCGGCTGCCCCAGTTCCTGGCTCAGGGCGAGATCGTGGGCGCCACCGCCGACAAGGACCTCGCGGCCGCCACTCGAGCCGATTACGCCGAAGCGGCCACCACCGTCCTGATCGGGGACGACCACGCGGGCAAGGTCTACAAGCTAGGAGGCACACCGTTCACCCTTACCGATCTCGCTGCGGCAATCACTGACGTCACCGGAACCAAGGTGACCTACCGCGACCTCAGCAGCGACGAGCTGTTGGCCTTCTTGAAGGCCAACGGGACACCCGAGGCCTTTGCGCCCTTCGCCGTCCAGCTCGACGAGGCCACCGCCAGCGGTGCGCACAACACCGACAGCGGAGACCTGCAACGACTTCTCGGCCGGCCCTCGACCCCGCTGGCCGACGCCGTGAAGGCGGCGGTGCAGGAACACGCAGCCAGCGGGACAGCGACGAGCGGCGTCAGCACGGCGCCGTCGGCGTAGATCGTCAGGTAGCAGTTGCTTGTCCGATGCTTCTTGTTGCTGCTGAGCGACGCCCAATTGGCTATACAGTGATCGCATTGAGACCAGCAAACAAAGAGCGGACAACTAGCCTCGCTGTTCATGGGAAGTGGCGCCGGTAGACCTGCCGGCTGCCTCCATCAGGACCTGGCTGTGCGACCTCTGCTGCATGAAACCCCATCTCTTCGTAGAATCTTCGCGCCGGGTATCCAGCTGTAATGTCGTCGCCGAAGGTGATGTCTATCATGAGGCAGCAGGATGGATTCGTGGAGTTGGTGGGGACGCGAGCACTGCCAACATCCGATCAAAGAGCGTGTCCCACGGTCGTGCAGCGATCACGGGAAGGTCATACCGCTCCGCTTCTTGTTTGAGCCATTGTCCATAGAGCCAACTGACACGCGCTCGTTTCATTTGGGGGCCATGTTCCGGTTCTCGCTGCAAAAAGTTCTCAAGGAGCTGTTGCTCATCTGCTTCATGCAGGAACAGCGCACGCACCTGCCCTGCATTGGGGATGCCGGCAAAGGTGGTCTGTGCCGCAAGGGCCGGATTAATATAATCCCCCTCTAGCACAATTGGTGTCCTGCTCTCAAGATGATTGGCAATGACCGCTTCCAGCCCGGGAGCCATGACCTCAAGAACACTCAGGCCTTGTTTCATGATCGCTTCGGCTGTCACTTGGTGGAACGCTGGGTGTGCGCGCCACCAATGCAGGACCGGTTGTTGCTCAGGCGTGGTCATCCGTTCAAGCAGGACCGTGAAATCATCAACCTCCGTAATCCCAATCCCGAAATGGCGCGCCAGGCGGTAACTCACTGCGGTTTTTCCTGTGCCAGAAGGCCCGCCTAAGAGGAGCACTTGCCACGGGCGCGAAGGCGGAGGTATCGGATCATCCATCGTTGCTGCCTCAGAACTTCATACAAACGGCACGGGACGGCTCACGCGGTGGAAGAAGTGTGCTTAGTTCTACTGCCGGAGTTGCTTGATAAGTTCGGGCGACGCGATAAAGACATGCATTTTCCCACGTGATGCCTGATTTAATAGCCCTCATGGTTGCTGATCAGGAACGCAACCTTTGGGGCGAAGCGGGCGTATTGTAGCATGCAGGAGGAGCGATTAAATAAAACCACTTCTCGAAAGGCATAAACCATGTCCCTAGCGATGCGCGTTTATTACAATGCGGTGTGTGGTGCGTTGGGTGGACTGCTGGCATGGGCGGTGAGTAGCCTCCTGATCCACTTCAGCACGGTTTCCTTCGGGGCGTTGTTGCGGCTCGGCCAGAAGCAAAGCGAGTGACGGTGCGACCGGACGCATGACCTTGATCGACAAATCTGCCTTTCCCAAAGTAAGCAGTTATCTATTGCTGAAGGATGCTGCCGGGCAACCGATACCGGGGCTGCAAGCCAATAATTTCAGCGTGACCGAAGATGGTATCCCGGTCAAGGTCGATTTCACGAGTGCCGGCCAGCAAGCTCTCACGACGATCCTCGTGATCGACCATAGTGGCAGTATGAATCAATTCAGCAAAATGCAGGGTGCGCAACAAGCAGCAGATACCTTTATTGAGTCGATGCGGCCCGGCCGCGATAGCTTGGGTGTGATTGTCTTCAATGATCGTGCGACGACGCTCGTTCCGCTTGCACCACTGGCTGACGATACAGCGAAGCATACTGCCGAGGCAGCTGTCAATCAAACCTCTCCCGCCAATGGGACCTTGCTGTATGATGCACTGGGCGACGCGATTCAGCAAATGCAAGGCACGAGCGGACGACGTGTGATTATTGCCTTAACCGATGGGATCAGTGATAACAGGCGTTATTCGCAGCGCTCCATCACCTCGCTGGCGACCAAAGAAAATATTCCAATGTATACGATCGGCTTGGGGCAGGATGTGCGTGGAGCTGATTTGGAGCAACTCGCCGCGGACACCGGCGGCGAATATGCGTTTGCCCCAGATGCAAACGCTCTTCAAACCTTATACTCGCATTTGGCCCAAGCCCTGCAAAACGAATATCGTTTCGTGTATATGTCGCCCACCGGGCAGCTTGATGGTACCCGCCGCGTGCTCGACATTACGGCCAAGCGTTCAAACGGCGACCTCCTGACAAGCGGCGACTTATTGCCACCAGCACCATTGACGCTGGACTATACCTTACCCTTGCAGGGCGAACGCACCACCATCGGTAGCGCAGCGACGAACAGCATTGCGTTATCCGGCCTTGCACCTCAGCAAGCGGTGATTCAACGCCAAGGCGGCCAATGCGTGATCGTACCGATCGCGGGGGTGACGTTGGTCAGCTTCAATGGGAATCCCGCCACCGAACGGCCCATTACCAGTGCCAATGCACTCAAGCAGGGCTCAACTATACGCCTTGGACAGTATGTCGCGGTCTTCGAGATGGGTGATCAGCCGGGTCTCACCTTCCAGGCTGCCTTTCAACAACCGACCACTGTAGGCAGTACCGGCAATGGTGTGCCGCCCTTGCCCACCACGACCTTACGTCCACAACAGGCACGCTTTGGCTATGAAGGTGGACGCTGGTTTGTAGAAGACCTGAGCGGTGGTAACACTACGGTGAGTTTTGGGGGCGATCCGAGTCAGCTGCGACCCACGGCTAAAAGTGCGCTAAAACGCGGATCACTTCTACGCTTAGGCAATGTGCTGTTGCGGGTCGTGGAATAGGAGCGTTCCCCATTCATCAACCACCGATCGTTGCAGATTCGGCAGGAACGCCAGAGTGCAAGATGGCGACATTCGGATCGTCGATGAGAGCCGCATGGGAGCTGGCGACGTTGCATTGTCCTAGCCCGCTGGAACCAGGACAGTGATGACTCATGAGGGGGATAGACAGGCCTACGG
>JACDGP010000148.1 GCA_013821605.1 Herpetosiphonaceae bacterium
ACTGAGAGCTGCACCATCGACATACCCAGCTACATCTTCGGGTGGGTACCCAATCTCGGTGAGTGCTTGCTTAAGCTCCCCACGCGCTCCAGGAAGCACGAGCACGCCGTTGTCGGTTAGAGCCGAGAGTAGGGGCTGGCAGCGCTTATCGGCACAGACACGTTGTAGCAAGTGCTGATCGGTGGATTGCAGCAGGAGTTGTCCATCCTGTGTGACCAGCTTAAGCAGCCCATAGCGCCCGACATACTCTGCTATATCGATGACAAGCTGAGGGGGTAGTGTAAAGCGACTATAACGGCTCAGGACATCAATGATCGTTTCGACGCTTAAGCCGGCTGCCGCTGCATTCCATAATGAAAGTGGGGTCAGACGATAGAAATGGATATGTTCGGGTGAGCGCTCAAGTTCCGCGAATTGGGCTAGGAGTGGTCGTACCTGTTCGTAGTCCGCCGCATGCGTGTCGGCGAGAATACTCCAGTCGCTCTGGACAATCAGTGGAGCATAGCTCATAGAGGTGTCACTTTGCTTGCTAACTTTGGTCAAACAACTAATGGTATACTATTTGCTCGGCTTACCTTATTTAAAGCAATTATGCCTGGTCCCACAGCATACTAGTACTATATTAGTATGCGACTATGGACCACAGTTTAGTCTGGCACTAGCAATTAACCATGCATGAAAGTATAGTACGTGAAACGGAACCGTAGGGCACTACGCATTGTAGTGTCAATACTAGGAGTCATGCTGCTGTTAAGTAGTTGTGCCGGTCAAAAGCCACTTGCTATCGGCCGGAATTCCATTCCGACCGCAACGCCTGGCCTACCTGGTGGGCAACCGTCCACGCTAGCGGGAGGTGGAGGGCTGCCGGTTGGCGATCCTGCTGCCAATACTACGGCTGTAGGTGGCCAGCCTATGCCGAACGCTTCCTTACCAATAACCGGTGCGGGTCCAATAGATAGTACTTCTTCATCCCAGGCTGCAGTTCCGACATCCGCCCCGTCCGCGCCTTTGGTTACTCCTACCATTAATCCCGACTTAGGCAAAGTTGCGATCCCGGTCGCTCCGGATTACCAGCAGCGGTGGTTGGATCAGCAAGTTGAGCGCGTAGCATTAAATCCTCACCAGACGTATGCGTCGCCTGGGTACCAGATCGTTTACTGGTTTGACCCGATATTTGGTTCGTATATTCCGATTGGCGAATCACGTGGCCCGTTTGAGGTACAGGTGACGTTTCGCGTCAAAGGTGAGGCGGTTACCTCATTAGGTATACCTTTTAATAAGGCTGATCCGACACACAATTATGGCCTCGCTGTGCCGGATGCCATTGTGCAACGAATGAAAAGCGTCAACAAGGATGGTTGGGTGGAAGTATTCATTCGGAAAACGTCTGATATCACGCCGAAATAGTACTAGTTTACATCTGTAATCGCAACAGATGCTTATTGTATTTATTCTGATACATCGGTCGCAATAACGAAAGAAGGTTCTATTATGAGCAGTCGCTACTTGGATATGGTGCGTGGGCAACGTCGAAAGAGTGGCGTCGCATTTACAGCCAAGACTGGCCTGGCAATCTTGGCTGTTATTGCTATTTGTGGGTCAGCAGCCTACTGGTGGGGTGTACAAAACGAACTCACCAGTAATAAGATTGTTGCGATAGCATTTACGGCGATTATGGTGCTTGCACCGCCATCATTGGTCTCATTCTTGATTCCATGGTCTCCAGCTGGCATGTTACTCCAAAAAATCAATGCACGCACCTGGGGCTATACTGTTATTACCGTAGCTGCGTTATTCCTTTTATATTATTCGTATGATATTCAATATGCGTGGTGGTCGGCTCAGCCGGTTGTCCAGCAAAGTGGTTATGTCCTACCCCAAGTATTGGTTGGCATCATTGGCTTCGTTATCATTCCTGCGCTCTTGTGGACTCCAGTGACAAGTGATGAGTTGGTTGAGCAAGTCCGCCAGGCCCACTTGGTGAAACGCTATGAGCTACAGACGCAAGCGGATATCGCAATTTTGCGCAATACCTTGCTACGTGCTCAGGAAAAGGCGCTGATCGGCTTCGCCAATTTAACCGTTCAAGAGCGTGAAGAGCTTGCTTCCGTGATGCGTGGTCTCGTGCGCGGTATTGATGGCACCATGCGTGAAATTGCTACGAGCGTCAAGAGCGTGTCGGGCGCGACCATCCCGTTCTCCTCGCTGGAAGATAACGATCAGATCAAAGGCTACCTTGACTATATCAGCGAAGCTCTCAACGATACATCGCTGATGCCCAACAGTGCCAACAATAGTGCCAAACTTGCCACCCAAGGGCAATCAACGACGGCCATCCGCCCTACTCAGCAATATGCTGAAGATCGACGTAACTATTAGTGCGGGAGGCAACTGTGGCTTTACGTGGACACTTTTATTCCACCGGTAAAGATCTGCCGGAAACGGACTTGCGTGAGCTGGCCGACCTTCTCGCCACGCAGTTGTATGGCAATCTGGAGCGTAAAGTTTACGGACTAAGCCGTCAGGATGTTGGCGAGTTACTTACCGCGTATATTGAAGATCTACAGCCGGAAGATCAGCGTTCGGTCGTCTGGTTAGTGTGGGATCTGTTTCAAGAAGGATTACGGATCGAGATGGGACAGAGGCGGAGAGCACGTTAGCGACGCAGAAGTTCGTCTAGCCAGATGGCTGCTATGCATGCCCTTGGATTGCTGGGTGGTACATTCGATCCGATTCATCAGGGTCATTTGGCTATAGCCGCCGATGTGGGTTGGAGCTTACAGCTAGAGCGTATCCTGTTTATTCCTACCGGCCACCAGCCGCTGAAAGCCGGTGGTCATTGTGCTTCTGCCCTTGACCGCCTAGCAATGACTGCGCACGCGATCGCCGATAACCCCCAATTCGAGCTTTGCGACTGGGAAGTCCGACGCGAGGGACCATCCTATACTGTCGATACTGTAGCTGCTTTGCGCACCAAATATCCAGATACACGGCTTTGGTTCATCATTGGCACTGACGGCCTCCTAACCTTGCCCCGTTGGCATCGGGTTGCCGAGCTTGTACAGATGTGTTCCTTTGCAGTGGTGCAGCGCCCCGGCTATCACTTCGATCCGCAACGACTTGACCCCGTGCTACGGCCCTTTGACTTTCAGTTGATTACTGGGCCAGCGCTTGATATCTCCGCCTCTGAGCTTCGGGAACGTGTCGAGCGCGGCGCGCCCGTACGCTATTTTCTACCTGCCGCAGTCCACAGCTATATCGAGCAACACAACCTGTACCGGGATTGCCTGTGATTCGTCCCCTGCTCGAGCCCACGTTAAGGGGTTGGGATATGCACCTCTCTCCTCCACAATTCGATCAGCTAGCCATCTATGCGGCTGAGCTTCAACGCTGGAATGAGCGGGTCAACTTAACCGCCATCACGGACCTACCAGCCATAGCCACACGTCATTTTCTCGATTCGCTAGCCTGTGCGCGCTGCTGGTCGTCTGCTCCGTCGTCGTTGTTCGATATCGGTACCGGAGCCGGTTTTCCGGGGCTCGTCCTCAAAATCTTGTGGCCTAGCACCAAGCTCTTGCTGGTCGATAGTGTTGGCAAGAAAACTGCATTCCTCGCGCATATGGTGTCGCTGCTTAATCTACCGGAGGTCGAAATTGTAACGGCGAGGGCCGAAGCCCTCGGCCAAAGCCAGAGCTATCGTGAGCAATACGTTGGTGGTGTCGCCCGAGCGGTCGCGGCCCTTAATGTGCTAAGTGAGCTGTGTTTGCCGTTGGTTAAGGTCGGTGGGAGGTTCGTCGCCCCTAAAGGCGCTGATGGAGCAGTTGAAGCCGCCGAGGCTCGTCGAGCAATTGGGCAACTAGGTGGTAAGCTTCAAGGCATCATGTCCGTTGATCTGCCGGGAGTCGATCGGCGTACGCTGGTCATCATCGACAAACTGAAGCCGGCACTGTCTTACCTGCCACGTGCAGTTGGTGTTCCCGACAAGCGTCCGCTCTGAGACATTGCTTGGCTAGATATCGTATACTGCGTGTACTGCGTGGCGCAGTGCAAGCAAACACGGTATTTCAAACGATAGAGGAGGAATAGATATGGCTCTGCTTGGACGAATTCGAGACTTAGTCAGTGCGAACCTTAATGCGATGCTGGATCGCGCTGAAGACCCGCAAAAGATGGTGGATGAATATCTGCGGCAGCTTAACGATAATCTCTATGAGGCTAAAACCAGTGTAGCTTCGTCAATGGCCGACGAGACCAAGTTGCATGCCAAGATGGTGCAGTTCCAGACCGAGGCCGACCAATGGCAGTCGAAGGCGCAAGCAGCTATGGGGGCCAATGATGAAACCCTGGCTCGCCAGGCGCTCTCACGCAAGCTTCAGTCGCAGAAGCTGGCCGATAGCTATAAGCAGCAGTTCGAAGCGCAAGAGCAGCAGGTTAACGAGCTACAAGATGCTCTGGTATCGCTCGAGTCCCGGATTGCAGAAGCGCGCGCCAGGCGTGAGCTGATCGTGGCTAAGCAAAACCGGGCGCAAACGCAGGAAGCAATCCAGCGGACGGTGCGCGGCATTAGCCAGACCGGTGCAATGGATAAGCTTGACCAGTTAGAATCGCGGGTCGATGATCGCCTCGCCTATACCGATGCCATGGACAAGCTCAACCATGGCACGCTTGAGGCTAAATTCAGTGACTTGGAGCAGAACCAGGAGTTAGATGCCGAGATGGCAGCCCTCAAGAAAAGCATGAACCCAGCGTCGTAATAAACCCCACCTGCTTATGCAAGTGCCCCTGCACCATGCAGGGGCACTTTCGCGTCAGATTTCGCGTCGCGCCTCTAAAGCCCGGCCCAGCGTCACCTCGTCGGCATACTCTAGGTCGCCGCCGACTGGCAAACCACGGGCCAGCTTGGTGACCTTGACGCCTAATGGCACGATCTCCCGCGCAATATAAATCTGCGTCGCATCTCCCTCTAACGTGGGATTAGTTGCCATAATAACTTCGTTGATCGGCTCAGTCCGCACGCGGTTCACCAGCTCGCGAATACGCAAATCCTCGGGATTGATCCCTTCGACCGGCGAAATCGCTCCATGGAGTACGTGGTACAAGCCCTTATACTCGCCGGTCCGCTCGATCGCCAGCACATCCAATGGTTCCTCGACGGCGCACACCATCGATTGGTCCCGGTTGGGATTCGTACACACATGACAGGGATCGCTGGTCGCAATGTTCCAGCAACGGCTGCAATAGATTGTTTTATCCTTGACCTCGGTAATCGCATCGGCCAAGGCATGCGCTTGCTCGGCATCAGCCCGTAGTAAATAAAAGGTTAGGCGTGAGGCCGTTTTTGGGCCGATGCCCGGTAATTTGCTGAACTCTTCGATCAGTCGTGCAATGGGCTCAACTGTTAGCTGCTCGACACCGGTGGGCATTAAAACAATCCCGGAATATTCATCCCGCCCGTCAGCCCGCCCAGCTTCTGCTCACTCAAGTCCTGTGCCTTCTTGGACGCATCGTTAAAGGCAGCAACGATCATATCCTGTAGGGTCTCGACATCCTCTGGATCGACTGCGTCTTGTGCAATCGTCAACGTGCGTAGTTCACGGTGGCCGTTCATCACAACCTTGACGGCACCACCGCCGGCCGTACCTTCGACGTCCGTCTTGCCCAATTCTTCTTGGGCTTTGACCAGCTTCGTCTGCATTTGTTGAAGCTGCTGCATCATTTTGCGGTCCATGTGTACTCCTTAGGGGGTATCAATACCGACAATTTCGGCCTCAAAAATATTGATCGCCTTGCGTATCAGTGAGTCACTACGTGCATGCTGGATGAGCTTACGTGCATCCGGCATTTCTTCTTGTTGATCGATGGTAAAGCGCACGCCTACGCGTTGATTAAGCAGCTTAGATAAGATGCGCTCAAGCAAACGACGACTCTTTTCTTCTTCCAACTTTTTCTTTTGCCATACCCCTTTGCCCGCGAGCATGACCAGCACATGCCCGTCAACGTTAATTGGCTTAACCCCAGGAAGGGCTGCACGGATAAACCGATTTTCGGCCTGTATGTCGAGCAGGAACTGCTCCCATAAGGCTATAACTTCTTCCAGCAAAAATGCGGCGTTATCCTCGATCTCGATTACTCGCTCAGGCACGACAACTGGTGTTTCTTCGGTGGATCCGACCTGTTGCACAGGTGTAGCAGATGACGTAACCGGTGGTAGCAACTGTTCAACCTGCTCGTCTTGTGTTTTGTGAGGTGCCGGTGACACTGCCGCGACCAGTCTTGCTGGCGATGCAGCTTGTGACATGTTTGCCTTAACTGGTGGCACCGTGTCCTGCGGTCGCGGCTGTCCATTGGTTGTAGAGGTCGCGCGGGTAGGAGCATTATGCGACGGAAGCCCAACTCGCGCCGCTATGGGCATGGCTGGGGCCGTCAATGCCTCAACCACGGCCATTTCGAGCGGCAGTTGGCCATACGGGCTATTTTTGAGCTGCTGGTCAAGGTTCGCGAACAATTTGAGCCACTGGACGACCGGTCCCACAGCGGTGCGTGTCGCCTGGTCCTGGATCGCGCTGAGCATCTCGTCCGGCAGATCTAGAGCGTCGACCTTGCCGGTCGCTGCGACTAGCATCAGTGATCGTAGGTAATCCACAAGATCCCGCGTAAACTGGCGCAGGTCAGCGCCACCCTCCGCGACCTGCTCAATAGTTGCGAGTCCGGCCTGAATGTTACCGTCCACCAGCGCCCCTACCACACTGCTCACTTCGCTGACGGGTGCCGTGCCCAACAGCCCTTGTACCTGCTGCAAGGTAATCACTGTATCGGTACCGGCCATGAGTTGGTCAAGGATACTAAGTGCATCACGCATGGCGCCAGTGGCGGCGCGAGCAATCTGCTCGGCTACCCCAGCTTCGAGTTCGATCTGCTCTGCATGTGCAACATAGTTTAGATGGCCGGTAATATCGCTGAGCGAGTGGCGACTAAAGGCGAAGCGCTGACACCGTGACGTAATGGTAGCGGGCACTTTGTGAAACTCGGTCGTCGCCAGGATAAACAGGACATGGGCCGGCGGCTCTTCTAGCGTTTTGAGCAGCGCGTTAAAGGCCGCAGTACTCAACATATGGACTTCGTCTATGATATAGACCTTGAAGCGCGCGGAGGTCGGACGGAATTGTACCTTTTCGATCAGCTCACGCGCATCGTCTACGCCAGTATGACTCGCCGCGTCCATCTCGATGACATCCAGCGCGCGGCCTTCAGCAATCGCTCGGCACTCACTGCAACGGTCACAGGGCCGCTCTTCAAGCGGTGCCAGGCAGTTAACAGCCTTGGCCAGCAAACGCGCCATCGTGGTCTTGCCGACGCCGCGCGGCCCCGTGAAAAGGTAGGCATGACCAATCCGCCCACTACGGATCGCGTTGCGCAACGTTTGTACAACGGGTTCTTGCCCGACTAATTCGCCAAAGGTTTGAGATCGCCACTTGCGGTAAAGAGCCTGGCCTGCCATCGTTTTCCTGTGTATCGTATCGGGAATTATACCCTATAGGGCCGGAGTTTCGCGCGCTTGAGCTAAGCTAGAGGTAGTCCGTCTTGCTCTACAACCGGCGGCACGACCAGTTCCTCCAGGGCGACGAACGACTTGTCCAGTTCGGCGCTAACCTGTCGTGCGATCAAGTTGTCGCCTATCAGGCGTGCCAGGGGGCCAAGAATTCTTTGCAAGTCGACATCAACACGTGCTGTCACTTCGCTGCCTGCTGCTGCTGCCCGCACCTGCCAACGGACGTCCATCTGCGTCGGTGTTACGGCAATAAAGCGCATGCCGTCTTCCAGGAGACGCGCTTCTCCTTCGACACGCTGGTGGCCCAATTTACCCGCGCTTACCGTAATGGCGATGCGTGCCCGGCCCTCGCTGCGCTGTAACACCTCAACCCGTTCGGCCCGCTGTAGCAAGCGAGGGAGATTGTCTACGTTGGTGAGCGCCGCGATCACCATTTCTGGCGGTGCCGCGACGCGCCGCATGCGTTCAACGAGCATAGTGTGTTCCGATCACTTTTCACCAACATGGACTGCTACGGCTCCTAGCCCTAGCAGTGTGTAACGCACCTCATGCCAGCCCGCCCGGCGTAGGTAATTGGCAAGTACGTCGGGTGCCGGGAAGCGGGCAGCAGATTGAGGCAGATAGGTATACGCTTCCGCGTCACCACTGATCAGCCGGCCCAGCTGCGGCACCATGTGGTTAAAGTAGAGCTGGTGGCCCCAGCGTACCAATGGTTGGCGTGGCTGTGCAACCTCCAGACACGCCATGCGTCCCCCCGGTTTGGTGACTCGCCACATTTCCTGCAAGGCGGTCTCAATATCAGCGACATTACGCATAGCGAAGCCGGTCGTCACTGCATCGAAGGCCTCGTCTGGAAAAGGCAAGCTCAGCGCATCGCCCGTGACATAACCGCCCACCGTGCCGGCGCGTTTACGTCCGGCCTGCAACATGGGCAGGCAGAAATCCGAGCCAATGACCGTAGCCTGAGGCATGGCGCGACGCAAGATCGGTAAAAAATCACCTGTGCCTGTGGCAACATCGAGCACAGCCAGAGCACCTGTGCTGCGCTTCGGCGTTACCTGGCGCACCGCAAAGCGTCGCCAACCCTGGTCTAGACCGAAGGTCATCAAGCGATTCACGCTATCGTAATTGCCGGCAATCGCACCAAACATGCGATTAACATATGCCGGCTTTTGTTCGGGAGGCGGTAAAACAGACATCAGAGGTCCTGACGAATCATATCAATCATGCTGCTCGTTGCCATTCATCGGAGTGTTGTTCGCAGCTTGGGGCCCTACCAATTGTTCGCGCATCCATAGGGGTGGCTCAAATGAGCGAGCATTTTCGATGCCGAAAGGTGGGCTTGGTACGACCGGTGGTGCTATCCCGGCATCATTCCATACCTCAAGCAGGTTCTTCCAGGGGCCTCGAAGCTCTTCTCGGCGGCAGGCGTAAAAGAAATGGTCGACACCATCTGCGTCACGATATACAAGATCGACTTGTGAACGCATTGGGCGAAAGTAGCCCAGATTGCCCCACCAGCGCACGGTCTCTTCGTTAAGCTGGCGATCCAGTACATGCATCCTCGCGGCGTACTCGCGTACGGATCCTTCTTTTAACTCTTCGATCCGCCATGGCGCGCTCACCTCGCCGGTACGCAAGTCACGGAAGCCGATCCGGATAATCCCGTCTTCGCCGGCGACATAGCTCATGACCTCGATTCCAGTGCGCGGTCGCTCAGTCATGATGAGTGCCAACCACTTCTCATTTAACTTGTCGCGCGCCGTTCTCAAATATTGCTGGATGTTGACGCCATCGCTGTCTCGCATCGCAAGGTCAAAGAGCGGCCCCCCATCTCCCTGCCCTACAATGCGTAGGATGGCACCACGACCCTGCCATCGCGCCTGACGTCCTCCAAAGTTGGGCGGAGCGATGTAGGGCTCGGAGTTGGCAGGCGGCTGTACTGCGGTCGCAGCTACTGGCACAACGAGTTCACTAGGGGGCGGTAGTGGACGCGGTTGGCTTCCGTCAACAGCTGTCGGGCTGGTAACCTTGGGCGTCGGATGCGCACTCTCTGGCTCGGCTTTATCTGTTGCGCCATCGCTGGCACGTACGCTGTCAAGCAGCACATTCCAGGTTGGACTCAGTCCCCAGTCGGTTACGCCATAGAACACATGGTCGATAATGCCATTGGCGTCGCGATGTACCAGATCATATTTGACCTGGCTGCCCTGACGATACATGCGCCATAGGCCAAGCTGTCCTGCCCATGTGATTTGCGCCTCAAGATCGGCCCGGCCCTCACGCAAATCAGTATGACGGTCAATTGCATATGCCCATAGCCCTTGCGACCGCTCGCGCACGACGTTCGGCATCGTGCGCAGATCGCGAATCTCATACTGCCATTCGCTGTTGATACGCTGCTCATCAACGATCTCAACGCCAGAGCGTGGCACATCCCACTCCTGACCATTGTCCAAGGGGGAGCTGCCGCTCTCAGCTAATGCGCGCCGTGCTAGCTGTAAAATTTCACCACGATTAGCTGGCGCTGTTTGTGCATCGCGCCGTAACCAAACTTGGCCTTGGGTTATATATGGCGGTGTTTTGGCTGCCCGCACTTCGACGCGAATCACGTCACGACTTTCATAGCGCACTAATTCCATGGATAGCACCGGTGCTGGATCGATCAGTTGTTGGGCTGCTAAGCGTAATTGCTCGCTCACGTCAGAGGGCCGCGCCACGCCTTCCACTTGTCCATTACCATCATTACCGGCCCCAATAATGAGCGTGCCGCCGCCCATGTTACATAACGCAGCTACATCCTGGAGTAACAGGCTCTGCTCGGTCGCTGAACCACGCAAAATATTGCGTTCCGAAGCAACGCCAAAGCGGAGTTGATCGATATCCCACTGTTTCTGATCCCGCTTGGGCACCCGCACTCGCTCGAACTCATAGCTATTCAAGAGTCCTTGGAGTGCAGCAAACGAAGGCTCGGGTAGCAAGGCCTCGAAGTAGCGGTCACCCACGCCATGACGATGTGCTACATCACTCCCGTTTGATGCGCGTCGTACACGATGTGCATCCGATCCCTGGATACAAAACATGCGCCGCTCATAGTGCTCGGTTTTGCCGGTGTAAAAGCCGGGCGAGGTAAATGTGCCATGATCGGTGTAAAAGTTGACAAACTCGAGTGCGCTTAAGGAGCGGTGCTGGGTTGCTGCGACCCGTGACTGACCGCTCGTGCCCATGCGCAACGTCTCGGTAATCACTCCGCCGGCTCCATTCGCATGCGCCGCAATCACCAGCCCGCCGGACTTGGCGATGATGTCATATGCCTCCGTTACGTGGGCGGTATCGGGTAGTCCTGTCGCACCATCCTTCAGCCGTTCGGGTGGGACACCAAGCCGCAGCAATGTCGCCTCAAGGATCGTAACCATTGTTGTTGGCGGGAAAATGGCGAGAATGTGCGAGCCGTAATGCGAAGTGAACTCAAACCCAGGGAGTACAGTAATCACGCGAAGTACGCGTAAGTATTCGTCAAGCTGTTGATGATCGGCAATCGTCGCGCGGCGTGTTCGTTCCAGCTGCTGTAAAAATTCGACCTCTCGACGCATTTGTTCATAACCGGCAATCGTATTATGGTCCGTCAGGGCGATAATTTCGAGGCCGCGCTGTTCGGCTTCGCGCAGGATTTGTAGAAAAGTGACATCTCGTTCGGCGTAATCTTCTGAAGCTGGCGTATGAATGTGTAAATCGATCTTAACCCATCGTTGATCAGGAGCATTTGGCTGAGTCATGTATGTCCTCGCTCGTTCTTAATCTTTTCTTCCTGTCTCTTTCTCGTATCTATAATTAAACAAAAGTAGCTGAACTCCGTGCGCTGAAATCATCCTCCTCGCTTACTGTCGAGTGCCATCATACCCGAAACGTGGGGTGTGGGCAACGCCAGCATCTTGCGCCGAGGTTCCTATTCGCACCCGTGCCATCAGTACTTGTGTGCATCCAATTGGGCCATGCGTGTAAACTATGTACAAGGAGCTTGTATGCGTCGTCTCTTATATCTATCGTTTGTGCCGTTCCTGCTGCTTAGCTGCAACAGTACAGCTTCACAACCCGGCTCCAACGCAACATCGCGACCAGTTGCGACCAATCTATTGCCCACCCTTTCGCCGCTCCTAGCCGTGACGCCAACGATCCTCCCGCTAGCTTCAAACACTCCAGCTTCGACTGCAACAACCAGCGTGACATCATCCCCGACCCCGTCTGACATGAACACCGTTTTCATTATTATGCTAGAGAATCACAACTGGCACGACATCTATAGTAACCCATCAGCATCCTATATCAACAACACCCTCCTTCCGCTGGCCTCGTACGCCGAGCAATACCGTAATCCGCTCGGCATCCATCCCAGCGAGCCCAACTATTTGTGGCTGGAGGCAGGTACCAACTTTGGCATTGCTGATGATGTCAATCCTTCCCGTAATCACCAATCTACGACCAACCATTTGGTAACCCTTCTGGATCATGCCGGTATCTCATGGAAGAGCTATCAAGAAGATATTAGTGGCACGCGCTGCCCGCTCGTATCACAGGGTCTCTACGCCCCTAAGCATATGCCGTTCCTGCAATCTTACACTCCCAGGCCTACCGGCAAGGCGGCATACTTTTTATTACATGGGATGAGGGCGAAGGCAGCGATCGTCCGATCGGCCTGATCGCACTATCACCAAAAGCCAAAGGTCATGGCTATGCTAACACCATCCACTATACTCACAGCTCGTTGCTACGGACCGTGCAGGAAATCTTCGGCGTAACACCACTATTAGGTGATGCAGTGGACGCGACCGATTTACGTGATTTGTTTCAAAGCTGGCCATAGATGAGCATTGCCATATACGCGGGTTCGTGATGCTCTTGCGATGTTTGACAAGGCTAAATGGTCATGTTACACTTCGCATCGCTGTGACCGAACGGCGTGTTCAGAGCGCCCGCATAGCTCAGTTGGTAGAGCAGCTGTTTTGTAAACAGCTGGTCGGGGGTTCGAGTCCCTCTGCGGGCTCCAGAGCACGTTGATAATTTGGGCAGATGCTAGAGCGGCCAATTAGGGCGGACTGTAACTCCGCTGGTGTAATGCCTACGCAGGTTCGAATCCTGCTCTGCCCACCAAAGTAATACGTAGTGTCTATTTAAAGATACCACGTGCTGGTGTCGTAAGTTGAGACGGTGGTTGTTGGATCCTTCGACAGGCAGTTGCTTGCCCGTGTAGCTCAGTTGGTAGAGCACTTTCTTGGTAAGAAAGAGGTCATGGGTTCGAGTCCCATCGCGGGCTCCACACGAAATTAGTTGGGATAATTCATTCATCATCGTCAACGATCCGTTTTGTATCGGGTCGTTTTCGTTGAAAAAGAGGAGAGTATGGCACGCCAAAAATTTGAACGAACCAAGCCGCATTTGAACGTAGGTACCATCGGTCACGTCGACCATGGCAAAACCACGCTGACCGCCGCCATCACCAAGACCTTGGCCCTCAAAGGCCAAGCCCAGTTCATGGGCTATGCCGATATCGACAACGCCCCCGAAGAGCGTGCTCGCGGGATCACCATCGCTATTCGCCACGTCGAATACGAGACCGACCTGC
>JACDGP010000149.1 GCA_013821605.1 Herpetosiphonaceae bacterium
GTCGCTTGACCCCGCGACCGTGCGCAACGCCATGCTTCACCCGACCGACAACCTCCAGGCGACCTTGGTGGAGGTGCTGGAGCGTGCGGGTCCCGGGGCACGGCTGGCAGTGTTGCCCGAGGGACCGCAGACGGTGCCGTATCTGCGCGGCTAAGCTTCGGTGGCCGATGGCAGCTCCGGCACAGCAGGCGCGACCTCAGAAGCCGGCCGGCTGAGCGTAATGATCACCACTGAGCCGATGATAATGGCGGCCGCGACCAGTGTGCGTGGCGTTACCGGCTCGCTGAGGAGCGCCCAGCCCAAGAGCACGGCGACAACTGGGTTGACGTAGGCATAGGTCGAAGCGCGTGTCGCTGTGGTGTGGGTGACCAGCCACGCATAGGCTGTAAACGCGCCGAGCGAGCCGAAGATGACCAAGTAGCCGACGGCTAGCGCCGAGCGCAGGGAAATGGTAGTGCTCGCAAATCGCTGCATCTCGTTGGTCCCTAATCCGGCCAGAAGCAGCAGGAAGCCACCGATCAGCATCTGCATCGCCGACGCTTGGGCACCGGAGGCCGGTAGCGGAGCGCTGCGGGCGTAGAGCGAACCGGCAGCCCAGCAGAGGGCAGCTAGCACGATCACCAGCGGGCTGATGAAACTCAGCGTTCCACTGCCTTGAAGCACTGCTGGGCCGATTAGGAGTGCGACACCACCAAAACCCAGCAGGACACCTAGCGCGGCCAATGGTTGGGGTCGCTTCCCGCCCGGTCGTAACCAGTCTAGGAGGACGATCCATAGTGGTTCGCTGGCAACCAGGAGGGCGGTGATACTCGACGGGACGCGCTGCTCAGCCCACACGACGCCGCCATTGCCGCCCAGGAGCAGGAGTGCGCCAACGATGGCTGCCGCAATCCAAGCGCGACGTCCTGGACGTGATGCCCCGCGCGCCGCCGTCCAGCCGTATAACAATAGCCCGGCCAGCAGGAAGCGCGCACCCGCCATCAAAAACGGCGGCAGCGTTTCGACGGCGACACGAATCGCAAGATAGGTCGAGCCCCAAATCAGGTAGACCGCCACAAATGCCGCAATCATAAGCAGGGGGGATGGACGGGTTGTTCGGCGGTCAATCATCGGTTGCAGCCTCCTCAAGCTGTAGGTGTATGTTAACAGCTCCCGATCACTAGCGGCGAGGTTTTGATGGCGAACACACTTTCTCCCCAGTTGACACACGACGTCTTGGCATTCTTGAAGGTTTCACCAGCATCACCCACTCGTGCGCTGCTCGACAGCTTGATCGCGGCGTACGGTCGTGCTGTCCCATGGGAAAGCGCATCGCGCATTGCACGACGCAGCCAACGCTCAACTTCCAGCGATTGCCCACGCTTGAGCGAAGAGTTTTGGAATGAAGCCATGCGTTTTGGCACGGGTGGTACCTGCTTCGAAAGCAACTATGCGTTCATGGCCTTGCTCGGGAGCTTGGGCACATTGATGTGCAAACACAAGCTGATGTCCTGACCGTCTTGTCTAAGCTATTTGCCGAATGAGACAGTCCACAATGATTTAATAACGGGATCAATGGCAACAATGGCGAACGCTTGGTGGTGTTACCGGCTGGATGAGTGCCACGCTCCTGACGGTTAATCCCGATGTGGTGCCTTTAATT
The DNA here is from genome assembly GCA_013821605.1 of Herpetosiphonaceae bacterium. Taxonomy (GTDB): domain Bacteria; phylum Chloroflexota; class Chloroflexia; order Chloroflexales; family Kallotenuaceae; genus JACDGP01. Next base: position 1,643 of record JACDGP010000149.1, read on the forward strand.
CCAGTCAACCAGTAGGCCGCAGACCGGTACATCAGCGGCCTACCATGTCGGCAAAAGCTAAGATCGTCAACACGGTGTAGTCGTCCGTTGGCTCAACGGTCACCCAGGAGCGCACATTATCCTCGTAGCGCGCACTGTGGCCATTAAAAACCGCGAACGGATCGCCGCCTGCCGGGGGACAGCGTCGTGCGCCGGACGGTACGCCAAGGCCACTAAAGTCGCTGGCGGCGGCCGGACCATCGACGGTAGCTCCGAGCACAATCGGCGGTGTACCGTCGAGCGAACCGGAGAGATTAGCAACTTGATGCTGCATACACTCTGGAAACGTTGTGCCAGCACCAACGATGAAGGATGAGCCCCAGCTATTCGCGCCCAACACAAAGTCTAGTTGATGTTGGCCGAAAATCGTGTAGGTCGTTGTGCCGGTCAGGGCATCATACCAGTTCGCTTCGAGCGACAAGCCGAGAGCATGTGGCACGACATCGCCGTCGGTATAGCCCCAACCAAGATTGAATGGATCGCTGCCCGCGTGCCGGAGACCGTGGTCGAGTTGAAGCTTGAGATCATCTAGTAATTGTTGGTGTGTTACCTCCAAAGCGGGCGTGCTGCCGTTGTTGTTGAGTATGCGAGCAAGTTCATAATGTGCCAAGCCGCTCGTATCATATAAATTGAGCGCGTCCGTGCCATCGTTCGGGCCATGAATATAGGCAGCGGCCCAATGTGCGGCAAGCTGCAGGTAATACTCCGGATCGGCATGTGGCACACCCGGCGGCAGCGGACCACTCGCCGTCGCCAGATACAGCTCAGTCGCACCTAGCTCTAGGTCGTCGCGCCACTCGGTCTCAGGATAATAATCGTGCGGCGAAGCCGTCGTGAGTTGCCCAACCTGCGTGGTTTGTGCGAGATCAAGAAGATGTTCACCGGCGATCAAGCAACGCTGGGCATAGGCGGGATCGCTTAAGTGGAAGAGCTGAAAGCAGAGCCCAAAACTGGCCGACAGCCGGCCGGCAAGGTTCGGGCTGACAGGTGATCCGGGCACGCCTGCGCGAAAGACCGGACGGTACTTGATATAGTAGTTCGCATCACCGGGCTGTACAGGGAGTTGGTCATCGACTTGTGGCAAGCGCCACACATCGTGATCGGCGACAATGTGGTTGTTGCCATCACCGATGCCAACTTGATAGCTCAGCGTCTGTGTTTGGTCATCCCACATTTTGAGCAACCAATCAAGGCCGAAACGCGCTTCGCTGGCAAAATCTGCCGCTCCCGACCCAAGCAGATCGGGGTGTTCGCGCACACCAAAGAGCATAGCGGCATCGACATAGCTCGCTGTTTGGACGAACTTGAGATAGTCTCCGGCATCGAACCAACCGCCGGTTACATCGAGGGGCCCGCCGATGGGTGTTAGGTTGCCCTGCAGCCGACCATTGAAGTAGACTGGCGGCTGATACAGGGTGGCCTGTGCATCTGTTAGATGCGACGGCTTGCGCTGCATCACGGACGGATCGACGTTGGGACCATCACGCTGTGCCTTATAGAAGAAGAGCGCATTGGGAAGCAGAGCGCGATAGAGATTGGCACCGCTATCGATCCGGAAGCGGGGTGACGCCGCGTTGAGTGGACCAGCGACCTGGAGTGTGTAGGCCCCGGTAACGTCAGCGGTCGAGAAGTCAAGCAGATACACATAGGGAAAAGCGCTGCTCCACGCTCCCTGCTTTGGCCCAAGCGCTCCACTCCATGTTGTACTGCCGGTCGCATCGACCAGCTTAACAATTGCACCGTTCTCCGGAGTGCTAGCCATCAGCAGGGCTTGCTTCGGCCCGTTGGTAATATAGCCAATCTGATTGACCCGGATGAAGGCGCTGCCGGATGCTCCCACCGCCCCGAGCGGGCTTAGGCCAAGTAAGGCAACCAGGCATAACCAAAGCCTCGCAGCCCCTGTCGGACTACTTAAGCATCTGCCTTCCCAATAAATGCGCATGGCCTGAACTCCAACTATACTGATTACTTTGGCTGGCGCCCTACGAAGTAGATCATATGGCGTGCCGCATCAATGCCTACCCATACCTGCAGCACCCAACGTGACCCCGGCTCCATCAGATAGCGTTTCGCCAAGGCGCTGGTGTCGAAGTAATACGTGGCCATTAACCTCGATCCGCCAGAATATCCTCCGAGATCGGATCTCCGGGGTTCGGGATCGGTTGCCAGTCCAGGTCGATAGCGCCAGTCGGTGGCTTCGGGCTAGCGACCATGCCGCGTTCGTAGAGTGCGGCAAGCACAGCGCGATCGACTGCGTCGTCGTCCAAAAGTTCAACGTCGTTCGGTACCGTCGGCTCTGGGACCACGACCTCGACTGCAGTTCCTGGTAGCAGATCCAGCGGCTCCGGAAACTCGACTGTCATACCGTTATAAATACCTATGATGTGCCGCACGAGACTCCATCTTCGGAATACACTATGCAGCGGCATAGTTGTACTATCCAAGGTTTCCTGCATTATCTGTGATCGAGGCATTCAGTGCTGCTACGGACCGGGAGGGAATTAACCCCTCCCGGTCCGTCATAAGTCTACCGGCCCGGTCCTTGAAAGGATGTAACTTCGGCTGTGGCTTGGATGCTGGCCAGGACTTCGCCGGGCATTGATTGGGATGCACGCTTGGTGATTGCACTGATGGCAGCGACGTCGAGCTTGGGTGTGCGGTCGGCGTGGAGCAGGCCGTTGGTTTCTTGCTCGGTGTCGGTCAACTGGGTATAGCAGAAGCCGACGATGGTGGGGCAGTCGAGGATCGCGCCCATGATGTCTTCGTACTTGGCCAGGAACTCCTCCTGATTGTGCACTGTGCCGTAGCCGAACCAGGGCTGGCCAGGATCGGGAGCATAGCTGATACCACCGCACTCGGTTAGCATGATCGGCTCACCGTGCCGGACAGTGTCGGGCAAGATGATCGTGTGGTAGTGGGGCTGTACCTCGCGCAGCGTGTGCTCCAAGGCTTCGGTTGAGCTATAACGTTGGCGGATCGTCGCGCCGTCAAGGGCGTAATCGTGGATACCTAAGACGTCGCTGGCCAGATGTTCCCAGCCATCGTTGCCGATGACCGGGCGGGTGGGATCGAGCGTTTTGGTCAGGTGATACACCATACGCACATAATCCTGTTGCGCCCGATCTTGGTCTAGGCTGGGTACACCCCAGCTTTCGTTGAGCGGAACCCAGGTCACGATACAGGGGTGGCTATAGTCACGGCGCACGACATCGATCCATTCGCGCGCCAGTCGTTCGACGGCCGTTGAGGAGAAGACATAGGCATTGGCCATCTCGCCCCAGACGAGCAAGCCCAGTTTATCGCACCAATACAGAAAGCGTGGGTCTTCGACCTTTTGATGAATCCGGACGCCATTAAAGCCCAGGGCTTTGGTCATTTCGACTTCATGGCGCAGAGCCTCGTTACTGGGCGCGGCTAGGAGGGAATCGGGCCAATAGCCTTGTTCAAGCACGAGGCGCAGATAATACGGGCGACCGTTGAGTAGAAAGCGCCCGTTCGCAAAGCCAACGCTGCGCAGACCGGCATAACTTTGTACGACGTCGATAACTTGGTCGCCATCGCGTAGCGTTACCACCGCGTCGATCAAGTTAGGATAGCGTGGCGACCATAAGATGCCTTCGCGGCTCATCGTCATACCCGACGGCTCCAGCGCGATCTCCCGGCCAACTTCGCTCCTTTCGACCGTGTATGTGTCATTCGCCAAGGTGGTGCCGTTGATTGAAAGCTCTACGTCGACCTTGAGTTGCCGGTCAGGCTGGCTATTCAAGATGATCTGTATGCCCAGCAGTCCGCGTAACAGGTCCGGTGTCCAGCGGATGTCGGTGATATACGTCGTCCCGACGGGTTCTAGCCAGACCGGTTGCCAAATACCTGTCGTGCGGTGATACCAGATACGGCGCGGCTCGGCTTCCCAATATTGCTTGCCGCGTGGTTGGGTTAGGTCTTGTGGCTGATCTTCCGCCCGCACCACGATGATCTGCTCCGCGTCGCCTGCCGCCAAGGCATCGGTAATATCGGCGGAAAAAGGCGTGTTACCACCTTCATGATGGGCGACCAGTTGCCCATTGAGCCAGACCTGCGCGCGGTAATCGACGGCCCCGAAGTGCAATAGCAGACGCTGCGACCGATCTTCGGGCGCGACCTGGAAGCTGCGGCGATACCAGACGATCGGGTGCATCGAGGTATCGTGAATGCCGCTGGACTGCGACTCGGGCGGGAACGGCACGGTGATCGAGCGGTCGAATACTTCGGGCTTGTGATACCAGTGTTGGCTTAGACCGGCATTGGCGTCGTCATAGCAGAATTGCCAGGTACCACACAGATCGGTCCAACGCTCACGGGTGAGCTGTGGTCGGGGATGATTCTCATCGCGCTCCATAGATACTCTCCTCCCAAATCGTTTTACGGAATGGTGATGACCGAGACCGTGTTGTCGGCAGCGTTGGCTACATACAGCCGACCGATCAATGGGTCAACCGCCACGCCCGCGGGAAAATTCCCTACTCCAATTGTGCCCACGACCTTGTAGGTGTCGGTGTTGATCACACTCACCGTGTTGTCATTGCTATTCGGTATGTAGGCGCGATGCGTGGTCTCGTTTACCGCCACGTCATACGGATCATAGCCCACCGGAATGGTGAAGACTACCTGGTTGGTGACCGTATCAACGACTGTCACCGTGCCAGCGTCTTCGTTCGCGACAAACACGCGGTTGACGCCGATGTCCACCCCTACCCCATAGGGCTTGTGGCCCACGGGCACTGTTTTCACCACCTGATCGGTGGTTGTGTTAATCACCGACAGCGTGTTCGCGAACGTGTTCGTGACATAGGCGCGAGCATTACCGGGCGACACCGCCACCCCCGAGGGATTGTCCCCGACTTGAATCGTGTCCACGACCTGGTTTGTGTTGGTGTTGATCACACTCACGGTGTTGCTCAGATTATTGGCTACGTACGCGCGGTTGGTGTACGGATTCAGCGCGATATTGATAGGGTATAGTCCGACGGTGATGGTCGTGACCAACGTATTGTCGAGCAGGTTGAGCACCGACACGGTGTTATCCTTACCGTTCGTGACATAGCCCCGGCTGCTGCGCGCGTTCACCGCCATGTAATACGGGAAGTTCCCGACCGCGATGGTGTCTGCGACTGTGTTGGTTTGGGTGTTGATCACACTCACGGTGCCACCAAGATTCACACTATAGGCACGGTGCAGGTACACATCTACGGCCATGCCACCAGGAGCAGATCCCACGCGAATATTCACACGCCGCGCCTGGGGAGCAGAGGGGCGTGGGGCAGCGAGTAGGCTGCGGCTGGGTAGGACGACCGCCGTAAGCAGTGCTAGGAGAATGACGAGAGACGACCAACGACGTGAAGCGCGAGGCATCATACAGACCTCCGTATCATCAAGCTGCCGGATAGGGCATGAGATTGCTGGCCGGCGTGTCATTATAGCTGACATACACGGTCTTTTTGCGATAATAATGGCTGAGGCCATGCGTGCCATCGTCACCGCCCTGACCACTCAAGCCATAGCCGGTATGAAACCCCTGGAGTTGCTCGGGGCCGATCTTGTTAATATAGACTTCGCCGAAGCGCACATCCTGCACCGCGCGCATCATACGCTTCAGGTCGTTCGTGAAGAGATAGGCGCTGAGGCCATATTTGCTGTCATTGGCCAACGCAATCGCTTCATCGAAGTCGTCGAAGGGCATGATCGGCGTGATCGGGCCAAATATCTCTTGTTGCATGATGTCCATGTCGTTGCGCACGTTGGTCAGGACGGTCGGCTCGTACCAAAAGCCTTTGCGGAATTGCTCACCGTCGGGACGATGACCGCCGAGGACGACCTGTGCGCCTTGTTCCTGGGCGCGTCCAACCATACGCTCGATCTTTTCAAGCTCAACCTGATTCACCTTCGGCCCCAGATCGATGCCGGCCTGCATCGGATCGCCCATCCGGAGTCGGCTGGCCATCGCGACGTAGCGCTCTAAAAACTCGTCGTAGATATGCCGTTGTACGTAGGTACGTTCGTTGCAGGTGCAGACTTGGCCGCAGTTCATGAAGCGGGCGGTGATGGCATTGCGGACCGCCAGTTCCATGTTGGCATCATCCATGACGATAAAGGGTGCTTTGCCGCCCAACTCCAGCGAGACGACGGTGATGTTATGCGCGGCGGCTGCTAGAATCTGGCGACCGGCACGCACGGAACCTGTGACGGTGACCAATTGGGTGATCTCATCGCGCACCAGCGCATCGCCGACGATCGTACCGGCCCCGGTTACGACGTTGACCACACCTGGTGGTACGCCTGCAGCTTCGACGAGCTTGGTAAGCTCGATGGCACTGAGTGGCGTATCTTCATGCGGTTTAATCACAATCGTATTGCCGGCCATCAAGGCCGGGGCGACTTTACGCGAAAACAGGGCGGCCGGATAATTCCAGGGAATAATGGCCACGACGACCCCGTAGGGCACGTTGCGAATCCAGATATCTTCGTCTTGGTTATCCGAGGCAATGATCTCGCCGATAGCTGCCCGGCCAAAGGTGGCGAAATACTCGAAGAATTCGGAGGTGCCACCGAGCTCGCCGCGTGCTTCATGGAGGGGCTTGCCCTGCTCTTGCACGACCAGGCGCGCCAGCCGCTCGGCGTTCTCGCGAATGAGTGCGGCAGTTTGCCGTAGATAGCGGGCGCGTTCGACGCCGGGCAGGGCGGCCCAGGCCGGCTGTGCAGCTTTGGCCGCTTCCAGGGCAGCGCGGGCATCTTCGCGCGTGCCTTCGGGCACTTCGGCAAAGAGCTCACCGTTGGCCGGATTTAAGACGGGACGCACGGCCCCACCGCTGGCGCCCCGCCACTCACCACCAATATACATTTGATAGGTTGCGTTTGCTGTTCCAGTAGCCATCGTTGGCCTCCCAAGCTGTGAATAAGCCCGTACGGGTCTTAACGAGCGGTCCAGCCACCGTCGAGCACCAATCCGGTCCCGGTAATAAAGGATGCATCGTCGGATGCTAGATAGAGGGCGGCAGCGGCGATCTCCTCCGGAGTGCCGAGCCGTCCAATCGGTTGGCGAGCCACCAGTCCCTGGCGCGCTGCTACGGGATCATCGGTTTCGGCCAGCAGACGACCGACCCAGGGCGAGTCGACGGTCCCTGGACACAAGCAGTTGACGCGGATGCCTTGCTCGACATACTCGACCGCCACCTGGCGGGTCAGGGCGATGACGGCGCCTTTGCTCGCACAATAGACCGCGCGCTTGACGATGCCGACCATGCCTGCTACCGAAGCGGTGTTGACGATGACGCCACCACCCTGGCTAAGCATATGGGGCACGACATACTTGCAACCCAGATACACGCTCTTCACGTTGACCGTCATCACCCGATCCCATTCGTCGGGCTCGCAGCCTACAACGTCGGTCGTTGAGCCGATGCCGGCGTTGTTACACAAGATATCGATGCGGCCATAGAGTGATTGGCCGCGCTCAATCATGGCTTTCACCTGATCGGGCTGTATGACATCGACCGTCATAGCTTGGCAGGTGCCACCGGCCGCTGTGACCTGCTGTGCCGTCTCCTCGGCTGCTCCGCCGTTTACATCGGCCGCGAGGACGCGTGCGCCCTCACGTGCGAAGAGCAAAGCCATCGCTTGCCCGATCCCCGACCCCGCTCCGGTAATCACCGCCACACGATCTTGTAGCTTCATTTGTCTATCCTTGGTCGTCTACTTTACGAGGTAATCACTCAACGTTTCCAAGAGTCGCTTATGACGCTCAGGGGCAATTGACCCAATCGTCCCAATAATGGCGCGCTGGGGAACTACAGCTAAAAACCCCAACCGAATGAGAGATGTTTCCTTGAGACCACTTGTACCAAAATCGTCGTCTGGTGGTCCAATAATCTCGTCAAAGCCGCTCACCTGTTGATGGAGTTGAGTACTGATCCCGCATACCAGCAGATCATGGAATGGTGGCATCTCACGTAAAAGAATTGCAGGCCGGTTTTGCGTATACCGTCGGCCTGTGGCAACGGTGTGAGCACCATGTCACCTTCCTTCATAATCAGGATTGAACTCCTTTATTGAGTCAAGCGTGTATTCAACTTCATCATCACTGTAGGCGTTGGCTAAGCCTTGCTGTGAGAGGCGGATCCAAGCTTCATGGTCATCGGTTAACTCTTTGGGTAACACGGTAATAAGGAGTTTGGCGTCTTGATCTAGTTCAACAGGTTCATCAAGAATAATCTGGTTGCCATCGAAATGTGCCGGTATACGCATGTTGTCCATAAACAATACCTCCCGTCCAATGAGTAGAATGTTACTATCTCCGGTTCAAATGCTCAACGAGTTGTTCGGCGGCACGGTAGCAGAGTGCCCACATGGTCAAGGTTGGGTTGACGCCGTGACAGGTGGGAAAGACCGCCGTCCCGAAGACGTAGAGCCCCGGCGTGTCGTGCATACCAAGATCGGGACCGACGACCGAGGTGGCGGGGTCTTCGCCCATGCGGCAGCCGCCTAGCTCGTGGCTGCTGACCACGCCGCTGAATCGCGGCCCGCGCCAGGTTTTGGTGGCACCCATCGCACGCAAAATGTCCTCGGCTTTCGTTTCCATAAAGTCGGCCATGCGATGCTCATTGGGCTGCATGTCATAGGTAATGCGCAGGACCGGGAGGCCAAGGCCACTGCGGTCGCGATGGCGCGGGTCGAGGTCAAGATAGTTGGCGTGATACGACAGCGTGTCGGGCTGGAGCCGGACAGCAGCAATGTGCTGCCACTGACGAATGAAATCCTTGTACGCTTGACCCCAGCGGGGCACATCGGGCGGCAGGGCTTCGCGGCTGATTTGGATTGGAAGGCGCTGGTTCTCGATGTTGGGCGTGGCTCCGCCAACGAAGCCGTGCGCCACCGAGTCGAACTCCGCCGAAATGAAGTCGTCCAGGCTCCACATTTGGGCTGCCGGTCCGGTGTGGGCGTTGAACACCGTATCTGGGAAAAAGCCCGAGACATCGGACCACATTTTGGTCATGAGATGCTTGCCGACCTGACCCGTGTTGTTGCCGAGGCCGTCGGGATGCTGCGTGTCGCCGGAGATCAGGAGCAGCCGCACGTTCTCGAAGGTGTAGCTGCAGACGATCACGGTACGGGCCAGTTGTACCTGCCAGTTACCGTTGGCATCCACATACTCGACGCCACTGGCGTGCCCGTCGCCGTCGGTCAGGATGCGGACGACCCGGCAGTGCGTCCGCAGATCGAAGTTGCCGGTGGTCAGCGCTTCGGGGACCCAGGTTAGGCCGGGATGCCAGCGCTCGTCGTTGAAGGGGCCGAAGCCGCCACTCCACGCACAGTAGGTTGTGGCCGGGAAGCCGTTGTAGGGCACGCTGTTAACAGCGACCGGCGTGGGGTAGGGATGCAAGCCCAGCGCCTCGCTGCCTTGGCGGAAGAGCTCAGCCATGGTAAAGGGGCGCAGGGGTGGCATAGGTAGAGGGGCGCTGCGCGGAACAAATGGGTTACGCGCGCCATCGCCTGCGACGCCGATGTGGTACTCAACTTTGGTATAGTAGGGCTCCAGGTCGTCGTAGGACATGGGCCAGTCGACTAACGTGTGGCCTTCGGGTAGCACCTGTTCGCCCCAGCGTTCGCGAACATGCGTCAGGTATTTGAAGTGGTGGGGGTGGCAGCGGCGCAGGGCTCCTCCCCAGTGAATGACCGAGCCGCCCACGCCATTCATCATGCGTCCCAGCGTGAAGGTGGCTTCGCGCGCCGGTTCATCCGCGTTGCGCCGCCAGCGCGGGACCTCGCTTAAGAATTTGGGCCCCATGCCGCCGCGGCAATAGTAGGCCGAGCCGAGTTCGTCGGGCACGAAGTCGCGCTTGGTACGCCAGGGCCCAGCCTCCAGACCGACGACGCGTAGACCGGCACGGCTCAAGATCGATGCTGCCATCGCGCCCGCCGCGCCGACGCCGATCAGCACAACGTCCGCAGGTCCAGCGGGCGGCTCGTCGCCGCGTTGTGGATCGTAACCCGGTAGTTCAACCGGCTCACGGGGACCACCATCCAGGGCATAGCCTACATCGGCGAGCGAGCGGATCTCGCCGCCTTTGGTAACGGGCTCCGTGGCCAAATTTTCCTCGGCGCTGTTTTCGAACCAGATGCCGGTATGACCCAGCAAGCGCCAGCCGCCCTTATCGCGGTTGCCGCCGTAGGCCGGATCGGCGAAGAGCCCTTCTTGTAGGTGGAAGCGGAGCATGGTGAAGAAGTCGTGCTGGCTTGGCACATGAAAATCAGGCAGCGTGCCTTGCTCTAGCCCGGCGAGCAATTCATCTTGTTGTGTGGCGTTGCAGTCAGCAAAAGGCCGGCCATAACGCCGGTGGGCGACCTGATCAAAGGTCGCCAGGCCCAGTCGGTACGTTTCCGCTTTGTCGCGATATGCCCCGGCCAGCGCGTGATCAACATAGGTCAGGACGCCAAGTTCGGTCGCACCGGGACCATCTTCGCCACCGGGAAACAGACGCGCGAAGATCGCAGCTGCGGTGCGGGCCTCGAATGGATTCAGGCTGATCAGCGCCGGTTGTTGTGTCTCCATCACCCCTCGCTCCTCTCTTTAGGGGCGGTGCCGGTCGATGCGATAGCGCTCAAGCGTCGCCTGGTTCAGTGTAACACCGAGTCCCGGTCGATCTAGCAGCCGCACATGGCCGGTAGCATCAACGGTTAACGGCTCCTCGAAGAGCTCGGAGCGGAGCGCATTCGGGTTTTGATCCCATTCTAGCCAACTACCATTGGGAATGGAGGCGATAAAGTGCATATTGGCGATGGTGGCGACCGCCGAAGAGAAAACGTGCGGGATCACCGGCAGACCAAAGGCCTGCGCAAGTGCGGCGACCTTGCGGCATTCGGTAATACCGCCGGTCCAGATAACATCCGGCTGGACGATATCGACCGCGTGACGGGTGATCAAATCACGAAAGCCGGGCAGTCCGGTTTCGGTCTCGTAGCCGGAAACCGGCGTCGTTAGCTGGTGGGCGACCAAGGCCGAGCCATCAAGATCATCGGTCGCGACCGGTTCTTCGAGCCAGTAGATATCCTGATCTTTGACCGCTGCCATGAATTTGAGTGCCAGCGAGGGCGTCCATGCATTATTGGCATCAATGGCGAGTTTGCGCGTCGGACCGAGTGCGGCGCGCGCCGCCTGCACGCGAGCCACATCTTCCTCAAAAGAGACCGTCGCATAATCGGTGGCCGGCATCTGGTGCAGCGGGTTGAGCAAGGCATCCGGCTGGCGACCCACCTTGATCTTCACACACTGGAAGCCGCGCTCAATATAGCCGGCCACCTCTTCGCCCAGCTGTTGCACGCCTTTATCCTGCGCATAAAAGCCGGCCGAGGCATAGACCGGCAACTGCTCCTGGTAGCCGCCTAGCAGACGGTACAGAGG
>JACDGP010000022.1 GCA_013821605.1 Herpetosiphonaceae bacterium
TGCTCAGTTGACGCTGCTGACCTATGATGACCTACACCGCCGCGTCTTGCAGTGGGCCGATCGAGCCTGGAAGTGGCTTTGGCCCAGACTGCAGTTCATGGCTTTACCGGCGCTCCATCACGCTAGGGGTGCGACGGGTGGTCATGTGCTTTGGCTGGTACGGCGGGTTGAGCGGCTGGTTGGCCCGGTGCAACTGCTGGTAGCACTTGCGCCAGTCGCCGGCGCAGATAGCACCTTACCACGCTTGCTTGGTCACTCCATGCGGCTGATTGCAGCGGGCAGCGGGCCGACAACTTCGACATTGGTTGCCTTATGGCATACCGGTGCCGACCGGCAGGCAACGCTGCGGCAGATCGTAGCGGGATTGAGCCGGCATCAGCTGGCACTTACGGTACTAGGACGTGATCATAGCGAAACAGCGGCGCTCGAAGCCAGCTTTCAGGCAGAGGTTGCCGTGGGGAGTGGTCCCGAGGTCGCACGCATCGCGTTGGTAGCAGGGGTGCCCGCGTTCGAGGATGACCGCCAGCGTTTGTTGCGCGCGGGCTACCGGCTGATCCTTTTGCTAGCCGGGGATACGCCATACGAGCGGCTGCTGCTAGCCCAACCGGAGCTATTGGGACAAACGTTACCGGCATGGCCACTCCCACGGGCGAATCGCTTGATTAATGTAGCTGAACTCATGTGTGTAGCCAGCGAGCGCCCAATCAGCGCGACTGAGGTTGAGGATTGGCAAGTTGCGGATCACGTGCGGAAACTTACCGAGCAGGGGCAACTCCAGCCACTCGCCACAGATGGAGAGTGGCAACCGGCAGCGGTCGTGAGCGATCCCTATGAACGGATTGATCCACATGCGGTACGGGGGCAAGCGATTGGGGTCGTTGATGCGAGCGGTGATGCCTGTGGCCATGTTACACCGGGTGTGGCCGAACGCTGGGGGCTGGTCGGCGCAGTTTGGTCACCGGGCCGCGTGGTTGAGAGTTCGGGCAAGGTGGAGGTGATCCTGGCAGCGACCGGTGAAGATCATGCGACATGGCCGGTCGAAGTGGTCCGGGTGGTCGTACGCGACGAGCTCGCGAAACGTAGCCTGCAATGGAAGCAGCATCGCTTGGAGCTACGGCGTATTACCGTCCATGCCAATGCCCGCGTCCGGGGACTGATCGAGCTATGGCCAGGGCAGCAACCACGCGAAGTGCCGGTAGCACGCACAGTGGAGCGGCAATGGGAAGCTGTAGCATTGGCATTGCCGGCCGAGATACCGGAGGGGCATCTGGCAGCCGGTTGGGCGCTGCTCGCAACGCTGCCGGTGGTTGTCAATAGCAGCCCTGGTGCTTTGCTGCCCTGGTATGACCGAGCACAGGCCCAGCTGCTGCTGATCGAAGTCGATCCGGGGGGTGTAGGGCTGGTTGAGGCGCTGTATACGCAAATGGAGCGTTGGCTTGAGCTGGCTCAGCAATTGGCCCAGGCGTGTGCGACATATTCTTTGTATGCGCCGTTCGCCGCTCCCGAGTTGCAGTGGCTCCAAGCCTTAAAACTCCCAGCAGTACGGCCGGTCGCTGCCAGGGAACAGGTTCCCGTCAAGGAGATGGTGGCGCGGACAGCGGCAGCGACCGTGGAACACAAGCCGCAAGGAGAGGTGGCCACGCCACTACCACAGCGTGCGCCAGAAGTGCCGCAGGAGGCACGACGACGGGGGCCAGTGGTTCGAACATATAGTATGCCGGCTTCTGCCGTTCCGTCGGTTGCGCTTGCGGTACCACAGGTTCCGCCGGAGCTTGAGAATGAGCGATCGGACGTAATTATGAGCAGCCCGGTAGCGCAGACGGAATTGCCTATGGAAGTGGATGCACCCTTGGCGGTGGCTGAGCCGAAGCCAAGGGTGGAGCAGGTTGATGACATTGCCTGGGGGCTCGATGCCCCCGCTGGGCCTGAGGCGGTCGAAGATATAGCTTGGGAAGTGGATGTTCCACCACCACTGGCGTTTCCGACGATCCAGCGTGCGCCAGTGGCTAGCCGTGAGCCGATGCGTCGCTCCACGCCACCGCGCTATCCACCGTCACGGCCAGTCGCACTGCCACCGCGTCAGGTGCCCCCTGCGAACAACGGGGTGCCAACACGTAACGAAGTGCGGCGTGATATTGCACCGGACAGGCCACCGGTTGAGGAACGGGCGGGCGATGTAGGCGGGATGATCGCGCGGCTTCGACAGCTACGCACCACCCGTGATAGCGGAGCAGAAGGTAGTGATACGCCAGCACGTGGCACCAGGCTGCCTGACGAGCCCGTCGAGCCGCGCTTTAAGCGTGGTGACCGAGTACAATGTGTGCCCTATGGTGAAGGACGTGTGGTTGAAAGTGTGGTTATTGGCGGACGTGAACAGCTACGGATCGACTTCGGAGAAGACGGGATCATCGAAGTCGATCCGGTCATCAGTCTCGTCCGACAGGTCAAGCAAGCACAGATAGCCACCAGTGAGGAGGAGCTTAGCGACTGAAAGAAAGCACGTAATCTGCCGAGCAGGTTTGCTCAGCCAATTGTTTCCGCGTATACTCCCAAGCCGTAGCCGCCGACTGTGTACAAGTTGTCACAAAGTTTGGTAACAGTGGTATCATGGGACCGTAGGCGTAGATTAGCAATACACGAATGTCACTCCAAGCCGGGTGCCTACTGCGTTCGGATAGGCCTCCCCGCTGCCGTCGCTTAATTGTTATTTTGATGCTTGTGTTTGTTAAGGAGGCCGCATGGCTTTGTTCCGAGTGCTTCGCCGCCGAGGATGGCAACTCATCCCTCTGATCGGTATGAGCCTATTTCTTTTGCCAGCGCTTGCCTTTGCCGCGCCTAAAGGGAGTGGCGATTGGCTTAATCCATTTGCCGCAACAGCGCGCGAGATTTCTCAACTGTATGGGTATGTGTACTACATCGCGATTGCCGTCTTTGTGCTCGTTGAAGCGTTGATTTTATATGCCAGCTTTCGCTACCGCTTCAAGCTCAACCGCGAAGGGCAGACCATACCGCAAGTGCATGGCAATACGAATTTAGAAATAACCTGGACGGCGATCCCGGCCATCATCGTCGCCGGGCTCTTCATCATGACCTTTAATGTAATGACCAACATTCAGCGTGGCCCTGATAGTGGCTCGACGACGGTTACCGCGGAGCACGCCGTGCATGATGCGGAACAAACGTTGGCCGGACCGGCTCCGGCCGGTGCGCTACAAGTAACGGCGATTGGTCACCGGTGGTGGTGGGAGTTCCGCTATCCAGAACTAGGTGTCACGACAGCAACGATGATGCACGTGCCAGCAGGTCGCGCGATCGAGGTAACCACGACCTCAGTGGATGTAATCCATGCGTGGTGGGTGCCGCAAATGCAAGGTAGCCTGGATGCAGTACCAGGGGTGAAGACGGCGACCTGGTTTGTTGCCGATGCAAATGCTGTGGGTCAGAACAATGTTTATCACGCGCAGTGCAACGAATATTGTGGGACGGAGCATGCGCTTATGCAGTTCCGGGTAGTGGTTGATACCGACGCAGAGTTTGCCGCGTGGGCGGCAGCGCAGGCCAAGCCCGCCACGCCAATGAATGTGGATTTGGCTAAACGAGGCGAGGCGGTCTTTGCGGCGAAAGCGTGTGTTAGCTGCCATGCGATCAGTGGCTATCCCGGCAACCAAGCGGTCGGCATCACCGGCCCCAACTTGACCCACTTTTACTCGCGACCGGTCTTTGCCGGTGGTGCTTTTACCCAAAACACACCAGACACGATCAAGACGTGGCTGCGGAACCCAGAGGCCGCCAAACCCGGCAACATCATGTCCACAGTGGTCAAACCCGGCTACCTCAGTGATGACGAGATTGATGCTCTGACGGCGTATCTCACGACCTTAAAATAAGCATGGGACAGCGACGGAGATAGTATGGCAACTACAGCACTTCCAATCGGTCGCACGCGTCGGCGCTGGCACATCTTCGATGTTATCCAGGATTACGCCACGACCGTCGATCATAAAAAGATCGGCCAGATGTACCTGGGGCTCACCTTCTTCTTCTTTCTGCTGGGCGGGTTAATGGCGCTATTGGTGCGCCTTGAACTGGCGTTTCCCGGCAGTCGCCTGCTCTCGCCGGACATGTACAACCAGCTCTTTACCATGCACGGCACCACGATGATCTTTTTGTTCATCATCCCGATGTGGGCGGGCATGGGCAATTACTTTATTCCCCTGATGATCGGCGCGGCCGATATGGCCTTCCCACGGATCAATGCGTTGTCGCTGTGGTTGCTCCTAACCGCCGGCATCGTGTTAGAGATGGGCTTTGTCGCGGGCAGCGGCGCAGCGGCGGGTGGTTGGACCGGCTATACGCCGCTCACCGAAAAAACGTATTCGCCGACCTTGTCGATTGATTTCTGGATTATTGGTCTGATCCTGGTCGGCACGTCGTCACTTGGCGGCTCGGTCAACTTCCTGGTAACGCTTTACCGCATGCGTGCGCCGGGCATGAGTTGGTTTCGGATTCCGATGTTTGCTTGGTCAATCCTGACCATGTCGCTGATGATTTTGTTCGCGACACCGATGATCACCGGTGCACTGATCATGCTGCTGGCCGACCGGAACCTGGGCGCGCACTTTTTCGACCCGGCCTTGAACGATACGCGCTTGTGGCAGAACATGTTCTGGTTCTATTCACATCCGGCAGTGTATATCATGATCCTGCCCGCCTTTGGCATCGTTTCCGAAATCGTCCCCGTTTTTTCGGGCAAACCGCTGTTCGGCTACAAGGCGATGGCCTTTGCCACAGTCGGCATCGCGTTGCTCGGTTTTACGGTATGGGCGCATCATATGTTCGCCACGGGTCTGACACCGGTGTTGCAGGGCTTCTTTATGGCAGCGACGATGTTGATCGCGTTGCCGACAGGCGTCAAGTTCTTTAACTGGATCGCGACGATGTGGTATGGGAACCTGCGCTTCGACACGCCCATGTTGTATGCCGTTGGCCTGATGACGATGTTTTTGATCGGTGGGATCAACGGCGTATTCCTGGCGCTGGTGCCGATCGACTGGCAGATGACCGATACCTACTGGGTCGTGGCGCATATTCACTATGTCTTGTTTGGCGGCTCGGTCTTTGGTATCTTCGCCGGGCTATACTACTGGCTGCCGAAAATCACCGGGCGCATGTTGAGCGAACGATTGGGTCGGGTTCAGTTTTGGGTGATGATGATCGGCTTCAATCTGACCTTCTTCCCGCAACACATGCTGGGTCTGCTAGGCATGCCACGGCGGATCTATACGTACCGGGCCGATCTTGGCTTCAATACGTACAATCTCATCTCGACAATCGGCTCCCAGATGATCGCGCTGTCGGTGCTGATCTTCCTCATCAACTTCTTTATTTCACTCCGTAATGGTGCGATTGCGGGCGACGATCCTTGGCGTGCCAACACACTCGAATGGGCAACCTCGTCGCCGCCGCCGCCGCATAACTTTGACGTCGTGCCCTTGGTCACGAGCGAACGGCCGGTACGCGACCGCCGGATCGAACGTGAAGGCCGGCGAGAGGCCGCTAAGGTTAAGCCAAGTCCAGCGGACAAACAGACGATCGGCAGCTAGGACACGTTTATGGTTTCCTTCTTCCAATTGCTCGGACACCGCCGCGACGGCGTGCGGCTTACGGCCAAGGACGGGCTCAGGCAGGTCTGGTTCACAACGGTCACGGTGTGGCTAGCACTGCTGCTTGGCACACTGGTCGGTAGTGCCAACCTTGGCTGGACCTGCCCAACTTTGCCCGGCTGCCGGATCGATAGTTTCTGGCCAGGAGATGCGCCAGCTCAGGTTCATATGCTGTTTCGCACGGTGTTGCTGCTCAGCGTCGTGCTCGTATGGTTCGTCACGCTGCGGTCTTGGGCTGTCCAGCCACGCGCAGTACGGCTGGTGAGTACGCTCACTACGGCCATCGCAACGCTCTACCTCGTGCTGGTTGATAGCGTTGTCATGGGGGCAAACTGGCAATTCTTCGCGCTACTGCACATTGTGGTCGGCGGAGGGCTGTTCGTGAGCGTGACAGCTTTACTGATCGTCTTCTTGCGTTATGGACAGCGGGTGCCAATCAAGAAAAAGCTACCGGTCGATGCGGCTGCCACAACCGGGACCAGAGGACTGATCCGCGACTTTGTCGCCCTCACTAAGCCACGCATTATTTCGCTCTTGCTGCTGACGACGCTCGCCGCGATGCTCTTGGCCGTGGATCACGCGCATCCAATTTCGTTTGGCCTGGTTATGTGGACGCTGCTGGGGGGTTATCTGGCTGCTGGGGGTGCAAACGCGATCAATATGTATCTTGATCGGGATGTCGATGCACTGATGGGCCGGACGAGTCGTCGTCCGTTGCCGAGTAGTCGACTGCGACCGATCGATGCCTTGATCTTTGGACTGCTGCTGAACGTGCTGGCTTTTGTGGTTTTAGCACTCAGTTCCAATGTGCTGGCGGGTGCGTTGGCAATCGGCGGCTCGATTTATTATGTGCTGGTGTATACCCGCTTGCTCAAGCGGACGACGACCCAGAATATTGTGATTGGTGGTGCAGCGGGTGCCGTCCCACCGCTCGTCGGTTGGGCAGCAGTAACCGGCCATATCAATCTAGCGGCCTTGCTGCTGTTTGCGATTATCTTCTACTGGACACCGCCGCACTTCTGGGCGCTGGCGCTCTTGCGGCGAGCTGACTATGCGCGAGCCGGTATTCCGATGCTGCCGGTAGCACATGGTGAGGCCGAAACCAAGTGGCAGATTCTGCTGTATTCGTTTCTGATGGTCGCCATTTCGGTGCTACCTACACCCTTACGAATCACGGGGTTGTTGTACTTGGTGGTGGCGCTGGGCTTAGGAGTATGGTTTATTCGCTTAGCCTTTAAACTCTTCCGTGAACCGGGTACGCGCATGGCGTGGCCGTTGTATAAGTACTCGCTGTTATACCTGGCCTTGTTGTTCGGCGCGCTGGTCGTCGACCACCTCCTTATGCTATCGCTGGCCTAACGTACACTCAAGGAGCTTATGACGATGTCGAATTCGCACGATACCCATTCTGCTACGGGCCATGAAACGCATGAGCACGGCGCGCACCATATGCCCGATCCGAGTATCTTCCCTCTCGTCCTGGCGATTGGCATAACCCTGGTCGCGCTCGGTACCGTCCTTGGTCTGCTTGTCCTAATCATTGGATTAATCATTTTTGCGATTGGCATGGGCGGATGGCTGACCGAAGATACCCGAACGCATTTGAAGGCGCGGCGGCAAAAGCAAAATCATTAATGTGCAGCCCATAAGGAGTCTTGATGGCAACCGCGAAACAACTCTCAAATACCCTGCACGATACGACCGAGGTTGTGGCCGGCGGCGAGAATATGAAGTTCGGCATGTGGCTATTCCTGGCCTCGGAAGTCATGTTCTTCACCTCGCTGATCGGCGGCTCACTCACGATCCGGCGCGTGTCAGCACGCTGGCCCGAGCCAGGCACAATCTTGAACGTACCGCTGACGAGCTTAAACACCTTTATCTTGATCGTCAGCAGCGTGACGGTGGTCATGGCACTCGCCAGCATTCAGGAAAACAACATCCGGCGCTTCCGCATGTTTTTGATTGCCACCCTAGCCCTTGGGCTGACCTTCCTCGGCATTCAGGCCGTGGAGTACACAAAGTTGCTGGGCGAAGGGCTCAATATGCGGGATGCCATTACGCACGGTGGGATTACCTATCCAGCGACCTATGGCAGTACCTTCTTTATCCAAACTGGCTTCCACGGTATGCACGTTTTCGCGGGCGCGATCTGGCTGTCGATCGTGCTTTTCAAATCCTTTAGGGGTGTATATACGCGGGAAGATTATCTGGGGGTCGAGTTATTCGGCCTTTACTGGCACTTCGTCGACCTGGTGTGGATTATATTGTTCACGATTGTGTATCTGATTTAGGGGTTTGTGATGGCAAAAGAATATGGGGTATCGCGGGGCGATGAAGTCCATGAGATGCAGCACACACACCAGCATCCGCCGTACATGACGATCTTTTACCTATTAACGGCACTAACGATTATTGAGGTAAGTTCGACCGGTGTGATCAACCGCTATGTCGGACTATCACCTGAAATCGCATTACCACGCAGTATCGGCGTGCCATTTCTGCTGGTTGTTAGTGCGATCAAGGCGGTCATGGTGGCGATGTTCTACATGCATCTGAAGTACGACAAGCGGCTATATTCGGTGGTCATCGGCGGCCCGTTGATCTTCGCCGCAATCTTTATCGTATTGACGATTCATTGGGGCTGACGACCAGCTTCGGGTAGTACAATGATGGATAGCAACACCAAAGGGTAGGTATATAACCTACCCTTTTGTTTGGTGCCGAGTCCCGGCGACGATCCGGGCACCTCACACTTTTCAGGCGTGCGCTCTACCGAACATGAGCTAACTCGGCATCTCTCGATTGTGGTGGGCGATGACGGGCTCGAACCGCCGACATTCTGCGTGTAAAGCAGACGCTCTACCAACTGAGCTAATCGCCCGTGATGTGCAGCAAATCCCGCACCAATCACGTATGGTGCCGAGGATGGGACTTGAACCCATACGGGGTTGCCCCCACTACCCCCTCAAAGTAGCGCGTCTGCCAATTTCGCCACCTCGGCACAGGGCTTGTATTATACCTATAGGGAGTCAGTTGTCAAGCACGGCGAGTTGCTCAACGGCGTGGGCCACCCGTAACACAGTTGCATCCTCCCTATGGCGACCGATCAGCATCATTCCGACCGGACGGCCTTCTGATAGTCCGCAGGGCACTGACTGCTAGGGTATGTTGCGAGCACGTCGAGATTGAGTATGTTTGCTCCATGACTTGGATTTTACAACAGTTAAGTGCTAGACCAGCCGGGGTACCCGTGGCAGGATGGCGGCGACGACCTCATAGTTGATGGTGCCGAGCCAGCCTGCGACCTCTTCGGCAGTGATGCAATCGGTGCCTTGTGGGCCGATCAATACCACCTCCGTACCGACGCGCACGCCGGGTATATTTGTTATGTCGATCATTGTATAGTCCATGCACACGCGACCCGTGATCGGCGCCCGCCGGCCGTTGACCAAGACGGCCTGCCAGGCCGGGGAACGGCGAAAGCCGTCGGCATAGCCGATCGGGATGGTCGCGATGGTTGAGGGCCGGGGTGCCTGCCAGGTGGCACCATAGGAGACCGGAGCACCGGCGGGCAGGGTTTTGATTTGGGCTATCTCAGTTTTAAATTGGAGAGCCGGTCGGAAGCCGGCGGGACAGGGGGTTTCGTTTGAGGGCGAAAGGCCATACAAACAGATGCCAGGTCGTACCAAATCATAGTAGGCCTGCGGATAGCGCAAGATAGTGGCGCTATTGGCCGCATGGACGAGCGGTGGCCGTAAACCAGCAGCAGTAATATCTTGCAGGACGGCATCGAAGCGTCGCAGTTGTATTTGAGCGAAGTGGGGATCGGCGCTGTCAGCGGTTGCGAGATGTGTGAATATGCCCACAACGTCGATGCCAGGCAGGTCATGAAGGAAATGGAGGAACGCGGGAGCTTCGTCGAGAGCCAGTCCCAGACGCGCCATGCCCGTATCGACCTTGACATGCACGCGGGACGTCCGTTGTAACTCCTCGGTGGCGATCGAGATTTCGCGGGCCACGTGTGCATCCCAGAGTGCGAGCTCCACATTGTAGCGCAGGGCATCGCGAACTTGCCAGGGCGGTGTGTAGCCGAGGATCAGCAGCGGGGCTCCAATACCGGCATTGCGCAGAGCCATCGCCTCACCCAGCGTCGCAACGGCCAGATGAGTTGCGCCATGCTGCAAAACGGTACGGGCGACGGGAAGTGCGCCATGACCATAGGCATCGGCTTTGAGCACGGCCATGATTTTCCGTTCAGCGCCAACGATGTGCCGGAGTTGTTCAGCATTATGTGCGATGGCTCCCAGATCGATCTCAAGCCATGTCGGGCGGTCGGCTTCGGCTACGCGCACTTTTTCCCAGGCCGCTTCTTGGCGCACCAGCACAGCCGGGACATTGACCGTAGGTGGTAGCAGCCCCGCGACAATTTGCTCCATGCGCGCCGCCGCAGAGCCTTTGACCAGCACCAGATCGCCGGGCCCTAGCTGCGGGCGGAGGAAGGCCAGCGCGTCGGCGTTGGTCGCCTGGATGTTGAAGCGCGAGAGCGACTGCACTGAGTTAGGGTGAGGAGGCACGAATTGGGCGGCCAGATCACCGACCGTCAGCACCAAATCACAGACGGATGCTGCTGTTACTCCCAGCGCTTGATGCCAGTGCGTGCTTTGCTCACCTAGCTCTAGCATCGGACCCAGCACCGCAATGCGGCGCCGAGCAGGAAGTGCGGCCAGCGTACGGAGAGCCGCTTCCACTGATCGTGGCGAGGCATTATAGCTATCATCAATGATCGTGCTACCGTGCAGACCGGGCAACGGATTGAGGCGACCGGCTTGCCGCTCGATCAACGGAAGGCGTGCTACGGCCTGGGCACATGGAAGACCACAGCATAGGGCTACGGCGATAGCGGCAAGGGCTGCGTACACGGTATGTTCGCCGACGAACGGAACAGTCGCCGGATAGACGGCGGCGTCATAGTGCAGGTCAAAGCACGTACCGTCCAAGGTGACCGTGATATTGGTGGCAGAGAGGATAGGGAAAGGCGAGCGTGGGAGCTTGCATTCGTCAACGAGTTCGGGAGCACAGCTATACCAGAAGATGGATGCAGCCGTCTGCTCGGCCATCGCTCTGACCAGGGGATCATCGGCATTTAGCACAGCATAACCATCCGGCGGCAGGGCAGCGACCAGCTTGCATTTTTCTTGCGCAATGTGCGCTTCGTCGCGCAAGTAGTGCAAATGCGTTGGCGCAACGTTGGTGACCGCTGCGATGTGGGGAGGAAACAGGCTCGCCAACCGTTCCATCTCGCCAAAGCGGTCAACGCCCATCTCCAGCACAGCCCAGCGTTGCTCAGGCAGGAGATGGGCAAGAGTCAGTGGCAAGCCAAGGAGGGAGTTAAACGAGCGCCGTGAACTGAAGACCGGCCCGAGCGCACCAAGCACGGTGGCAATCGCGCGTTTGGTGCTGGTCTTGCCAACACTCCCGGTCACACCGATCACGTGCGGCGCATAGCGCTGCAGCCGTGAGCTTGCCCAGCGCTGCAAGGTGGCCCGGACATCCGCCACCTGGATCATCGTCACGGCTACGCCCGCCTCCGGCTGTGAGCACAAGACGCCAGTACAACCACGCGCAAGCGCATCCCTAATAAACGCATGGCCATCACGACGTTCGGTCCGAAGCGCGACGAAACATTGACCCGGTTCAGCAAGGCGCGAGTCGTAGCACCAATCCGCAAAGGTGTGTTCAAAAACCGGCCCACACAGCGTGCCACCTGCCTGGAGGAGTTCGTCGAGTTCGATCATGGGGGGATTGTAGCAGGCTTCATATGACAGGCAGCAGAGCATGGACAGGTATAATGGCCAGGGAAGGACAAGCTATGCATTACGAATTTTTGCCTGCGGCCAACTTTTTGGGCTTGCCAGCTGAAGCAAGCGACCGCACAACCAGCAAGGTTGTGATCTTACCAGTACCTTACGAGCTTACCACTAGTTACGGGCAAGGCACGCGACAGGGACCCCAAGCTATTATCGCCGCCTCACAGCAGGTGGAGCTGTATGATCGGGAGTTCAAGACAGAATGTGCGCTGGCGTGGGGCGTCCACACCATGCCGGCACTAGCACCCAACTACCAGTCGCCCGAAACGGCGCATGCCGAAATTGCCGCTGCGGTCGCGGACCTTGCCCAGCCCGATGGACTGCTGTGTGTGCTCGGTGGTGAGCACTCGATCTCCGGCTCGGTTGCCCGAGGCTTGCATGCCGCACATGGTCCGTTTGTAACGGTGCAGCTGGATGCACACGCCGACCTGCGGGCGCAATATGAGGGCACACCATTCTCGCATGCGTCTGCTATGCGGCGGGTGCTCGACAATAGTGGTGGCCCACTCCTGGAACTAGGTATTCGGTCGCTGAGCATAGATGAGGCCGAGTTTATCCAAGATAACCCGGAGCGAGTGCAGGTGTTTTTTGCGGAACAGGTCCACGCGGGCGAACATCGCGCGGCACTTAAACAGTTTGTCCAGGGCAAACCGGTCTATTTGACGATCGACATTGATTGTCTAGATGTAGCCTTAATGCCGGCAACCGGCACGCCCGAGCCGGACGGTTTGCTATGGCATGAAGTGCTCGACATCGTGCGCTTGATCGTGGGCAGTGCAGAACGGGTGCTGGCCTTCGATGTTGTCGAACTCGCGCCGGTGCCCGGATTGCATGCACCCAATTATCTAGCAGCCAAGCTGACCTATAAGGTGATGAGTCTGGTGATGGAAGGACGACGATGAGCGAGACAATTCAGGCTCTCATTTTCGATTTCGATGGCTTGCTGGTTGATACCGAAACACCAGCCTATGAGAGCTGGGTCGAAATCTATCGGCAACACGGTGCCAAGCTACCACGTCAGCTGTATCAGCTAGATATCGGTACCGCCGGAGTTTTCGATCCGATCGGCGAACTGCAACGGTTGACGGGCAAAGTGCTCGACGAAGCCACGATCTTGGAGGCACGCCAGACACTGAAGGAGCATATGAGCGTCGAGCAACCGTTACTGCCGGGTGTCGCAGCGATGTTGCAGGACGCCCAGGCTTTGGGCTTGCCCATTGCGGTAGCATCGTCTAGCAGCAGAAGATGGGTTGAAGGATGGCTTGAACGGCACGCCATACGCTCCTTTTTCCACTGTGTCGTGACCAGCGATGATGTGGCCCATGTCAAGCCAGCGCCCGATCTGTTCCTAGGGGCAGCCGCGTGCCTTAGCATTGCTCCAGCGCACTGCTTGGTCTTCGAGGACGCGCCCAATGGTATGCTGGCCGCAGCCGCTGCCGGTATACGTTGCGTCGCTGTACCAGGACCAATCACGGCAGATTTGACACTCCCGCCAGTAGCGATGAGGTTGAGTTCGTTGGCCGAACTGCCGCTCAGGAGGTTGCTGGCACAGTTGGATCATGAGCATTGAACATTACACTGCGGCTTGACCGCTTAATTCCGCTGCTGACCTTGATTCTGGCCGGCTTTGGCATCATCTTTTTGCTCGACGCGGGACCAACCCAGGTTGTTTTTAACCTGGGAGGCGATCTGCCTAAGATTGCGGTGGTCTGGCCACTGGTGCTGCTCGTTTCGTTGCTAGCGGGCGTGGGCGTTGAGTTCCTGCTGCGGGCGCATCCGCGCTTTAAGCGCAGCATGCTCACGTCCATACACATTGGTCCGTTCGAGGGCGCGGCGCTGCTACCCTGGTGGATCTTACCGGCCCTGACCCCGGCGGCGGTCTTCGCCTTTTTCCGCTTGTTCAGGGGGCAATACGGCAGCGCCGCTCGCTTGGGAGCGCTGATCGCGACAGGGCTCATCCTGATCCTCTTGTATGTGGCCCAGCATGGCTTGCTCTTCGGCACGGCTTCACAACAGACGGCAGCACGTACGACGCAAACCATCGTCGCCTATGGGCTGGCATTTGCCGTCTTTGCGGCAGTCGCCTCCAGTCACTACCGCACGCTTTACGCCGCCTGTGTGCTGGTGCCAGTGGTAACACTGCTCAGCTATCACCTGCTCCACGAGCAGCACCAGCACGCCTGGACTCTGGCACTACGCATCGCGTTCGCGCTCGTGGGAAGTTACTGGGTGCTCGGCTTCTGGTCGGCTCGCTTTCTGCTTAACGCTGCAGCATTGTTGCTGATCTTTTATGCGGTAACCGGCAGTCTACAGCACGCGGACGAGAACGGTATTCCGCGCCATGTCCTTGCCGAATATGGCTTGATTGTGCTTGTGGGCCTGCTGGTACTCGGCATTGCGGCCTTTGGACGCCATTGACGTTGGTCAGGCTTCGCTTATAATCGTGGGGCAGCGTCTTTAAGTATCATAACTGTGCCTTCGCTGGCCCGTCTTGGAAGTTTGTCACCTCGTTCAAAGATGAAAGGTGGGAAGTCGCTATGAAGATCGACTATCGTAAAGCTCCTGGCTTAGCTCTGCTGCTGAGCTTGCTGCTCGTCGCTCTTGCACCGTTTTCGACGCCACGAAGCCTGGCCGCCGTTCGCCCCCACTCCTCGACGCCCACCAGCGTGACATTGGCAGGCAGTCTTGAGGACCAAATCACCGGTTGTGGCGTTTGGGATCCCGCCTGTGCAGCCGCCCATCTGACTGACATGGGGAATGGGGTGTGGCGCGGCGAATGGTCGATTACAGCCGGCAGCTATGCGTATAAGATGGCGCTGAACGATAGCTGGACCGAAAGCTATGCGGGTAACCATCAGGATGGCGGCGGTAACACGACGCTGGTCGTACCCACGACCCAAAATGTGCGCTTCTACTTCGATACGAAGACCAATGCTGTCGAGGACAGCATTATGGATCAGGTGGCAGTCGCGGCAGGTACGTTTCAAAGTGAACTTGGCTGCTCCGCTGATTGGCTGGCAGACTGTGTCCGCAGTTTGCTCACTGACCAGGATGGCGACGGTACCTATGCTTTCGAGTCGGCAGCGATTCCGGTCGGAACCTACCAATTCAAGGTTGCCCTGAACGAAGCGTGGGACGTCTCGTATCCAGCCAATAACGTGGCCTTCTCGGTCACGACGGCAGGTCAAAACGTCCGAATTACCTGGAACAAAACCACCAATGCGGTGACGGTCACCGCCGGCCATGGTCACGACAATAACGTGGAGTACGCCGGACTAAGCCACGACACACGCAACAGTTTGTATCGCGTGCCGTTCGGGGCCGTTAATCCGGGGACGGCCGTGATGCTACGCTTGCGCACCTTCCACAACGATGTGACCGGGGTTGTGATCCGCTTGTATGACACAGCGGTCGGGCAAGAAAATAAGCAACCGATGGTGCTGGCAGCCACCAATGTTGATTGCTTCGATGCTGCACTGACAGCCAGTGGGTCAACCTGCGACTATTACCAGTATGTGTACACGCCGCAAGCGCTTAGCACGGTTTATTACCGGTTCATCATCAGCGATGGCAGTGCAACGGCCTACTATGCCGATACGGATAATCGCTACGATGGACTGGGTGTGGCGACGTCGACTGAGATAGATAACGGCTTCCGCTTGAACGTGGTCGATCCCAACTTCAAGATCATTCCATGGATGCAGAACGGAGTCATGTATCAGATCTTCCCCGACCGCTTCCGCAACGGTACTACGAGCAATGATCCTAATCCCACCGACTTCCGCTATGATTATCCGGCGCCGCCGAACCCTTCACCGCAGCAAATCCAGGCTGCTGCCGATGCGCAGATTCAAAACCGACCGTGGACGGCACTGCCCGAAGGCTACTGCGTGGCCTATGTCAATCCCGCAACTCCCTGTACCGAGACACCGAAGGGCCGCGACTATTTCGGTGGCGATCTCAAGGGCGTGGATGATAAGCTCGATTATCTTAAGAGCGTCGGCATCAGCGTTGTTTACTTCAACCCAATCTTTGAGTCGGGGTCGAACCATGGCTATGATACGCGCGATTACCTCACGATCAGCCGCTACTTCGGCAGCAACGCTGACTTTACCAAGCTGGTAAGTGATGCCAGCGCACGCAACATGCGCATCGTCCTGGATGGGGTCTTCAACCATCTGTCGTCGGATAGCCCCTTCTTCGACCGCTACCATCACTACACCTCGGTAGGTGCCTGCGAAAGCTTCGACTCGCCCTACCGCTCATGGTTCGTTTTCCATGATGTTGCGCCGGGGGCCGGCCCATGCGTCGGCAGCGACGCCAACCATTCCGCTACCTATGATGGCTGGGCTGGCTTCGACTCGATCCCCGTGATCGTGAAACGGAGCCCGACCGATCCTAACCAGCCGTACCAGCCGGTCGCGCAGTATTTCTATGCCGACCCACAAAACAGCGTTGCAGGCTATTGGCTGCACCAGGGTAGTTCGGGCTGGCGCTTCGACGTGATGACCGATCCATCGTTCCCACCGTCCTACTGGCAGCAACTGCGCACCATCACCAAAGGGATCAAGCCCGACGAGATTTTGATCGCCGAAGCATGGCATTGGTACGACGTTCTGCCGTTGACACATGGCGATCAGGCTGACACCGCTATGGGCTATCGCTTCCGCGATGCGGTGCTGGGGCTATTGGGCGCGGTCGATAACAAGGGCTTTCCGCAAGAGAACGATCCGAACCTGCCGCCATCGACCTTCGCAACGCGGATGAGTTCGATACGAGAGGATTATGCGGACGCAACCTACTATACGTCCCAGAATCTGTTGGACAGCCACGACACCAAACGTATCTTGTGGAGCCTCACACCGGGACAGGATAATCGCGAGGATAAAGAGTTCAACGCGGCAAATTTGGCAGTAGGCAAGGCGCGCGAAGCCGTTGCGGCGACGGTGCAAATGACGGTACCGGGCACGCCCTCGATCTATTATGGCGATGAAGTCGCATTGACGGGTGCCGATGACCCAGACGACCGGCGTACCTTCCCCTGGAACCAGAATCCGACCGCCGGCGACAAGCCAGCGAGCAACAGATTCTATTTTGGCGCGGGCGGTGATCATGCCTTGCTTGATCTCTACCGCCAACTAACAACAATTCGTCGCGACCACCACGTCCTACGGCAGGGCAAGCTGACATTTTTGTTGACGGATGACACCAACAAGACGCTGGCATATGCTCTGCGCGATGGGAATACGCTGGCCACGGTCGTTATTAACCGAAATGAAAGCGTGGCGCAAACGATCAACGTCCCAACGGCAGGCTACCTGCGGGATGGGGTGACGTTGAAGGATGTGCTCACGCCCAGCAATCCGGCGGTCACCACCGCAGGCGGGAAGTTCAGCGTGACCTTGCCGCCGTTGGGTGCAGCGATCCTGGTGATGCCGGTTGGCCAAGACATTACGGGCCCACTCGTCACGCCGTTGCTGACGGCGACCGCCAGTAATGGCGTGACGAGCAGCGTTATCCTGAAGTGGAATGCGAGCCCCCAAGCGACGAGCTACAACGTGTATCGTAGCCCGGTGCAGGGCGGTGGCTATGTCAAGATCGCGACAACCCCGAGCGTGGCGTATAACGATGCGACAGTCCATAATGGCACGACCTACTATTATGTCGTGCGTGGCGTTGATGCGCTGGGCAACGAAGGCAACCAATCGCGGGAAGCGAGTGCGACACCAGCTTTCCCGATCGGCTATGCCGTGCTGCAATATCCCAAGACTGTGAATCAGGTGATCAGCGCTACGCCAGTCACCGTGTATGGCCAATTTTATATCCAAGGGTTGACCGATGCGGGAGGGGATCCTAGCGCGATTCAGGCCCAAGTTGGCTTCGGGCCTTTTGGCACGGCATACACAACCTGGAACTGGCAGCCGATGACATTCAACGCGGCCCACGGTGGCGACAACAATTACGAGTATATGGGCAACATTCGGGCCGATACACCGGGGACCTACAACTATCTCGTGCGCTTCTCGGATGATGGCGGACGGACGTGGGTTTATGGCGACCAGAATGGGGTGGGTACGGCACAGCCGGGCGTGATGACGATCACGGCGAGCAGTGATCATACTGCCCCGACCACACCGGTTGCTGCCATCGACTGGAGCGCGACGAGCTTAACGGTCAGTTGGACGGCGTCGACCGATCCGGATGACGCGGTTGCCGAGTACCACGTCTACCGTGGCACGACACCTGGCGGCGAAAGTACAACGCCCATCGCAATCGTACCCGGCACGGTCACGAACTATGTCGACACTACCGTTGGCAATGGCCAGACGTACTACTACGTTGTCAAAGCCTACGACACTGCGCTCAATGCGTCGCCCGCATCGAATGAGGTGGGTCATATGGTGACGGCCAAGCTGATTCATACGACCTTCAAGGTGAAGGTCCCAACCTGGACGCCGGCGGGAGACACGATCTACATTTCCGGCTCACCCGACCCATTGTGCAACTATTGCGGTGGTGGGACGCCGGCAACGACGATGACGGAGACAGCACCCGGCTCGCACATCTGGCAGATCACGATTGATATCGCGGATGGCACACCGATCCAATACAAGTACACGCGCGGGAACTATAACTACGTCGAAGAGTGGGGTTCAATCACCGGCCTCACGAATCGTGTCGCTACCGTGCATGCTAATAGCCCAAGTGATCAAACGCAACTATTTGATGACACGAGCGATACAAACCCCGACGATAACCACAAGGCCGTTCAAAACTGGCGGGATGCGATCGTGACCGGCACTACGCCCAGTAATGGCGCGACAGGAGCAGCACCAGCTACGATCAACGTGACGTTCAACTGGGATGTTAAGCCAGAAGGTACCGATTTCAGCAACGCCATCACGGTCACGAAGACAGGCAGTGCTGTCACCGGCACCATCAGCCACGATAGCTCATCGCAATCGCTGACCTGGACACCGGCGTCATCGTTGACGAGTGGTACATACAGCGTGACGGTCGATCACGTTGTTTCGGTTACTCCCACCAACGATGGGATCAAGATTCGCACGCCTTACACGTTCAGCTTCACGGTCAACTAAGGCGCGGTTAGTGGTGCAGGGCGGCACCCCAGCGGGTGTCGCCCTCACGATTCACGGTAAGAGTACCCTTGACAGTCCTTGTGTCAGACCGCTACAATAGCCGCAACGCTGTGAACAGGAAGAGTAGGTGTGCACGGCTGAGCAGAGATGATGGGCCACCGGCTGTAAGCCCATCGCAGAGAAGGCATACCGAAGGTCGCCTGGGAGCGGGACGAGTGAAGGCTGAGGCTGTGTAACTTGTTTCGGGGACGCCCGTTAGCGCGTGATTGAGTGAGTGCACCCGTTGGTGCATTAATCAAGGTGGTACCACGTGAGGCTAGCCTCTCGTCCTTGGATGGACGAGGGGTTTTGTGTTTATGCGGCGAGCAAATGCGCCACAGGGGGATGATGATGAAGAAACAGAGTGCAATCGACACAATTCTAGCGGCTGCCGACTTAAGCAAGCCTTATGACGCGCAGGCCGTCGAACAGCCGTTGTATGCGTGGTGGGAAGAGTCGGGCTACTTTAAGCCGCGCGATGATGCTCAGAGACAGCCTTTCGTGATTGCGATTCCGCCGCCGAACGTGACAGGTGCACTGCATACGGGGCATGGCCTGACGAATACGGTTGAGGATATCTTAATCCGCTGGCACCGCATGTTGGGCGATCCGACGCTATGGATTCCCGGCACCGACCATGCGGGGATCGCGACGCAGAACGTGGTCGAAAAGCTGTTAGCTAAGGATGGGCAGACCCGCCATGATCTGGGACGTGAGTTGTTTGTTGAGAACGTGTGGGAATGGAAAGATCGTTATCACGGGCGCATTACCGACCAACTTAAGCGCCTCGGCACGTCTGCGGATTGGGATCGGGAACGGTTTACGCTTGATGAGGGGCTATCGCATGCGGTGCGCGTGGCTTTTAAGCGCTTATACGACGATGGGTTGATCTACCGCGGCTCGTATTTGGTGAACTGGTGCCCCCGGTGTATGAGCGCGATCTCGGATTTAGAGGTGGTGTATCGCGACGAGCCGGAGCAAGGACATCTGTGGTATATCCGCTATAAGCTGGCCGATGGCGACGATACGGAGTGGCAGCTCAGCAAGGACAGCGAGGCGCGGGCGATCACAATTGCCACGACGCGTCCTGAAACGTTGCTGGCCGATACCGCGATTGCCGTTCACCCCGAGGACGAACGCTACCGCGACCTCATAGGACGGGAGGTGCTACTCCCCGCGCTTGGGCGACGTATCCCGATCATTGCCGACGAGTATGTCGACCGCGAGTTTGGGACCGGCGCGCTCAAGATCACACCGGGGCATGACCCTAATGACTATGCGGTGGGCGAGCGCCACAAGCTGCCGAAGATCAACATGTTGAATACCAACGGCACGATCAACGCCGCCGGTGGTCCATATGCTGGCATGGACCGCTTCGATGCCCGTAAGCAGATCGTGGCCGATCTCGAAGCGGCCGGTAATTTGATCAAGGTCGAGCCGCATCTCATGAAGATCGGGCGTTGCGAGCGGTGTGACACGATCGTTGAGCCCTTGATCAGCACGCAATGGTTCCTTAAGTCGACAGTGTTAGCCGGTCCTGCGATTGCGGCGGTGCGCGAAGGGCGGACCATCATCGTACCTGAACGCTTCGACAAAATCTATTACCACTGGATGGAAAACATTCGTGATTGGTGTATCAGCCGGCAGCTGTGGTGGGGCCACCGGATTCCCGTGTGGTACGGACCGGACCAAACTCAGTTTGTGGCACTGGATGAGGCCGAGGCCCAGCAGCAGGCGTTGCAGCATTATGGCCAGCAGGTCAAGATCGAGCAGGATGAGGATGTGCTTGATACCTGGTTTTCATCGGGGCTGTGGCCCTTCTCGACGCTGGGCTGGCCGGCTGAGACGGAGGATTTCGAGCGTTTTTACCCGACTAGTGTGTTGGAAACGGGCTATGACATTCTGTTCTTCTGGGTCGCTCGGATGATGATGCTGGGGATTTATCTGACGGGCAAAGAGCCGTTCCATACGGTGTACCTGCATGGGCTGGTGCGCGATGAGCAAGGGCGTAAGATGTCGAAGTCGTTGGGCAATCAGGTTGATCCGCTCGATCTAATGGACCAGTATGGTACTGACGCGGTGCGGTTTACCTTTGCCACGTCGTCGACGCCCGGGCAGGACTTTGCGCTGCAACCGCTGCGCTTGGAAGCGGCGCGCAACTTCGCAAACAAGCTGTGGAATGCTACACGCTTTGTGATTGGTAAGCTTGATACGCTGCCGCGCACGCATGCAAGTCTGGTGACCGCCGCACGCTTGGCTGGTGAAGAGTATGGCTTAGCCGACCGCTGGATTCTCAGCCGCTTCCATATGTTAGCGGGCGATGTGCAACGGCTGCTCCAGGCCTTCAATCTGGGTGAGGCCGGGCGGCAGATCCAGGCCTTTTTCTGGGATGATTTCGCTGACTGGTATATCGAGGCCGCCAAGGTGCAGTTGGAAGGCGATGCCGATCAGCAAAGACGGACGCGCGAAGTGCTGTATACGGTGCTTGATGGAACCCTGCGGCTGCTGCATCCGTTCATGCCATATGTTACCGAAGTCGCCTGGCAGCAGCTCCACGCGGGGACAACGATTCGTGAACGGTCAGCAGCACTGATCGTGGCACCGTTCCCAGAACGTGATCCTGGTGCCTTGGATCCGGAGGCCGAACGTGATTGGATGTTGGTCCAGGAGATCGTACGGGGCATTCGTAATATCCGGAGTGAGCGCGGCGTCGAGGCTAACAAGTGGATCGAGGCGGTTATCGCGGCGGGCGACCGAGTAACCATGCTACAACGCGAGCAGGCGATCATTAGCCGCCTGGCACGGGTGGCAGCCGATAAGCTGAACATCGCGGAGACAATTGCGGCCAAGCCTGAGCAAGCGACGACGTTGGTAGTAGGAGCTACCGAAGTATTTCTGCCACTGGCCGGCATGGTCGATCTCAAGGAAGAGCGCGACCGGCTGCGCAAAGCCTACGAGCGGATTATGGCCGATGTCGAGCGGCGGCGCGCCAAGCTCGGCAATGCAAGCTTCACGAGCCGCGCACCGGCGGCTGTGGTCGACAAAGAACGACAAGCACTCGCAGAAGCTGAGGCGAGCGCGACGACGCTGGAAGCACAGGTGGCGGCGTTAGGGTAGCTAAGCGGCAGTTGGAGGGGCGGCTCAACGCGCGCCCCTCACTGCTACACGTCAGTGTTTGCTATACTTCCCCCATCTTCGATATCCTAAGACGAATGACCGCGCTGGAGCAGAGTTATGATAAGCGCTTCCGATGTTCTCGACGTTCTCCCGGTCGTACATCCTGCCGACCATATTCTAGGGCCTGAGCAAGGTCAGTGGACCTACACTGACTATGCTGCGGTGCCCAATGACGGGCACCGTTATGAGGTCATTGAAGGAGTGTTGTATATGGCACCGGCCCCCGGCTCAGCCCACCAATCTGCAAACAACCTGCTTCAGACCTACCTTACGATACATGTGCAATTCACGGGTTTAGGTCGGGTGTTTGGGCCTCCGTTCGACGTTGAACTTGCGCCAGGGACCGTTGTACAGCCGGACGTGACAGTTGTGCTTGCTCCAAACCTGGGCGTCGTTACGCCACGCGGCATTGTGGGAGCACCTGATTTGGTCGTTGAGATCGCCTCCCCTGGGACGGCGACGCACGATCGGAGTACGAAATTACACGCGTATAGCGGAGCCGGCATTCGGGAATATTGGATCGCTGATCCTCATGCTTACACCGTAGAATTGCTGGTGCTTGAGCATGGGAGCTACCGGGCTGCAGGCGTGTTTCAGGGTAAGGCACTCCTACCATCAACGGTGGTGCCGGGGTTACCGGTACGGGTTGAACAATTTTTTGCGTAAGGCTTGCTCAACGTGCATAAGTGAGCGCCACGACTTAATGACAGAGTTGGAGCAGAGTTTATGACAAGTGCCTTTGATGTACTCCCAGCAGTAAGTTCCGCCGACCATATTCCGGGGCCGGAGCAAGGTGAGTGGACCTACGCCGACTATGCTGCTGTTCCCGATGACGGGCACCGTTATGAAATCATTGAAGGAGTGCTGTATATGGCTCCGGCTCCTGGGTCAGCCCATCAATCCGCAGTGACATGGTTTATCTTCTACCTCACGACCTATGTCCAGGTACCGGGGCTAGGACGAGTATTCACCGCTCCCTTTGACGTGGAACTTGCGCCAGGGACCGTGGTCCAGCCGGACGTGACAGTTGTCCTTGCTCTAAACCTAGGAGTCGTTACACCACGCGGGATTGTGGGAGCACCTGATCTAGTCGTTGAGATTGCCTCGCCAAGCACAGCGACGCATGATCGAAGTACAAAATTACAGGTGTATAGTCAGGCTGGCATTCGTGAATATTGGATCGTTGATCCCCATGCTCACACGGTAGAATTGCTTGTGCTTGAGCATGGGAGCTACCGGACCGTGAGTGTATTTCAAGGCAAGGCGCTGCTACCATCAGCGGTGGTGCCAGGGCTACCGGTGCGGGTTGAGCAATTTTTTGCGTAACGCTTGCTCAAGGTGTTGTATCGGGTGCACCTGCGAATAATTCGGCAATAGGTAATGAGAGCGTTGGCAAGCAGTCGAAGGTGATTGTGTCGCCGATCATTACGGTACGCGGGTAGGCGTAGCGTCCGCGCGAGTCGAGGCGATAGTGGTTGAGAGAGCGAGTGGCGGGGTTAATAATGGCATACTCGGGCACACCAGCTACGGCATAGGCAAGGAACTTAATGCGCTCGTCGAAGGTTTTGTTGCCCGGCGATAGCACCTCAACGATCAAACCGGGGACGCCCCAGATGCGCCGGTCATGAATGATGCCGACGTTTTGCTGTAGTACTATGATATAGTCGGGCTGTACAGGATCACAGTTCGGCATAAGAACGCCGATTGGGGCCATAAAGGCAAAAGCCAAGCCTTGGTCTTCGGCAGGAATACCCAGATAACGATATAAGCGCCGCACAAGCCATCTTTTCATGATACCTCACGCCGGTGCTTCCCACACGCTTTGGCCGCCAACCACGGTTTGGAGTACACGAACACGTTGAAGTTCCGCGGACGGGATGGCAAACGGATCAGCGTCGAGGACGACGAGGTCGGCGAGCTTGCCGGCGATGAGTGCGCCTTTAAGGGCAGTCTCGGCAGAGGCATGGGTTGGGCCGAGGGTATAGGCGTCGAGAGCGGCTTGTAGGCTGATGGCAAGCTCGGGGTGCCAACCACCGGGGGGGGTGTTGTCCGGACGCTGGCGGGTGACGGCAGCGTGGATGCCACGCCAGGGATCAAAGGTTTCGACCGGAGCATCAGAGCCAAAGGCCAGGATAGCACCACTCCGTAGCAAGGGCTGCCAGGCATAGGAGGAGGCACAGCGTTCGCGGCCAAGCAGGCGCTCAGCGATCTCCATGTCGGCGGTGGCGTGGATCGGTTGCATTGAGGCTACGACACCAAGCTGGGCGAAGCGATCAATGTCGGCGGGATCAAGATGCTGGGCATGTTCGATGCGATGCGGCATCGCGCAATGCGCGGCACGCACGGCGGGATGCGAGAGCGCGTCTAGGACATTGCGATTAGCACGGTCACCGATGGCATGGATGGCGAGGGCAATGCCGTTCGTCGCGGCCTTAATGACAGCAGCGTGTAGCTCTTCCTCAGGCACCGTAGGCAGGCCATAGTTTGACTCGGTACCGACAAAGGGCGCGAGCATATGGCAGGTACACGATCCGAGCGAACCATCGCTAAAGATTTTGACACCGCCGACGCGGACCCACTCGTCGCCCAGACCCGAGCGTAGGCCGAGCTCGATGGCCTGGTCCAGCTGGTTATAGCGCAGGTGACAGAGGCCACGGATCCGCAACTCATTCGCGTCGCGGAGATCGCGAAAGATCGCCAGAGCGGCGGGACCTTCGGGCATATGCAGGCTGGTCAGGCCCAGACGATGGCAGTGGGCAATCGCCTGCTGCATAGCAGTGCGCTTTTCGGCGTAGGTGTAGTCGGGTACGGCATCGTAGCCCAGATCGTTGGCCGTTTCCAGGAGAATACCGTTCGGCTCGCCTTGAGCATCACGTTGGATAGCGCCGCCGGATGGATCACCGGTGGCAGCATCAACGCCGGCCAGTTGCAAGCCTGCGCTGTTAAGCCAGACGGAATGGCCGTCTTTGCGTGATAGCAAGGCGGGGTGGCCAGCGGTGACGCGGTCGAGGTCGGCAGCGGTCGGCCAGCGATTGCCCCACAAGGCATGGTTCCAGCCGTGGCCACGTACCCAGGCACCATCCGGAAGCTGAGCAGCGTGTGCAGCAATACGGTCGAGCGCCACATTGAGCGAGGCCACTTCATCGAGATCGATGCTGAGCGCGTTGAGACCGGTCCACATTAAGTGAATATGTGCGTCGGTCAGGCCGGGCATGAGGGCATGGCCGTTAAGATTGACCTCTTCATAGTGTCCCTCGATCACACTGCGAACGACCGGGGCGGGTCCGACCGAAATGATCCGGTCGTCGCGCACGAGCAAGGCATCGACGAGCGGCTGCTGCGGATCGAGCGTATAAATCGGGCCATTGTGAAATAGGAGGTCAGGCATCGGTGGCTTCCTCCACAAGCGCAACCGCAATTTGGGCGGCGATGCTTGCATTATTACGAAGTAAGGCAATGTTGGTCCGTAGGCTTTCGCCGGTAGTTTCGCACTCCATGGCCGCGAGTAGAAAGGGTGTTACTGCAGCGCCCCGGATATGGTTGGTCTTCGCCGTGCTCAATGCGCGCTCAATCGCGGCTTCGGCGGTAGCACGTGGAAGGGCAACCTCGGGGGGTGGCGGAACACATACAAGCAGCCCGCTGCCACCACCGTATTGGAGGTGAGCGTGCCAGATACGTGCAACCTCGGCGGGAGTGTTGGCGCGGATCGTAAGCGGGAGACCACTAGTTGTGCTATAAAAGGCCGGTAACTCGTCGCAACCGTAGCCGACAACAGGCACACCCAGGGTTTCTAGCAGTTCGAGCGTCGCGGGCAAGTCGAGGATCGCTTTGGCCCCGGCACAGACGACCAGCACTGGGGTACGACTAAGCTCACCAAGATCGGCCGATACATCCCAACTTTCGCGCGCGCCGCGATGGACACCGCCGATGCCGCCAGTGGCAAAGACCGCGATGCCGGCCAGGTGTGCCAGGGCCATCGTAGCCGCCACGGTCGTGGCACCATCCGCAGCCTGGGCTACGGCCGCTCCCAGATCGCGGCGTGAGAGTTTTCGGATGCCTTCACGACCGACGAAGCGCATGAGCGCCGGCTCGTCTAAGCCGATCATGGGCACGCCGTGGCCGACACCAATCGTTGCCGGCTGTGCGCCACCGTCGCGCACAGCTTGCTCCAAAGCCTGTGCTGTTTCGAGGTTGAGGGGATAGGGGAGGCCGTGCGATATTAGGGTGGATTCGAGGGCGACGACCGGCTTGTGCTCTTGTAAGGCGGCATGAATATCGGGGCGAATGGTCAGCATATGATTTGGACTCCAGTTGAGAGGGGATTAATGGTTGCGTGGCTTCGCGTGGTCATAGCACACCTCATCATGGCAATCGTAACATACTCCAAGGCTTGTAAAAAGCAAGGATCAAGATGGAAAAGCAGCAACAGTATCAAGCATACGGTGCGTAACGATCTGCTTCATGATTCGTTAAACTTATGAAACAAGATGAACCAGTTGTTCATATAGAGAAGGTTGGTACAGAGGTATCTATGAAACAAGCATACTCGTCCCATGATGGTCTGATGCATTCGCACCGGTTGCGCTCCTTTGGTGTTTGTCGGCGGCAAGCCGTGGTCGTGCTCATGTGTCTGCTGCTCACGGTGTTGCTACCGGTCACGATCACTGCTCGATCTTCAAGCATACTTGTTCCCGCGCGAGCAGGGTGCGCGACGGCACATTGTGACCCAGTGATGCCGCATGATGTGTCTCATTTCACCGTTTTGCTACCGGTCGTGATCGCTGGGCAATCTGTAAGTGCACTTTTTCCGGCACAAACAGGATGTGCAATGGCACATTGTGACCCAATGATGTCGGATAACGCGAATACTGCTGCACCCTTGACGCAAGTCCACGCCTATTGGCATGACACTACGGTTACCGGTTCCAACATAGGTCTTGGTTGTTCCTCGAATAGTTCCATTGCCGTTTGTACGTTGCTACCGAATAGCACTGCGACAACGACATTGAAAGCGTATACCGCTTCAGGTTCAAGTCCTTGGTCGTCAACCTTACTCAACAACACTGCTCCCTATTCGGCCCCGATGGTTAATGCCGATGGCAGCGTGATTGCGGCCGATAGTGAGAAGGTTTTCCGCTTAAATCCTGATGGTTCTCCTGCTTGGATCACGAACACTCCAGGCGGTATACCGATCAGCCCAACGACGACCGGTGATAACTCTATTATTTTGGCAACCTTAGGTGGACCGGTCTCAGCATATGATGCAAATACCGGCGTCATGCTTGCCAGTCTAGCCATTAACGCCAGTATTAACGACAATGGTGTGGTGAAAACTGGTATTTTTGATACGGCAAATACGCCCACGATTCAGGGAAATCGTATTTATATCTCTACACAATTTCACGAAACCGCTACAGGGGCGATCCTACCATATGGTAGACTCTACGCCTTAGACTTGATGCGAACTGGCGAAACAGCACAGCTTTCGATTGCGTGGTTTTATGAGTTCCAAGCACCAAGTGGTGCATCACCACTGCTGATTCAAACGGATAATGGCACAACTATTTATTTTGACGGCAACGGTGTCATACCGGGTGGTTCAGTCGATCCTCATACGTTCGCTGTGGTTGATAAAGGCGATCATGGAGAACTGGTGTGGTCATACCAAATGCCGACCCGAGCCCTTGCAGGAGCAGCACGCGATCCGCGCGGTGGGCTGTGGATATTTGTGCCCCAAGAGCCATACTTAATCCGATTGGATCAAACGACTGGAACTGAATTACAGCAACTCGATGTGGGTGCTCTTATTAATGAGTCGGTTGTTTATTGGCCTAGTTCAGCAATGAGTATTAGCGGTACAGCAACACAGCCAGTCATGATCGTCTCAACGAGAACGGCGACAGCGACCTCCAGCTATCTTATCGCTATTGACTTGTCCGCTGGAACACTACTGTGGAAATTCCGTTATGATGAAGGGAAAGGGTTCGATGGTCATAGCTATGGACAATTTCCAATTGTCACCTCAGCTACTGGGCAACCGGTTGTAGTGTTTACCACAAGCGACAACGGCACCTGGGCTTTCGGGCAATAAAGGACGTAGAGATGCCACAGGCAAATAGCGCACCGGAACTAACACTGCGCGATAGGATTGAGGCGTGGAAAGCAAAGCAGGATCAGGATGAGTTCCTAGCTATCATCAATGACGTTTGCAACGATGTCGTCAGCACCATCCGTGATGGAAGCGGAGCGGAGCGCGGGCAACTGGCTACCGATCTGGCAGTGCTCCGGAAGATCCAACCATTGCCGTTCCCTGGCACCGATGACTTTCTCCATGTGCTGCAATTGATGCTACGCAACCAGCCGGGCATGGCTCGGCAGGCTGCACAGTTGCGAGCCGAGTTACCGGAAGCCTTTGCAGTCACACTGACAACGATGGAGCGCTTGATCGCGGGCGAGACGGTGCCGGAAGAGCCCGAGGGGACACCAGCAGCGGCAATGTTGCCCGTGGAGCAGCCCGATCCGGTGGAGGTGCTGGAACAGGTGGCGCCAGCCTTTGAGCAAGTGACATTGATGCTACATGACCCACAGTTTGGTAGCCGGGCGATGGTGGCCCAGTATGTCGAGAAGATGGCAACACAGGCAACAGAGGGCGAAACAGCAGGTTCACCTTGGCTTGACGCAGCAGCAGGACTGCGCGCATTGGCCGCACTGTTGCGCGACGAAACTCCAAATGTGGAGATGTTGACGCCGACGTATCGTAAGCTGGTGGAGGAGGCACGGGGATAGGGGGCGACAGGATGCGGATTCAAGGGAAGGACCGGATTGATGACAACAATTGAGATTGAAGTTGATAGAAACACAGCTACGGCCTATGCTTCCGCCTCACTAGAAGTTCGGCAGAAGATCCAGCTCCTCCTAGACATATGGGTGCCAGACGTAGTTACGATGCCAAAGCGGACCTTACCGCGTCAAGCTCTTGATTAGAGGAGCATGATATGGCAACAGCAGATTACAGTGATGTGTTGGAGTGCGAGAGGTAGTAGCTCGCCTAGGTGACCTGGCCGTGCCAGATGATAGCTTTGCTGCAGACCTCGAAGCAGTGCAGTCCTCTCAGCCCAAAGTTGGCAGTCCAGAATGGCACAACTGATCGACTCAAGTGTCTTCATTGCCCTAGAGCGTTGCTGGTAAGCTGGTAAGACGCCATCCCTCAAATCCTTTAATTTGTGCTATGCTTCCTCGCAATCCTTTCGTAACCTAAACAGGAGTGCGTATGCCGCTGATCCTGACCTTGCGCCGTGATGCCCCCGATCGCGCGACCGCTCTGGTCGGCGATTCGGTATTGCACAGCTTCGATCCGCTAGCGTTACGTTCCTTTGAGCCTGCATCCAAGGAGCAGCCAGTCCCAAAAGAGCCCGTGGCCTATGGCAAGCGCTTGTTTGCCGCACTCGGGGGCGAGGAACTCAAACGGCTGCTACCCAAGAAACTTGCGCCCAATCTTGACAGCCTGATTGCCCTCGAAAGTTCTGACTTGGAGCTCATGGCGATTCCGTGGGAATATGTGTATGGACCCGCTGGCTTCCTGATCCTGGACTATCTATTTATACGCTCCGTCCCAGACGCTCCCTTGCCAGATGATCCGCGCCCTGACCAGCCTTGGCGTTTGGTTGCGTTAGGCAGCGATCCGGTGTTGGCAGAGGTCCGGGATCCGAACGACAAGCTGTTGGGCTTTGCTCCAATGCTTCCGCTGCGGGTGGTCGCGGAGTTGGATGACTTGAGCAAGAGCTTAACAGCATACCAGCCGCCACTTCCCCTACGCTGGCAACGTCTGGCCCCGACGCAGAACGCCCTGATCAACCTGAATACCGGCGATGAGCCAATCATCCTGCACTATACGGGTCATGGTGATGTCATAGCAGGTGAGCCGTATTTGTGTTTCGATGACGGCACGGGCATGATGGAGCCGGAACCGGTGCGCGACCTAGCGGCAGAACTCCGTGAGCGGACCTACCTAGCATTCTTTAACGCCTGCCGTACTGCGGACGTGACTGAGCCGGGTGCGAACCTTGCGTTGGCGCTGGTACAGGGCGGGATTCCAGTGGTGGTTGGGACACAATTCACGGCACAGGACAATGCTGCCGCACCCTTTGCATGGACCTTCTACCAACACCTCGTGAGCAACGGACCACTCATCGCGCTGTGGCGCGCTCGTCGCCAACTCAAAACGCTTTATCCCCATGATCCCGGCCAGTGGGGCATTCACACACTATATCTTGCCGCAGGCTATCAATGGCCACAACGACAGATGCGCGTTGAGCAGCCGCTCCAGCCGCTCGATGGACCGCCGTTCAATATCCTCGCCTTGCAAGCACCGGCAGTCGTGTTAGGTCGCCACCACGAGCTGCACGATCTAGCCACCTTGTTTGTGCACGATCATAAACAGATTGTGACGATTCTGGGTCCGGGAGGCATGGGTAAAACAGCGTTGGCGAGTGCTGTTGCACAGCGGCTCCGCTTTCACTTTCCAGGAGGGGTCTTTGCAGTATCGCTGGTCTTACCCGAAGCCAATGCCTCCCTCAGTGCAGCCGCCATTCGTCGTCAGATTGCCGAGCTACTGGGGGCGTTGGATGCAAGCTTTGAGGATCCTACGGCTGCGCACGCACAAGAAGAGGCGATCCTCCGAGTCCTGCAAGGCCGTCAGCGTAGCTTGCTGATCTTCGACAATTATGAAACCGTTTTGTGGCTGCTAGGGAAAGAGCCCATCGAGGGGGAAGGCGCTCCCAAGCCGGCACAGTGGAGCGAGGCAGACGCAGTTCAGCGCCTGGTGACACGTTTAGCAAAAGCCCAGACGCATCTGTTGTTTACATCCAGGCAGGCACCCGTTGGCTTGGCTAACGAAGTTACCTATCCGCCTCGAAAACAGCAACTAGGTGGCCTGGAGCGTGAAAGCAGCAACGAGTTATTCAAGCAAAATGTCGGTGAACGATCAGCAAATGAGACCTTTCGTGACGCGGTTGCGGAGAAGGTCGGTGATAGCCCGCTGGCAATCATTCTTGCTGCGAAGCGCTGGAGCACGGGTCACCTAGCGGAAGCGGACTTTCTTCAACATATTGTCGATGAGTTGATCCTGGCTGAACAGCAGGGGGTACCGGAGAATCAGCGCTCAGCACTCGCTAACGTCCGATTGTCGATCAACGACCTCACTGCTGACAGGCGACAAGACTTCCTAGCACTTTCGATCGTCGGCAACCCAATGATCCAGCCAATGCACGGCGCAGTGGTTTGGGGCCTTGAGGACGAGCAGCAATGGTTTACGGAGCAGGCGCACGAGCGACTCCAGGAGTTCTGTGATCGCTCGCTGCTACAGCCGATCTTACGTGACGTGCAGTTGATGGTCGATGAGCAGCAGAACCGAGCACTCGCCTATAGCCTCCAGCCAGTCATTGCGCAGGTTGCGGGGCATCTTGCCAAAGCGGACGGGCCGCTGCTCGAAGAACCACAGGCTCGCTATGCTCGTTGGGCAGAAATGAAGGTGAATCGCGCATTCGGAAAAGGAGGAATGAGTTTCAAGCCGGAGATTGCGCGTGAAATGCAGGTGATGCTACCTGATTTACAAGCCGCATTACCGCATTTGCCCCTTGAGCAACGAGGATGGGCAGCTTGGAGAGCGGCTGATGCTGCTTATAACCTCGGTCGCCCAGATGTGGCAGATAGAATGCTGCAACTTGGCGAAGACACAGCACGGGAAGCCGAAGATCGCATATTGGAAGGGCGTCTGAAGGTTGTACAGGGAAAACAGGCTGTGCTCAGAGGAAACTTAGATGACGCCATTCAGCACTACCAAACGGCCTTGACGATTATTGATGGATTAGACGATCAGCTGGGTGAGCGGGCCGTTATCATGAGCCAAATGGCCGGGGTGCTGGTGACGCGCGGCGACCTCACTGGGGCTATGGAACTCTACCAGCAGTCCTTAGCAAGCCACGAAAGCATCGGCAATGTCCAAGGCAAAGCCGCGACCCTTGCGAATATGGCGATCCTTCAATGGCGACAAGGCGCGCATGAGGTTGCACTCAGCAATATCCGCGCAAGTCTGCGACTCCTTGAACGAGTGGGAGCGGTACGCGAGGTTGAACAGGTACGTCGCATCCTTGCGAAGATGGAAGGCGCGGTCCAAGTAGACACACCAGACGGCTTGTCGCCGGGCCAGCTTGCTGGGGCATTGGTAGCTGCAACGACACGTGCATTACGGGGACAACTATCACGTGATAAGGTGCGTGAGGATCTCGTGGGATTGCAGGTTGACGAGGTGCTAACAGCGTACATCAATGGGCTGGTGGACGTGCTCGATGGGAAGGGTACGGTAGGGGCGTTGCTGAGCGCGGTGGAGCAAATACTGCAATCTGCAATGCCAGCCGAGCGAGCCAGTGTATATCGAGGAATCAGTAACGTTGCCGACGAAATTGGCGACGTTGAAGGGGAAATTAAGGCACGCCAGCAAGCTATAGCAGTACAGCGCCAGGTGGGCGAGGACCGTGAGAATTTAGTTGAATTGAGCGTGATGCTGTTTAACCTTGCAACTACGTACGCCGGGCAGGGACAGCACGCGATGGCAGTTCCTCTGCTTGAAGAGGTGGTGGCACTGGATGAGCGCAATCAGCATCCTGATCTTGAATCAGATCGGCAGGCGCTAGAAACAGCACGGCAGCGGGCGGGTGGAGCACCGAAGCAGACCTTGCGCGATGTCATTGAGAAGTGGAAGCACGACCAGGATAAGGACGAGTTAGCGAAG
The DNA here is from genome assembly GCA_013821605.1 of Herpetosiphonaceae bacterium. Taxonomy (GTDB): domain Bacteria; phylum Chloroflexota; class Chloroflexia; order Chloroflexales; family Kallotenuaceae; genus JACDGP01. The sequence continues at coordinate 32,636 of JACDGP010000022.1, forward strand.
CTGATCAACGCAATTTGCAATGTTGTCATCGATGTCGTGCGCGATGGTGACACAGTCTTACGTAGTCAGGTTGCCGAAGATTTATCAGCCCTACGGATGGTGCGTCCACTGCCGCTTCCGGGAGCCAATGATTTCCTCCATGCCTTACAATTGATGTTGCGCGACCAGCCGGGGATGGCAGAACGAGCAGCACAGGTGCGGGCGGTCTTGCCAGAGGGGTTTGCCCGAGTGCTGGTGACGATGGAGCGGATGATTGCAGGCGAGAGCACGGAAGATGAGGCTGAGGAAGAGCCGGAGGAGGAAGAAGCCCTCGCCAACCTTTCACCCGAGCAGCGACGCGAGATGCAGGTCTTGGCCCAAGTGTTTCCGGCTTTCGAGCAAGCTGCTCAGAGCCTGCACGATCCGAAGATTACGTTTGTGCAACGCATGGAAGCAGCAAAGCAAGTCGATGGTATGGCAACCAAAGCCGCCGAAGGTGAAGAACTGGGATCGCCGTGGCTTGATGCAGCGGCAGGATTACGGGGGTTAGCTACGCTATTACGAGGTGGCACACCTGACATTGCGGCATTGGGGCCGGTGTATCGCAAGCTGTTGGAAGATGTGAAGGGATGAGGAGATAGCAGGATGAGTGATGCGACTACCGTGACGTATACGTGTGGGGCGTGCGGATGGGTCAATACCTGGACACGGGATGAGATTGTTCAACGGGGTGATGTGGTGGTGTATAAGGCAGTTCCAAGTGCCAAAGAGGATCGCTACAGTCTGAAGTGCCGGAATCCTAAATTCAACTGTCCGGGGCACGAGATCGTTGCGGTCGAGCGAAAGGTGTAAGTATATGCATGTCGTGGGACCGGAGACGGCAAGCGACCGCGCTCGCCGCGAGTGGTTCGAGGAGCAGGAAAAGAAGAATACCGACCGGCTCGAGGATGGAGCGAAGACGATCACGACCCTCGTTACGGGGCTGTATGGAGTGCTGTTTGGCGTTTTGGCATTAAGCACACATCCCGAGTTTTTAAAACGTCCGAGTGTGCAGTGGCTTGGCACGGCAGGGGTTGTAGTCTTTTTTCTTGCGCTGCTAGCAGCTCTCACGACAACATATCCTTGGCCTAACCTGGCACAGCGCGACAATGTGACCGAGATGGAAGCGGCTTACACTGCCCTTGTTAAACGTAAAGTTTGGAGTCTGAGCGTCGCATTGGTTGCCTTCGTTGTTGGCACACTCCTGTTGGGCTGCTTGATTAGTGCAGTGCTGTGGGGATGGTGAGAAGGATGCTATACTGACCAGGGAGTCAGGAGAGGCTATGCCCCAGTCGTCCGGTTATCAGCGCAAGCCTGAATGGTTACGGAAGAATATTCACGCGAGCGACGAGGTTCGTTCGGTCAAGCATTTGTTACGGGACTTGCATCTCAATACGGTCTGCGAAGAGGCAGCGTGCCCGAATTTGAGCGAGTGCTTTGGGCGGGGGACGGCGACGTTTATGATTGGCGGCGATTTATGTACACGGCGCTGCCATTATTGCGATGTTAATACGGGGCGACCACAGGCACTCGATCCGTTGGAGCCGCGCAATGTGGCGGAGGCGGCGCGGCGGCTGCAACTGAAGTATGTGGTGGTAACCGCCGTGGCACGGGATGATGTGCCGGATGGTGGGGCGCTGCATTTTGCGGCGACGATTCGTAATCTGCGACAGGCGTTGCCCCAAGCTGAGGTTGAGGTGCTGATCCCGGATTTCAAAGGGCACCAAGCGTCGCTCCAGACGGTGCTTGATGCCCGGCCACATGTGCTCAATCATAATATTGAGACGGTGCGCTCGATCTTTAAGCGTGTCCGACCACAAGGTGATTATGATCGGACGCTCGTATTGCTTGAACGCTCACGGCAGTTGGCACCCCATATTCCGACCAAGTCGGGATTTATGGTAGGGCTGGGCGAGACCGACGACGAGCTTCGTGCGACGATGCGCGATTTGCGCGCGGTAGGCGTCGAATTGCTGACGATTGGGCAGTATTTGCAGCCTTCGCTTAAGCATGTGCCGGTGGCGGAGTATGTGACGCCTGACCGCTATGCTAGCTTCCGTCAGTGGGGTCAGGAACTCGGCTTTCGCGCCACCTTCGCTGGGCCGTTCGTGCGCTCATCCTTCCATGCCGGCGAACTATTACATGCCGATGACATTAGAGAGCAGCAAACGGTAACCGACGTTGGGAATTGGATTGCACTAGAAGCACGTTGAGTGCTATAATGCGCCGACGTTTCCGGAGCTACATTTGAAAGAGTTTCTACGACGCACACCGCGTTATTTCACCTCGCCTAAGCAAGCCGAGCAACAAATCCCAGACGATCTATGGAAGAAGTGTCCCGGCTGTGGTGAGCTAACGTACACCAAGCAATGGCTCGACAACGCCAAGGTCTGTCCCAAGTGCGGTCATCATGAACGTATGGCAGCCGCCGAGTGGATCGAACTATTGGTAGACAAAGGTTCGTGGCAAGAGCACGATGGCGATCTGCAGCCGGCCGACCCGCTCCATTTTGTGTCCCCCAGAAATAATTATGCCGAGAAGGTTGCTACGCTGCAAGAGCAGGGCCTGAACGAGTCATCGGTCTCGGGCAACGCCCAGATCGAGGAACAGCCATTCGCGCTGTGTGTCAGCGAGTTCGGCTTTATGGGTGGCTCCATGGGCTCGGTGATGGGCGAGAAGATCGCACGGGCAGCCGAGCGCGCCGCCGATGAAGGCATGGCGCTCGTAACGATCAATGCTTCGGGTGGCGCCCGCATGCAAGAGGGTATCTTGTCCTTAATGCAGATGGCGAAAACATCGGTCGCCCTGGCACGGCTAGGCGACGTGGGCCAACCACATATCTCGATCTTGATCGATCCATGCTTAGGCGGTGTGACGGCCTCGTATGCTTCGTCGGCCGATATTATTTTGGCCGAACCAGGCGCAGTCGTCGGCTTCGCCGGTCGCCGGGTGATCGAGCAAACGATCCGCCAGAAGCTGCCGCCCGAGTTCCAGACGGCGGAGTTTTTGCTGGAACACGGAATGATCGATATGGTGACGCCTCGCGCGGAGCTGCGCGGTGTTTTGGCAAAATTCTTGCGGCTGTACCGGCGCCAATCCGTCCGGGCCTAAGCGACAGCTGCGCTAGTGCGAGAGGTTTTAATTTGACTGCTCCTGAATTGACGCCGTGGGATACCGTTCAGATCGCCCGCCATGCGCAACGACCACATACCCTTGATTATATACGTGGCTTGACCGAGGATTTTGTGGAGTTACGGGGCGACAGGCGCTTCGGCGATGATGCCGCAATGATTGCCGGTGTAGGACGCTTCGCCGGACAGACCGTGGCAATCCTGGGACATCAAAAAGGCAGCAATACCAAGGAAAACCTTAAGCATAACTTCGGTAGCCCCCATCCTGAGGGGTTCCGCAAGGCGCTACGCATTATGCAACACGCTGCTAAGTTCGGTTTCCCCCTTCTCTGCTTTATTGATACCTCCGGTGCTAGCCCTAATCTGGCATCGGAAGAGCGCGGTCAAGCCGAGGCTATCGCCGAAAATCTGCTGGTGATGGCCGATTTACCGATCCCAATCGTCGCAACCGTGATCGGCGAAGGTGGCTCGGGAGGTGCACTGGCGATCGGCATTGCTGATCGGCTGCTGATGCTCGAGCATGCCGTTTACTCCGTAGCTTCGCCCGAAGCCAGCGCGGCCATTCTATGGCGCGACGGGGCGCAAGCACCAGAAGCGGCGGCAGCGATGCGCATTACCGCCCGAGATTTGGCAGAGTTCGGTATCATCGATGAGGTGATTCCCGAGCCCGAGGGTGGAGCACATCTTGACCCCGTAGCGGTCATCGCCCAGGTGCGCACGGCACTGCAGCAGCATCTCGACGCGATTGCAGCCCATTCGATCTCAGCGTTGCTGGAGCAGCGCTACCACAAGTACCGGCGCATCGGCGTTGTGCATGAGCGCCAAGCAGCACTGTTCGACAGCCGCTAGATAACCTGGGGTCAGGAGCGTGCCATGCTGCCGCTCCTTGAGGAGGATGCTATTCGTTAAGACGTGGGTCAAGCGCGTCGCGTAATGCGTCGCCGATGATACTGAGAACCAGCACGGTGACGGTGATAAACAGCCCAGGAATCCAGACCAGCCGAGTCGCATGATAGAAATATTGTGTGGAGTTGGTCAGCATATTGCCCCAGGAGGAAGCTGGTGGCTGAATGCCAAAGCCAAGAAAACTGAGGGCTGCTTCCGTCAGGATAAAGCCAGGAACGGCAAGCGTGGCCCAGACGATGATGATATGCACGACGTTCGGCAAAATATGCCGTGTAACGACACCCCAGTCGGAGACGCCGACGACATGGGTGATATAGCGCGAGACGAGCGGTGCGTTGAGCGCGAAGAGGATGATAGCAAGGGCTACGACCAAGGCCACCAGTGCTAAACGGTTGTTGCGAAAGCGACGCCAAGCACGAGAAAGATTCGTCGCCGGCTGACGCACGATAGCACCTGAACTCCCAGTGGCAGGTGTAGCATCTGGGACCGACGTTTGAGGATCAACGTTGGCTGCCATTGGCACTCCTTCCCCTAGGTGTAATGAATACGGGGATCGGCGACACCGTACATCATATCCGCGAGTAGGTTAGAAAGCACGGTGACGATCGAGATAAAGAAGACGGTGCCCATGACCATGGTATAGTCGCGCGTTGAGGCGGCATCAAGGGCTAGGCTGCCAATGCCTGGCCAGCTAAAGATCGACTCGATGATGACGGCACCACCAAACAGCTGTGGCAGCGCCAAGCCGACCAGTGTGATCAACGGCAACACGGCGTTCCGAAAGGCATGCTCCAGCATGACCCGCGTTTCGCTCAGCCCTTTCGCACGGGCGGTGCGTACGTAATCCTGACGAATGACTTCCAGCACCTGGGAACGGATAAAACGCGTCCAGCCCGCCAACTGAGCAATAGACAGCGTGAGCACCGGGAGGATGAGATGCCGTACGCGGTCGCCCAATGTGTACTACTTGCCGTCTTTCACATACCACTGGTTGGCGTATAAGGCTGTGCCAACGGCATTGGGGATAAAGTTGCCGACGCGGTTGTTGACACCGGCCAGGGCCTTGGGGAAGTCGGTGATCAGCGCAGGCGCATCGGCCATGACGAGGTTTTGCATGTCGGCGTAGATCTGCTTGCGCTTCTCCTGATCAACTGTTTTCAACCCTTGATCCAGCAACTGATCGACTTTGGGATTGCTGTAGTCGTACAGGTTAAAGCCTGGCCCGTGCTGTTTGCTATCCCACATCGTTTGCTGGTCGGGATCAACGCCCCAGGAGAAGCCGACGAAGAAGGATTGAAAGTCGAAGGTTTTGGTCAAGCGCGTGACGAAGGCACTGAACTCCTCGTATTGGGGCGTCATGTCCACCCCAATATCCTTCCAGTTCTGTTGCAGGACGGTCATGTAACCTTCGATGGTCTTGTCGCCACTGTAGGTATACATGCTGAAGGATAGCTTCTTACCGTCCTTCGCACGGCTACCGTCGGCACCTTTCACATAGCCGGCCGCATCCAACATCTGGTTTGCCTTGGCCGGATCGAAGTCGTAGCGGGTCGTCATTTTATCTGGCTGGTAGGCCCATGAGAGGACCGGCATCGTCCCCTGAGCAACGCTGCTGAGGCCAAAGCGGATTTTTTGACGATGCCATCGCGATCAACCGCATAAAAGAGTGCCTGCCGAACTTTCGGGTCCTGGAAGATCGTCGGCCCTTTTTGCGGATCGAGGTTGTAGCCAAAAAACTGGAAGTTGAAGGTGTCGTAGACATAGGTCGTGAAATTCGTCTGCGACTTGGCATCATCGTACAAGCTGGGCTGGACCGGCGCAATGTCAACGTCGCCAGTCTTCAGTTGCTGGTAGAGGGCCGAACTGTCTTTGACGAACTTCCAAATATAGGTATCGAGCGCGGGAGCACCAGCAAAGTAATCGGGATTGGCGACCAAGGTCACACTTTCGCCCGGCTTTTGCTCTTTAAACTTGAAGGGACCCGTCCCAATGGGCTTCGATTTCGTAAAGTCGCTGGTCGGGATGTCCTTGGGTGCTACGCTGCTCAAGATGTGCTTAGGAACGATGCCGTAGCTGACGTCGCTTACCATGAATGGAGCGATTACGTCGTTGAGCGTAAACACTACCGTCGTGGGATCCTTCACCTCTACCGATTTGATGTGCTTGATCAGCGTGCCGGCACGCGGCGTACCGGTGTCTTTATTCATATACAGATCGTAGCTAAACTTCACATCGTCAGCGGTGAAGGGCTGACCGTCATGCCACTTCACACCATTCCTGATGGTAAAGGTATACGTCTTACTATCAGACGAAACCTCCCATTTGGTGGCCAAGTCGGGGAGTGGCTGCAAGGTGTCGGGATCGATAAAGACCAAATCGTCGAAGACGAGACTGGTGATACGACCCGAAGATGTGTCTGAGACGAGGACGGGATTCACGGTCCGGACGTCCGTATGACGGAAACGTAAAGAAAGGTTTATTTCCTCCTCAACTACTGGGGTCTGCCAGTACATAGCGGTTCATCCACTCGAGCAAGGCGTCGTTTTGGGCGCGACGTAGGGCTAGGTCGCCACGGATTGAGCCAGCATGCGAGCTGGCCGGCAGTCGCAACATTTCGACCGGGCAGCCGTTCGCTTTGAGAACAGCAAAGAACTGCTCCGATTGTTCGGCCGGGCAGCGGTAGTCGGCTTCGCCTTGGACCAACAAGGTCGGGGTTGTGCAACGATGAGCATAGGTGATCGGGGAACAGCGCCGGTAGACCTCGGGGATCTCATGCGGTTTTCCACCCAGTTCCTCGACGGCAAACCAGGGGCCGATGTCGCTGACGCCGTAGAAGCTTACCCAGTTGGTGACTGGGTTTTCGGGGACCGCTGCCTTGAAACGCGCGGTCTGGCCGACGATCCAGCTTGAAAGATTGCCACCACCAGATAGACCACAGACGCCGAGACGCTCAGGATCTGCCAAACCCTGGGCAACTGCTGCATCGACGCCGGCCATGAGGTCACCGTAGTCAAGGTTGCCCCAGTCGCCGATGATCGCAGTGGCGAAAGCATCGCCATAGCCGGTAGAGCCACGCTGGTTGACGAAGAGTACGGCGTAGCCTGCGCCGGCCAGCATCTGAAAGTCAAACGAGAACATATGGCCAAAGCCGGAGTGCGGCCCACCGTGAATATAGAGAATGGTGGGATATGGAGCTTGGCCATGGGAGGGCTTGAGCAGCCAACCCTCGACCGGCACGCCGTCGGTACCATGGAACTGAAGATGCTCGACCGCCGGTAGCTCCAGTGTACTCAGCACATCGTCGTTGAGATGGGTCAATTGCTGTTCATCGCTGCCCACTCCTGTGCAGCAGTACAGGTCAGCCGGATTATCAAGCCGGCTGGCAGCAAAAAGGAGCTTGTCACCGACAAGGTCAAGTGGAACGCAGGCACGGTCGCCGGTCACAACGGGGACCACTTCCTCTTGACCCCTGAGTGCCACGCGCACAATCCGGACGGTACCGCCCTCCTGACTTTGGACAAAGGCAGCAGTAGCGTCAGCAGTCACCAGAATAGCTGCAGTGGCGATGTCGCCAAAGGCGGCCATATCAGGCTGCAGGGATCCACCGACACCATTGGGGAGACTCGTCGTGCGACAGACGGGTGTGCCACCGGCGCGGTCAACAACCCAAAGATCCTGCTTGGAACCAATCGGTCGCCCATGCGCTCCGCCAATATATACAATCTGTTGCCCATCAGGGGTCCACGTCATAGCAAGCACATTACCCCGGTCACCAATGATCTCGCGTACGTTGCCATCGAGATTAACGGCGCGCAGCCGCGCGTACATACGGTACTCGTCGGGAAAAAGCGATGCGAGATAGAGCAACTCAGAACCATCGGGAGACCACACTGGCATGCTATTCTGGCAGCCATCGTCCGTAAGCTTGCGGGGTTCGCCACCGGCAACATCGACCACCCATATGTCGTGAGCAACGCCATCAAGATAGCCTGCCGCGTCAAAGCGATACATGTTGCGGGTGATACGGTAGGGCCGATCGCGATCAGGCGGATCTGCATCCGCTGGTGCGGCAAAGGCTAAACGCTGCCCGTCTGGCGACCAAACGGCTCCTCCACCAGCACCCTGCTTGAGGAAGGTCACGCGCCGGGCCTCACCGCCGCTAACCGGGATGGTATAGATCTGGGGCTTTTCGTCGCGCGTCGATAAAAAGGCGATCTGCGAGTCGTCGGGTGACCATTGGGCATTGCTATCCTTGGCCAAGCCGGTCGTTAACTGACGGACCTGACTGCTGTGAAGATTCAGCAACCAGAGCGCCACATACTCTTTTTCTTCGCCGTCCTTGGCATCCTCCTTAGCAGGTCCGTCTTGCCGGATGGTGGACGCCGCATAAACGACGGTTGACGCGTCGGGCGATACGCGGGCGCCTTGGAGCAAGGTAAGTCGAAAGAGATCCTGGGGCTCGACCGGACGGCGTTCCTCGTGCATGGTCATGGTAACCTCCACTGTATCCGGCTAGAATACACGCTTTCAGCCGTGATGGACATGCTGGTGCGCCCCTCGGGTGACACGAGACAGGATGGCGAAGCTGCGTGCCGGGCGACGGCAAGGTTGTACAATGATTGTATAGCAGAGCACGCTCCGGTGGCCCGGTAGAGCTCATGCTCGTGGGTCGAAGATGAAGGGAGACGCACATGCCCAACCACCTCCAAATTGATGATAGCGCTCCGTGGAAGCAGCGGTTTCGCGCACAAACCGTTCTGTGGGCCCAAGTTGCTAAGCAAAACCCGACAACTGGCCTAGCCTGTACCAACCGGTCCGGCCTGTATCAGCTCTATGCCTGGGATGTGCCGACTGGCGAGCTGCGCCAGCTGACGAGTCGCCCGGAAGGGCAGTTAGGAGGGTATCTTGACCCAGACGGCACATTCGTGTACTACCTCGACGACCAGGAAGGCGATGAAATCGAACACTTTGTGCGCGTGCCCTGGTCCGGTGGCTCACCCAAGGATGTGACGCCAGATACGCCCCGCTACGCGTCATGGTCGCTCGTCGCAAGCCAGACAGGAGGTTTGCTCGGTACAGTTGTAGCGTACGACAACGCGTTTCATCTGGGTTGTCTAGAGATCGATGCGGAGGAAACTCCAGGCCCGGTCCGGTTCCTCCACGAGTCGGCGGCTACGATGGGCAATCCAACGCTGTCGTATGGTGGCGAGACTATCGTCGTCGGATCGACCGAGCGCGCCGGAAGGCTTCACTATAACCTCGTGGCGTTCGACACGCGCTCCGGGGCTCAGATCGGAGAACTGTGGGATGGGCCGGGGAGCAGTCTCCAACCGGTGGCCTTTGCACCGCTGTCCGACGACATTCGCTTGCTGGTCACGACCAATAGGACCGGAGTGGTACGACCATGCATCTGGAATCCCGTAACCAGTGAACGCCGCGATCTGGCACTGGCTGAGTTGCAGGGCGATGTTATACCGTGGGATTGGTCGCCTGATGGCCAGCGGATTCTGCTCTGCCAGTATCACAGTGCCGTCCAGCACCTGTTGGTCTACGACCTATCGAGCGACGAACTCACCCACTTGGAGATCTCTGCTGGTACATATGGCGAGGGGTACTTCGCGTCCCATGACGAAATCTGGACCCAGTGGACAGATGCCCGCCATCCCGGGCAGTTGATCGCGCTCGACGCGACCACGGGCCAGCTCTTGCGCACAATTCTGGCTGCCGGCGACCCACCGGTCGGGCAGCCCTGGCAGTCGGTGAGCTTTCCTTCGTCAGATGGACAGATGATTCAGGGCTGGCTGGCAGTACCGGCTGGAAGCGGGCCTTTCCCGACGATACTGCATACCCATGGTGGACCGGACGACGTCCAAACGGAGGTCTTCAGTCCCGATAGTCAGATGTGGCTGGATCATGGCTTCGCGTTTCTGACCGTCAACTACCGGGGCTCGATGACCTTTGGCCGCGCCTTTGAGGAGCAAATTTGGGGCGATCTGGGCCATTGGGAAGTTGAAGATATGGTAGCAGCACGGGAGTGGCTCGTTAGCACAGGCATCGCCCGCCCTGAAGCAATCTTGCTGACCGGCTGGTCATATGGTGGCTACCTGACGCTGATGGGGCTGGGGGTGCGCCCCGACCTATGGGCCGGAGGAATGGCAGGTATTGCCATCGCCGACTGGACTGGACTGTATGAAGATTCGGCGGAAACGCTGCGTGGCTATCAGGTGGGAGTCTTCGGCGGTACGCCGGACGAAAAGCCAGCTGAGTATGTGAAGAGTTCACCCGTGACCTACGTTGACTCCGTCAAGGCGCCTCTCTTGATCATTCAGGGTCGACATGATACCCGAACGCCTCCGCGACAGGTCGAAGAGTACGTTTCCCGGCTGAAAGCGCGCCATCACCCAGTCGAACTGCACTGGTTCGAGACGGGGCATCTTGGAGCGTTTACCGACTCCGAGCTGAGTATTGCCCACTACGAGCGGATGCTGCGCTTTGCCTATGGCGTCTTGGGGTAGTCTCTTGCCTGGTTAGGGTGCCTCGCCCATGCTCGATGGAGGTACAGTTGGGGGCGAGGCATGGTCCTGTTTATGCCTAGGATGCTTGGCGAGTGACGGACGAATGCTGAGAGTTGATGGCAAATGCTTGACGATCCGTAAGGACGTTGGTATAGTGCCTGTGTAAAGCACGCTGTCCTCATGGCGATCGCTTGTTCTTTACCTTTACAATGTACGGCGTCGCTCTAGCACATTTGTCCGTTGGTTGCGATTCTGCTACCATACACTCAACCGTAACCGTCTACGCTCGAACCCCCGCAGCAGCCGGGTAGCTGTCGCCCATCGCCCCGCAGCGAGCGCCGTAGGAATGACAATGCCCCGGAACAGGGCAGGAGGAATCACATGGCCCTTCTCGCAAGCGCAGATTTGATCAATCTTGTTACTGAACTGCAAGACCGCCAGCACTATCAGGATCTGAACTGGACCGGCTCGTTTAACGAGTATCTGGATCTAGTGCTCGTTAACCCCCAGGTGACACGCTCGGCCTTCCAGCGCATCTACGACATGATCATGGCCTTTGGTAGTGAAGAGTTCGTTGATGCCAAAAAGAAGCTGACGCGCTTCAAGTTTTTTACCGACCCCGCGATTGATGAAGCCGACGCAGTCTATGGTCTGGAAGTTCCGCTGATGCGCCTGGTATCTTTCTTCCGTTCGGCGGCAGAAGGCTATGGCACGGAGCGGCGCGTGCTGCTGCTGCACGGTCCAGTAGGCTCATCAAAATCAACGATCGTGCGGCGCCTCAAAAAAGGGTTGGAGCAGTATTCTCGTCGTGAGGAAGGCGCATTGTATACCTTCTCCTGGTATATGGGTGAGGCAGCCGACCTAGAAGAAGGCGTGCCGGAGACCGCTTGGGAAGACTGCCCGATGCACGAAGAGCCGCTCCACCTAATCCCCGAAGAGTTTCGTGCCAAGTTCGTGGCCGAGTTGAATGCGCAACTGGCAGACGGGCAGGAAATCCAGATCGCGGGCGATCTTTGCCCGGCTTGCCGCTACAACGAGCGGGATCTGCTGCGGCGCTATAGTGGCGACTGGACGCAGGCGATCAAGCATGTACGTGTGCGTCGGCTGATCTTCTCGGAGAAAGACCGGGTCGGCATTGGCACCTTCCAGCCCAAGGATGAGAAGAACCAGGACTCGACCGAACTGACCGGCGATATTAACTACCGCAAGATCGCGCTGTATGGCTCGGATAGCGATCCGCGCTCCTTTAACTTCGACGGCGAATTCAATGTGGCCAACCGCGGCATTATCGAGTTTATCGAAGCCTTGAAGCTTGATGTTGCGTTTCTGTACGACTTGCTCGGCGCGTCGCAAGAGCACAAAATCAAGTCCAAGAAGTTTGCCCAGACGGATATTGATGAAGTGATCATCGCGCACACCAACGAGCCCGAATATCGTAAGCTCCAGAATAACGAGTTCATGGAGGCGCTCAAGGATCGCACCGTGCGGCTTGATATTCCGTATATCACCAAGCTGAAGGACGAAATCAAGATTTACGAGAAGTCCTTCAACACGCAGCGCGTCCGTGGCAAGCATATCGCGCCACATACGGTCGAGATGGCCGCGATGTGGGCGGTGTTGACGCGGCTCGAAGAGCCGAAGAAGGCCAACCTGACGTTGCTGCAAAAGCTCAAGCTGTATAACGGCAAGTCGCTGCCGGGCTTTACCGAAGACAATATCAAAGAGCTACGCAAAGAAACGGCGCGCGAAGGTTTGAGCGGGATCTCGCCACGGTATATTCAGGATAAAATCAGCAATGCGCTGGTGAGCGATGCCAATGACACCTGCATCAGCCCCTTCATGGTGATTAACGAACTGGAAGGCGGTTTAAAGAATCACTCACTGATCGCCAACGACGAGGACCGCAAGCGCTTCCGTGAACTGCTATCGGTGGTGAAAGACGAGTATGCAGAGATCGTCAAAAACGAAGTACAACGCGCGATCTCGGCCGACGAGGAAGCCATTAGCCGGCTGTGCGGCAACTATATCGATAACATCAAAGCGTATACCCAGCGCGAGCGGGTGCGCAACCGCTATACCGGCCAGTATGAAGAGCCGGACGAGCGGCTGATGCGCTCGATCGAGGAGAAGATCGATATTCCAGATGCTCGCAAAGACGACTTCCGGCGTGAGATCATGAACTATATCGGTGCACTGGCGGTCGAAGGCAAGAAGTTTGACTTCAAAACGAACGAGCGACTGCATCGCGCGCTGGAGTTGAAGCTGTTCGATGATCAAAAAGACTCGATCAAGCTGACGAGCCTGGTGTCGCAGGTGATCGACCGCGATACGCAGGAAAAGATCGACGTGGTCAAGACCCGCTTGATCCGCGAGTCTGGATACTGCGAGCGCTGTGCGGTCGACGTGCTCACTTTCGTGGCCAGTATCTTCGCGCGTGGTGATGTCAAGAGCCGGAATTGATGCGCGGGCGGTAGTTGAGAAGGTAAAGCGCACATGGCTGACCGGGTAGATCGCGACTTAAATCGCTTCCGACAGATTGTGCGGGGTAGGATCAAAAAAGACCTGCGCAAATATATGTCGCAGGGCGAGTTGATCGGGCGGCAGGGGCGACGCTATGTGTCGATCCCCCTGCCGCAAATTGATATTCCGCAATTTCGGTTTGGCCAGAAGCAGAGCGGCGGCGTCGGTCAAGGCGATGGCGACGTCGGCGATCCGATCGGGCGCGGCGATGGCCAACCCGGCCAAGGTGAAGCCGGTGAGGAGTCGGGGGGCCACGCAATCGAGGTGGATGTGTCGCTGGAGGAGCTAGCCAAGATCCTGGGCGAGGAGTTGCAACTGCCGAACATCCAGCCCAAAGGCAAGCAAAATATTATCGCTGAGAAGGACAAGTATTCGGGCATTGCACTGGTGGGACCCGAGTCACTACGCCATTTCAAGCGCTCCTACCGTGAGGCTTTGAAGCGTCAGATCGCTAGTGGCGAATATAATCCTGACGATCCGATCATCGTGCCGATCAAGGGCGATATGCGCTATCGCACCTGGAAGACCAAGCTGCAACCCGAGTCGAACGCCGTGATCATCTATTCGATGGATGTGAGCGGCTCGATGGGCACCGAGCAAAAAGAACTCGTGCGTATCACAGCCTTCTGGATCGAGACCTGGCTCCGCTCGCAGTACAAGAGCATCGATATCCGCTATATTGTGCATGATGCGGCGGCCAAAGAGGTCGATCAACAGACCTTTTACTATATTCGTGAGGGCGGCGGCACCAAGATCAGCTCGGCCTACAAGCTGACGTTGCGGATGATCGAAGAGCGCTACTCGCCCGACGAGTGGAATATCTATGCCTTCCACTTTTCAGACGGCGATAACTGGGGTGGCGGTGATACACGCGAGTGTGTCGAGTTGCTACGCGGGCAACTGTTGCCCAAGCTCAATTTATTCGCCTATGGGCAAGTCCGCTCGTTGTATGGGTCAGGCCGTTTTGCACATGATCTTGAGGAATACGTTGGACGGGCCGAGAATTTGGTCATCTCCGAGATTGCCGACCGCGACGATGTGTACGACACGATCAAAGACTTTCTGGGCAAAGGCAAGTAGAAAGAACACAGAGCGTCTATGCGAAACACGCGATTACCGCCGGATCTGCAAGCGGCGTGGGACGAGATCGAAGGCTACGCACGGGGCTACGGCCTGGACTTTTTTCCGATCTCGTTCGAGGTACTGGACTACCGCACGTTGTACGAGGTCGCGGCCTTCGGCGGCTTTCCGACCCGTTACCCGCACTGGCGCTTCGGGATGGACTTCGACCAGATGATCAAAAGTCATACGTACGGCTTGTCGATCATCTACGAGATGGTAATTAATAACAATCCCTCGTATGCCTATCTGCTCGAAGGCAACGAGATGACCACCCAGAAGATGGTCATGGCGCACGTGACCGGGCATGTCGACTTCTTCAAGAACAATATGTGGTTTTCACATACGAACCGGCATATGTTGGACGCGATGGCCAACCATGCCGTGCGGGTGCAAAAGGCGATCGACCGCTATGGCTATGAGCCCGTTGAGGATTTTATCGACGTTTGCCTGTCGCTTGAAAACCTGATCGATTACCACGCACCATTTATTCTGCGACCGGAGTCGCAAACGAATGTGCCGGTGGTCGAGCAGGAGGACGAGGAGCAGACCGTGGCGCTGGGCTTGCCCGTTGATAAGCCGTATATGCGCGGCTATATCAACCCGCCCTCATTCCTGGAAGATCAGCGCAAAAAACAGGAAGCCGAACGCCAGCAGGCACGCAACTTTCCCGAGAATCCCCAAAAAGATGTGCTCTTGTTCTTGCTCAACTATGCACCGCTGGAGCGCTGGCAGCACACGATCCTCGAAATCATTCGCGATGAGGCGTATTATTTCGGTCCACAGGCGATGACGAAGACACTGAATGAGGGATGGGCCTCTTTTTGGCATAGCGAGATCATGACTAAAAAGGCAGCCAGAGCCTCGGAGATTGTGGATTTCGCGGAGCATCATGCGGGAGTCGTGGGCACCAGTCCGGGCCGCATGAACCCTTACAAGTTGGGGATCGAGTTGCTGCGCGATATCGAAGATCGGTGGAATAAGGGCAAGTTCGGCAAAGAGTGGGACGAGTGTGACGACATGGAGACGCGACGCAACTGGGACAAAAAGCTGGGCCTGGGGCGCCAGAAGTTGTTCGAAGTGCGGCGCTTCCATAATGACATCACCTTTCTAGACGAGTTCCTGACGCCCGAGTTCGTGCTGGATCAGAAGATGTTCACCTTCCAATATAATCGCGATACGGATCTGTACGAGATTGCCTCGCGCGAGTTCCAGCAGATCAAGCAAAAACTGCTGTTCCGCATGACCAACTTCGGCCAGCCGTTTGTGTGCGTGCAGGACGGTAATTATCATAATCGGGGCGAGCTGTATCTCAAACACCGGCATGAGGGCATCGATCTGCGGTTGGATTATGCACGCGATACGCTACGCAGTCTCCATAAGATTTGGACGCGTCCGGTGCATATCGAGACGGTGCTAGACGAAAAGAAACAGCTCTGGTCCTTTGATGGGCGAGATTATAGCGAACGGCGGATCGATTAAAGGCTAGCGGGCATACCTGTATGACGACACCACTGCACAAAGAACTCACGGAGCAATTGCGTAAGGCGCAAGGCCAGGGCGAGGTCACAGTCGAAGCTCAGGCTGAGGATGTGACGGTCGTGGTCGATATGGAACACTGCGACCGGTATGCCGGTGGTATTCGCCAGATTACGGTTAGGCCAGATGCGCCCTTGCCCGATGTGGGCACGACTGCCGGTAAGATCGCTGAACATATCAACGTGATCGATCCGCTACAGGTAGTCGAGGTTGAAGGTGGCGAAGGACGGGCGATCCTACGCACTACCGATCCGGAGACCGACCAGGAGGGCGTCACCTACTGGGAGGCGACCGTCACACCGGACGCGACGACCTTGCAACGCTTCCATAAAGAGCATAGCGAACCGGATCGCGCCGTGGTGGACGAGCCGCTCTTGCATCGTGAGCTAGGCTCACTGGTTGATCAGGTGGCCGAGGCACTGGAGGCGGCGCGTGAATGAGGTCTTAGCGTTTATTGAGGCAGCTCAGGCGCGTGGGGCAGCGGTAGCGCTGGCGACCGTGGCGCGCACCTATGGATCGGCTCCACGGCGCGTGGGTGCCAAGCTCGCCGTCGCCAGCGATGGAGCCATGGCGGGCTCGGTCAGTGGTGGCTGTATCGAAGGCGCGGTCTTTGAGGCTTGTCAAGACGTGATTCAGACAGGAGAACGACAACTGCTGCATTTTGGTGTAGCCGACGAGCAAGCCTGGGAGGTTGGTCTCGCATGCGGCGGCGAGATCGAAGTGTTTGTGGAGCGGCTCGATTGGTAGAAGGGTAATCTATGGATTATACAGGCTTTAATCCGGCCTTCGTTGTCATCTACCTCACACTAGCAGCTTGTATTGTGGTTAGTATCCGCTGGGTTGCCAGCCTGATCCAGCGCAAGCGCCGCTGAGTTCAATTTCCTCTATGATTTTCACAACACTTGTGGAGGCCCTTGACCAGCAACATCCGGTGGCACTGGCGACGGTTGTGCGTGGGTCAGCTCTCGGGGCCAAGCTGTTGCTTGACGAGCAGGGACTGGGGCTGGGAACGTTGGGCGATGAAGAGTTGGATGGCGCAGTACGCGCGGTGGCGCTGGCGTTGTTGGATGCGGAGCAGAGCGAGACGCGACCTTTCCACACCCTTGCGGGGGAGGCCGTCGAGGTTTTGATCGAGACGTATCCTGCACCGCCACATCTGGTGATTGTAGGCGGCGTGCATATCGCGATCCCACTCACCGATGCAGCCAAGTTGCTCGGATTTCGCGTGACGGTGGTTGATCCACGGACTGCTTTCCTGACTGCCGAACGCTTTCCGCAGGCCGATGCACTGGTAGCCGAATGGCCGGATGAAGCACTGCCCGGCCTCCAGCTCAACCGCTCGACAGCCGTCGTGATTCTGACGCATGATCCCAAGCTCGACAATCCTGCGACCGAAGCAGCGCTGCGTTATCCGGTGCGCTACCTTGGCGCCATCGGATCAACGAAGACGCAAGACAAGCGACGAGCGGCACTGCACGAGGCCGGGGTGAGCGAGGAGGATCTGGCGCGGATTCACGGACCGATTGGACTACCCATTGGCGGTGTGTCACCGGGGGAGATCGCAATCAGCATCTTAGCCGAAATCATCGCCGTGTGGCGCGGCAAACAACCATAGAGATGGTGGCCGGGCTCATTCTGGCTGCCGGCATGAGCCGGCGCATGTGCCAGCCCAAGATGCTACTGTCATGGCGAGGACAGCCACTCGTGCGCCACCTAGCCCAGGTGGCGCTGGCCGTACCTCTCACACCGCTTATTGTGGTTACCGGCCATGTAGGCGAAGCAGTCGCTGCAGCACTGGGCGGGCTACCGCTGGTGATCGCGCATAATCCCGATTTCGAGCAGGGACAAAGTACGTCGTTGATCGCGGGCATACGAGCACTTGGCTCTGACGTCGACGCAGTCGCCGTGCTGCTGGTCGATCAGCCACTCGTAACGCCAGAACTGCTCCTGTGCTTGGTGAGCGAGCAGGCGCAGTGGCCTGAACAGATCATTGCCCCGAGCTTTTGTGGGCAGCGTGGCAATCCGGTCATCTTTCCGCGCGGCATCTGGCCTGAACTGCTAACCGTTACCGGTGATCGTGGGGCGCGAGCCGTTATACAGCGTTCGCCCGAACGCCTTCAGCTGGTGCCGGTCGATACTTCTGCGGTCATTGACGATGTCGATACGCCTGCAGAATATGCAGCGCTGCAAAACGCAACTCAGCGAGAGGGCCCACCGAACGCCTGAGGGCTCACAGGCTCGACACATATCGATTACAATTCAGCCTGCTCGCGCTTGATGGTGGGCAGACGAATGGACAATATGAGCGGAGATTCAGCCGCGAAGAGCCTAGTGCATCCAGGACACAATGGCCTGGTCAGCTTGCCACATCCACGCACGCCGTTGATCGGTCGCGACGAGGAGTTGGCTACTGTGCGCGGCTTACTCCTGCGGGACGACGTCGGCTTGTTAACGCTGACCGGACCGGGTGGTGCCGGCAAAACGCGTCTGGCCGTCCAACTTGCCCATGATGTGCAAGCGACGTTCGCTGACGGTGTGGGATTTGTGTCATTGGCACCCGTGACGGAGCCTGTACTCGTAGGTGCCATGATCGCCGGTGCATTGGGGATGACCGAAGTTGCCGGCCACCAGATGGTCGATCAACTGCGCGAGCACCTGGCCGACCGGCAAGTGCTGCTGGTCCTGGATAGCTTTGAGCGGGTGCTGCCGGCCGGTGCGTTGGTGGCTGAACTCTTACGTGCGTGTCCACGTCTTAAAGTGCTGGTAACGAGTCGTAGTCCGTTGCAGCTCTACGGTGAGCAGGATTTCCTCGTCCCACCCTTGACGTTGCCGGACACAGAGCACCTGCCAACCACCGAACATCTTGCAGAATACCCCGCCATCCAGCTTTTCGTTGAGCGTGCACAAGCGGCACAGGCTGATTTCGCCCTAACGGACGCCAATGCAACAGCCGTGGTTGAAATTTGCGCTCGACTTGACGGGCTACCGCTAGCGATTGAGCTGGCGGCGGCGCGTATCCGCCTGTTTACGCCACAGACCCTGCTGGCACGGCTCGACCGGCGCCTGCCACTTCTAACGGGTGGAGCGCGCGATCTGCCCATGCGCCAGCAAACACTGCGCGGCACCATCGACTGGAGCTATATGCTGCTCAGCGATGATGAGCAGCGCTTGTTCGCGCGACTCGCGGTCTTCGTAGGCGGGTGGGCACTGGAGGTAGCCGAAGCAGTGTGCGGGCATATACAGGGACCGGAGGCGACCCGCATCGACGTGCTGGCAGGTACACAGTCGTTGTTAGACAAAAGCCTCATTCGGCAGGGGGAAAGCCTCAACGGTGAATTACGGTTTAGCATGCTGGAAACGATCCGCGAGTATGCACTTGAACGGCTAGAGGCGAGCCCTGGGATGGATGAAACGAAGCGGCTCCACGCTGCCTATTATCTCGCGCTGGCCGAAGCAGCGGAACCGGCCCTGCGGGGCAAGGAGCAGCTCGACTGGTTTGAGCGGTTGGAGCGGGAGCATGATAACCTGCGAGCTGCGTTGGACTGGTATGTTGCCAGCGGCGAGCTTGAGACAGCACTACGGATGGGAGCGGCACTGGCATGGTTCTGGTATCTGCGTGGCCATCTACGTGAAGGGCGAGAGCGGTTAACGGACCTGCTGGCCCGGGTGGGCGTCGACTTAGCCCAATTGGAGGTCGAGCAGCCGAGCGGCAGCCAGTACTTGGCGAAGGTCCTCTTCGGTACCGCCTTGATCTTTGGTCCACGCTATCCCCAGAGTGATGCTACGACGACCTCGCTGTTAGCTGCCAGCGTGGCTATCTTCCAAGATCTCGGGGATGCTCTCGGTCTCGGCGTTGCGCTTGGACAGCTCGGCGTGCATGGCTGGGGCGACAAGGAGACGGATGCAACCTCAATTGATGGAAGCAAGTCGCTCTTCCGGCAGTTTGGCGATAGGTGGGGTGAGGCCTTAGCCCATGTCTGGCAGAGTGAGGCGGCGGCTCGCCGTGACGACCTACAAGCAGCTCACATGCATGCCGAGCAGGGACTGCGCTTGTTTCAGGAGTTGGGCGACCGCTGGGGCATCTCCTTTGCGCGGCAGCAGTTGGCCTGGATCATGTACCTCCATGATGATCCCACTCTCAAGCACCACCCTGCAACGGAACGGCTGGAGCCGTTGCGCGAAGCGGGGGACCAAGCAGGCATTGCAGTCGCGCTCAATCATCTGGCAAATGCACTGCGCTGGCGCGGCGATTATGAGCGTGCTGCGTTAATCTATGAGGAGTGCATCACGCTGTACCGCGACCTCGGGCTCAAGCCCGGCCTGGCAACGGCATTACATGGCCGTGGCTATGTGGCCCTATGGCAAGCCAGCCTACCGGAAGCTGAGCGCTTGTTTCATGAAAGCTTGCGCTTGTTCTTGAACCTGGAGCACATGGACGGGATCGCGTGGTGCTTCCATGGACTGGCCGGCATTGCAGGATCATTGGGAGTCCAGGGTGCCGGGCGTGCGGCACGTCTGCTCGGAGCGGCTGAAAAGCTCACCTTACCGGTAGCAGAGTGGGGCCCAGAGCCGGCTGCCGAATACGAGCGCGTCGTCACCTCAGCACGCACGCAGCTTGAGCCGGCAGTCTGGAGTGCTGCCTGGACCGAGGGACAGGCGCTGGCACTGGATGATGCGCTGGCCTATGCCGTCGAGCCTTTTCTTGAGACGCCGGAGCCCACCGCGGCGCTCATAGTGCCTCCCGCGCCAGTCGTCGAGACCAACGTGCGCAGCTACCCCGCAGGGCTCAGCGAGCGGGAAGTCGCCGTGCTGCGACTGATCGCCCAAGGGCTCACCTATGCCGAGATTGCCCAACAGTTGATTATTAGCCCGCACACGGTCAACGCCCATCTACGCAGGATCTACAATAAGCTCGGCGTCACCTCACGCAGTGCTGCAACACGTTTTGCCGTTGAGCATGAATTGATCTAGTGCCCCACCCCTGCTCATCGAAGTGGCTCCAACCTCACTCGCTATCGATTAGCATGGCTCATTAGCGAGAATTCGCTAATGGTTGAGGGCCAATCGGACCGAATAGCTAGTCCTAATAGCGTAGTCTCGCGATGTGCTGAAAGCCTCCAGAGCGTAAAGTTATATCAGGGCAACGCGAGAAGCGCGGCCCGCAGTACCTAACATTACGGGAGATGGAGACAGAAAATGGATTATGCAACATATATTCGCGTCAAGGCCGAAATGGCGGCACATCGCCGGTTCATGCACGAGCGCGAGTTTCCGAACGAGGTCAACGACTGGCGCGCACAACCAAACCTGCTTCAACGGCTGGGAGCCAGCGTAAGTACGATGCTCCGTTCTTCGGAGCAACATCAGAC